>JAKSOG010000099.1 GCA_024405715.1 Victivallaceae bacterium | reverse complement strand
GCTGGTCGTATTGCTGGCTTCATCCGTATCGCTTTTCACCGTGATCCAGGGGGTGCTCGGAATGCCGATCGAAGGTTCGACGGCGCTCTTTTTCGTAGGGGTGGAGATCCATCTTTTCGCCGTGACGTCGCTGGGGATCTTTCTCGCCTGTTTCACTAAAAATATGCCGCAACTCGGAATGATGATCATTCTCTTTCTGATCCCGATGCTGGTGCTTTCCGGCGGATTCACGCCCAAAGAGAGTATGCCGGACGCGCTCCAACTGGTCATGCAATCGGCGCCGACGACCCAGATGGTCGAGATCAGTCAGGCGATCCTCTACCGGGGCGCGGGGATTTCCGTCGTCTGGTATCCGATGTTCAAACTTTTCATCATCGGAGCGGTGCTTTTCGTCATTTCGCTTTCCCGTTTCCGCCGCACGATGGTCCAGTCGTAAGCACGGGGAAAAAACGGCGTCACTTTTCCGGCGCGTCATCCAATGCGTCGGGGCTCATACGAAGGTCGCCGAGCCGTCCGGTCTTATCGGAAAAGCAGAAACCGAAAAGGCGTCCGCCGCGCGGATAGATCCGGACGAGCTGTTGCTGAAATCCTCGCGGAGAGATTTCTTTTTGCGGCGCGCCGATCAATGTCTCGACCTCACGGGTCGTCATGCCGAAACGCACTTGTTTCCAGGCGGGGTCGGGCACGGAACGCAACACGGCAGGAACCGCTTCGGCTTCCCCGTCGGCGCGAAGCAGTTGTAAATTCTCCATACAATCGTCCCGCTTTTTGTCGAGCATGGCGCGGTAAAGTTCCGCATCGTCGCGAAGCCGTTTCCACTCGTCCCGGTCAAAGGTGCAAAGCATGAGATATCGGGAATAAAGCAGCCGGTCATGATCGACGCCGCGCTTCACCGCCGCGTCGAATTTCGCCAGTTCTTTTTCCGCGCGGTCGGGCATACCGGCGCGGCAATACCACTGGGCGCGCACCAGAAACTGCTCGGGGAACGTGCCTTTTTTCTCGGCGGCGTCGAAATCCGCGTGCATTTCCATGATCATCCCCCGGTGCATCTCACAGACGGCGAGAAACATCAGAAACTGCCCGCGCGCCGGATCATCGGGAGAAACGTCGCTTTCCAACGCCTCCTGCAAATGAAACGCGCCGGAATCCCATGCGTGATAAACGGCACACATTTTGACGCCGAAAAGCCCCTGCGACGAGGAACATCCCGTCATCAAAAGCGACGCGGCGAAAACCGTAATGGAAATAAAAAGACGACGCATCATCCAACTCCCGCTGTTTTTCGTATTTACCGGATGGCATACATTATCATCTTTTCCCGAAAAATCCAGTCCTTTTTTTGTAAAATCGGCAAGCGGGGGATATAGTATGAAATTTCGATACGCAACGCTTTAAAGAAAATAAAAACGGACCAAAATCATGAATACTGCGGAAATCACGGTTTTTATTTGTTATCTTATTTTCATGCTCGCCGTCGGCATTTATTTTTTCTGCAAAGACAAGGACGGCGGCGAAAAAAGTTACTTCCTCGGCAACCGCAATCTGGGCGCATGGGTCAGCGCGCTTTCGACGGGTGCATCCGACATGAGCGCATGGGTGCTTATGGGATTGCCGACGGCGATTTACGCCTACGGTCTCGGCGAAGTGTGGATTTCCTTCGGCCTTGCGCTCGGCTATGCGTGCTGTTGGATCATTGAAGCGCCGCGGCTCCGGCGGTTTTCCATTGTCTCCGGCGATGCGATCACGGTGCCGCAATATCTTTCCAACCGTTTTCTGTCGAAATCCAAAGTCCTGCAGATCGTCTGCGCGCTGGTCTTCCTTGTCGCCTACACCGTTTACATGGCGTCCAGCGTCAAAGCGTGCGGCATTCTCTTTCACAAAGTCATCGGCATCGCGCCCGATACGGCGATGCTGGTCGCGGTTTTCATCATCGTCGGCTATACGTTTCTCGGCGGTTTTGCAGCGGTCTGCTGGACGGATTTCTTTCAGGGATTGCTGATCCTCGGCGCCATGCTGATCGCTCCGATTTGCGCGGCATTCGTGCTGGAAGTTTCACCGGAAAAAATCGCCGATCCCGATTACTGGGATCTTTTCGGCGACTGGAAAAAAATCCTTTCGGGTCTGGCATGGGGACTCGGCTATTTCGGAATGCCGCATATCATCATCCGCTTCCTGGGCATCCGGTCGGATGCGGAATTGAAAAAATCGCGTATCATCGGCATTTCCTGGACGGTGCTGATCGTGATTTTCGCCGCGCTGATCGGCATTGTCGGACGCCGGACGCTCGGCATGAATGAGGACATCTGCAAAAATGAACTCGTTTTCGTTCAGATGGTACGACTGATTTTTCCCGGGGTGATCTCAGGGATCCTGCTGTCGGCGGTGCTGGCGGCGTCGATGAGTACGGCGGACAGTCAGCTGCTTTCCGCGTCATCGGCGCTGGCGAGCGACATCTGCAAACCGCTTTTCGGGACCAAGCGTATGACGGACAAGCGCATCATGTGGATCGGCCGCATCGTCGTTCTGTTGGTGGCTTTTGCGGCGCTGGCATTGGCATGTATGCCCGGAGCGGGTTCGATCATGAGTTTGGTCGGCAACGCCTGGGGGGTATTCGGAGCGGCATTCGGCCCGGCGATTTTGCTGTCGCTTTTCTGGAAGCGTTTCAATTTTGCCGGGGCGGCGGCGGGCATCATCGTCGGCGCGCTTGCCGACATCGCGTTTCTCTTTGCCGCATCCGCGACGGGGATCTACGAACTTTTCCCCGGATTTTTCACGGGCGCCGCCGCCGCGGTCATCGCGACGATTTGCACGGCGCCGCCGTCCAAAGGGGAAACGGCGCTTTTTGAACGCGCCGTCGCCTACCGCGATTGAAAGTTTTCACCGGACGTTTTTTACTGTGCCAGTAAAATCGTGCGGATTTTCCGCATGACCTCATCGGTCACGCCGCAGGCGCGGAGGAAGTTTTCCCCTTTGACCGAATAAGGATCGCCCGGTTTCCCGTAGGCGTCGAGTTTTTTGAGCATTCCGTAAAAGTCGCTGTCTTTGCTGTCTTTGGTGCGCCAGTTGCGTTCGCCGAAAGCGCCGAAGGAAGTCGATTCATAATCGCGGAAAAGGTCTTCGTCCGCCAGTCCGAGGATGCATTCGGTCAAAAAGATCACCGTGCCGGTACGGTCGGCGCCTCCCCAGCAATGGACGTAAACGGGATAATTCTTTTCGTCGGCGAGGACGGAAAAAATATTGCGGAAAACTTCCCCTTTCGTTACGGGGTCGATCATCTTCGCGTAGGAGTCGATGGGAAAAAGGAAGCGTTGAAGTTTACCCTCGAAAACGGGGTGATACCCTTTTTCTTCGGAAAAGCGCGCGCCGCGCAGATCGAGATCTGTCTTGATTTTAAGATCGTTCAGCAGGATATCTTTCGCTTCGTCGGTGATTTTCATATGGTCGTCGAATTCGGAACCGCGGTAAAGAAGTCCCTGACGCACCGTGCCGCCGAAACGCGCGGATTTCCAGTTGCCGACATCGCGGACGTTGGAAAGACCGGGGGCGAAGATCCAGCGGGGCGCGCCGGGACCGGTGATGAAAGTATGCGTTTTTCCGGTTTGTCCGTCGGAAGCGACGCCGCGCCAATAATATTTGGTATCCATCCGCAACGCGCCCGGGCGGACGCGCCCTTTGGAGTCGACGGCGAAGCGCCGGGCATCGGAAAAGTCGGGCGAAACGGAAATTTCGACGCCGGGAAATTCTTTCTCCGGAGAAATGAAAACTTCAGCGGGGGTCGAAAGATCATTCTGTCCGCGAAGGGAGATCCAGTCGCGTTGCACTTCCGGCGCTTTGGCGAATTGCGCGAAATAGTTTTTGTGTTCGCGGCGCAGGAGCGAAACTTTTGCATCGTCGGGCGACTGCGGAGTGAGGAAATTCGCAGCGGCGAGCGAAACGCTCCCCAGGAGAAAAAGAACGTGAAACACCATTTTCATAAGCGGAGACTCCTTTTTTGCATAATCTACTGCGTCCGCTTGAAAAAAGCAAGAAAAAGCGCTTGCAAAAAAGAGAAAGCGTTTTATATTATGCGTTGCGCAAGAAAAAAAAAATCTTTTGGGGGTGTTCCGGATTCGACCGGTACGACAAGAGATCGACTGCGTGCCGAGGACGACCGTTGGCCTCGTAAATCATCGGTCGAAAAGATACCTGCGAACGAAGAGTTTGCTCTGGCGGCTTAGTTCCGCCACGTCGCTTTGCCCGACCGGGTGCTAAGGCAAAAGCGGCGTCAATCTGCACCCTGGCGAAAGTCCCCGCCGTTCGGGACTTTGGCGAGAACCAAGAGCGGATAGTCCGACAGCCCGCCTGTCCGACGGCAAGGTCAAGGACGATAAGCAGCAAAGACGGAACAAGCACGTAGACGTCGTTTTCACGCCCTATCGGGACAGGGGTTCAACTCCCCTCACCTCCACCATTTAGAAAAGTTACAGGCAGATGTGTCCAATCGCACACCTGCCTTTTCTTTTGTCTTTGTACGGTAAACACCAAGGATTTATGACAATAAAGCCGCAAAGAGAGAATTCTACGGCTGACCGGAAACGGCTGAAAATACGCCGTTTTTCTCCATTCTCCCGATTCTCTCTCTTTCGCGTGGGGATTTAAGTCCTGACAAGTTTTCGTTTTGGTTTAATGGTCAAATGCACTTTTGTCAAGTGTTATATTTCATCACAACATTTGGGGCAATACCAAATGTTCAAATTCAGCCGCTGCGGCAATCGGACTTCCCGATTCTCTGCTAAAAACTGTGTGCGCGGGGGAAGCAATCATCCGTGCCAGAAATCCGTGGATTGCCGGAGACCGATATCTTCGGCGCGGAAAACCGGATCCATGCCTGATTTCAGCTGTTCCCGGTAGTGTTTCAGTGCCTGACAGGCGGTTCCGCCGATTATAATGCACACCGGGACGTTGATGAAAGCGAGAATGCACAGCGTAATGTCTGCAATATTCCATGCGACATCAAGTTTCATACTGGCTCCGAAAAAAATCAGCACTGCGTCGGCAATCCGGATGAGTAGCAGCGAAACTTTTCCCGGCTGGCGTCCGAAAATGCAGGCAAAATTGTTTTCCACATAATAGAAGTTGCCGAGCAGTGTTGTAAAGGAGAAAAGCACCATTGCCAGTACAATGAATAGCGGACCCATTATCCCGAATGTTTCCTGAAGTGCCTGCAAAACAAAGGGGGCTCCGGTCAATTCTTTTGTCGGTACAACCCCGGATGAGAGACACATCAGCGCTGTTGCCGTACAAATCAGATGGGTGTCAATAAAAACAGAGAGCATTTGAACCAGACCCTGTTTGACCGGGTGTGATACTTCCGCCGCGGCTGCCGCATTGGGGGCAGAACCGACACCGGCTTCGTTGGAGTAGAGACCGCGTTTCATCCCCATGATCAGTGCGGATCCGGTAAATCCGCCGAAAATTGCTTTGAAATCGAAAGCGCTGCGGAAAATTTCCATGAACATTCCGGGAATGTTCCGGAAGTTGATGTATAATGCGATTGCCGTTATGAGAATGTAAAAAATGCCCATTACCGGAACTATGACACAGTTGGCTTTTGCAATCCGCGCCCCCCCGCCGAGAATCGTCAGCAGAAAGCAGGCCGCAATGACTGCGCCGAAAAACCAGGTAATCCAGCGGCTGTTTTCTTGATAAAAGGCAAAATTCTGAAAAGAACTTTGCAGATTGTAAGAGGTGAGCATATTGTCGCCAATTCCGTAAGCGGCAATCAATGCAATCGCGAAAATGACCGCCAGAAATTTGCTGCGGCATGCCGTTTCGATGTAAAACGACGGTCCGCCGTAGCAGGTGCCGTCAGGATTTTTCCGTTTATAGATCTGTGCAAGCGTCGATTCTGCAAATGCTGAGGCCCCGCCGATCAGTGCCGTCAGCCACATCCAAAATATGCTCCCCGCTCCGCCGATACAAAGTGCCGTGGAAACTCCGATGATATTTCCGGGGCCCACGCACGACGCTGTCGAAATCATCAGCGCGCTGAATGAGGACATATGCCCGGATACTTGCGGCTTTTCAAAGATAACGCGAAACGATTCGCGCAACATATTCAGCTGAGGAAATCCGGTTCGGACCGTGAAATACAATCCGCCCGCAATCAGAATGACGGCGAGCGGCCAGCCTGTAAGATACATCAATCCATCATAAATTGCACTCACGAGAACCTTTTTGGTTGTTTTGTGTCAGATGTCAGAATATTGTAATGTATCATTCTCTTTTCCGGCTGTCAAATTTCAAATGCCTGAATTTGTATGATTTTTGGGGGTTCTTCGTCGGTTTGTGAAAAAGGTCGGATATGCCGCATTCTCAAGTCGTTTATGCTGGAGTCGAGAGAAGTGCTTTGCCGCAATATGACGCAGCACTGCGGAGATGAGGAAAATTGCCTGTTGGATGTGAATGGGGTACTCCAGTTCCAAACGGGAACGGCATATTTCATGTTTCGTTCTTTCCTGTTTAAGACGCCACCGGGATTGATGACGCACAATTGATTTGTGTATTTAAATTGGAAATGCAAATAGGTTGTTTCTATGAACCGGAAATTTAGCTTTCCTGCAAACTGGATTTCTTGTTTTTGATTCTGCGGATAGCGCCTGCTATAAACCTTCCGTCGTTTATGACAAAGAGCACGACATGTGGTTGCTTTGGTACAACGGGCGTTCCCACAATGAATTTATCGGGCCGGTCATTCATCCGGGGAAAGAGATTCCGCGATAGATCCACGCTTTTTTGGAACGTTGCAAGTCGTTGAAAAATCAATGCGCACCTTGCGCCCCCGCCTCCCCCACCCCCCCGGATTTCGTTCAACCGGGGTGCGCTTGAATAAAATCAACGGGGGGATCTGCTTTTCCCATTCCGAAACGCTTGTCCGACGGGAGGCAACCAAATGGCAGAAAGAATGTCGGAGGAACTTGCTTTTTTGCTTTCATAACCTATGTTATAAGAAAGTGAACAGGTGTTGTTTTTTCTAAAACAATGGAATATCCGGAGACAAGTTGCGTCGGCAGCGACAATGCGGCCCATGTTTTCCGGCTTCCGACGGTTTACGCTTAACTCCAAGGTCGCCGGAGCAGTCATTTCTCCGCTTTTTTCCCCGCGTTCATTTGAAAAAAACGCGCATTGACGCTAATGTATGACGATGTGTCGGAAAACGATTTTTTCAGGAGACAATCCGGTGCGTATAAAT
>JAKSOG010000098.1 GCA_024405715.1 Victivallaceae bacterium | reverse complement strand
CGCTGTCTCCGCAACGAGTGCGCGGAACTGGTCGAAGCGCTCGACGGCGGCGACAAAAACGAGATCCTCGATGAACTCGGCGACGTGATGATGAACGTTTTTCTGCAAGTCGCCGTCGCCGAAGAAAAAAACGAATTCACCCTTCCCGACGTTTGGGCGCATGTGATCGCCAAAATGATCCGCCGCCACGAACACGTTTTCGGTTCGGCGCAGGCGGCAACGCCCGACGAAGTGCTGAAACTCTGGGAAAAGATCAAAGCCGCCGAACCGGGGCGCGCCGAAGTGAAATCACTGCTCGACGGCGTCCAGCAGAGTCTTTCGGCGCTCGACCGCGCGGAAAAACTCCAGTCGCGCGCCGCCAAAGGCGGATTCGACTGGCCGGACGCTTCCGGCGCCGCCGCCAAAGTCGCCGAGGAAAGCCGCGAAGTCGCCGACGCGCTGGCGCAGAACGACGAAAACGCCGTCGATGAAGAACTGGGCGATCTGCTTTTCGCCGTCGTCAATCTCACACGCAAACGCGGTCGCGCCACGGCGGAAGAATTACTGCGCCGGGCGAATTCCAAATTTGAACGGCGTTTCCGCCGCGTCGAGGAAATTCTCGCCGAACGCGGAACCGCGATGAACGGATCTTCTCCCGCCGATCTTGACCGGATCTGGGAAGAAGTCAAAAAAGAGGATTGATTCATATTATGCGCAGAGATTTTTTACCATTCACGCGCCCTTCGATCGACGAAAGCGACATCGCCGCCGTCGGCGACGTAATGCGTTCCGGATGGATCACCAACGGTCCCGCCAACAGTGAATTTGAAAAATCGGTCGCCGATTTGACCGGATGCCGTTTCGCGGTCGCCCTTTCGAGCGCGACCGCCGCGATGCACATTCTGCTCAAAGTCCTCGGCATCGGTCCGGGCGACGAAGTCATCACGCCGTCGATGACCTGGGTTTCGATCGCCAATATGATCGAACTTGTCGGCGCGAAACCGGTCTTCGTCGAAGTCGACCGCGACACGTTGCTCGTACGCCCCGATGCGATCCGCGCGGCGATCACCGAAAAGACAAAACTGATCGTGCCCGTGCATTTCGCCGGAGCCCCGGCGGATCTGGATTCGATCCGCGCCGTCGCCGGAAACATCCCCGTCGTCGAAGACGCGGCGCACGCGCTCGGCACGTTTTACAAAGGCGAACACATCGGGCGGCGCAACGCTTCGATTTTCAGTTTCCACGCGATCAAAAACATCACCTGCGGCGAAGGGGGCATGTTCGTCACCGACGATGCGGATCTCGCCGACCGGGTGCGCCGCTGGAAATTCCACGGGATCGGGATGGACGCTTTCGACCGTCAGAACCGCGGCCGCAGTCCCCAGGCGGAAGTTATTTCGCCGGGATTCAAATACAATCTGACCGATATGCAGGCGGCGCTCGGTCTGAACCAGTTCCGGAGATGGAAAAAAATCAACGCCCGCCGCCGGGAACTGGCGATGCTCTACCGTGAAAAACTCCGCGACATCCCGGAAATTTCACCGCTCGGCGATCCCGATTACGATTTCGTCCATGCGTGGCATCTTTTCGTGGTGCGCGTGACATCTCCGAAAATCGGACGCGACGCTTTTATGAACGAACTCAAAGCGCGCAACATCGGCACCGGATTGCATTTCCGTTGCGCCCATCTGCAGAAGTTCTACCGCGAGAAATACGCTTTCGCCCCCGGCGTCCTGCCCGATACGGAATACAACAGCGATCACATCTGCTCGTTGCCGCTTTTCCCCGGGATGACCGACGGCGACGTCGATGATGTCGTCGCGGCGATCCGCGAAGTTCTGGCGTGACGCGATGACGGCACGCCGATACAAGCGCGTTTTTTCCCTCGACGGGCTCCGGCGCGGCGAAATTTTCTTCGGAATCGTCGCCGTCGGATTGCTTTTCCTTTTTCCCGGCGGCGACGCATTGCGCGGCAAAGAAGCCGTTTTCGCGGAATCCGTGCGGGAAATGACGGATGCCGATCCACAGATGATCCCGCATTTCAACGGACGGCGCATCGACGGTCTTTCCCTGCCGTTGCTGTGGGCCGGCGGCAAAGCGGGAGCTTTTTTCGGCGTCAATGACTTTTCCCTGCACTTGATGTCGATATTCGGCGCGTTGCTTTTTCTTTGCGGCTCGATGTTGCTTTGCCGCGCGTTTTTCGGCCGGAAAAGCGCGTTACTGACCGGATTTCTGCTGCTCGGCAACGGCGTATTTCTCCATTGCGCGCATACTTTCGACGGTTCGACCATCGCCGCCGCCTGCGGAATGCTGGCGCTCGCCGCGCTCTTTTGCGACGTTCCGAAACGGTCTTTTTTCCGCCCCGCGCTCTTTTTCTTTCTGCTTTTGTCGGCGGCGCTTTTCGGTTCCTGGCGGAGCGTCGCGATGCGGATGGCTACGGCGTTTTTTCTTGCCTTGTCCAGACGGAAAAGCATCCGCGAAAACTTCTCGAAACGACGGCTTTTCTTCTGGTGTGTCTGCGCCGTCGCCGCAACGGCGGGAGCTTTCCTGTTGCAACGGCGCGGCATTCTGGCGCCGTTGCCGGATTCCTGGAGCGACGCAGAAAAATGGGCGGACGCGGCGCGGGACATATCCCTGCGGACGCTTTTCCCCTGGACGATCTGGGCCGTCGCGGCGTGGTTGTTGCAGTTGTTTTCCCTTTCCCGGCTGGACGTGACGCGCAAAAGTTTTCTGGCGGCGTGCGGCGCACTCGGTCTGATCGCGATCCCCGCCGATCTCATCGGCGGACTCGGCGCGACGCTTCCTTTCATCGCGACGGCGATGATTTCGACCGCCGCCGCGCTGACCGGCGACGAAAACGGCGGAAACGTCTTTTCCGATTCCCGGATCGACCTCGTCGTCCGCTGGCTGGTTTTGCTTGTCGCGGCGGTCGCATTCGCATCCTTCGTCATTCTTCCGGCATGGGAAAGCATTTTCGGCGCCCCCCTGCCGACGGCGCGGGTGGCGCTGGTCCCGGCGGCGGGATTTCTCGCACTCGCGCTTTTGCTTTTTGAACGCCCGTGCGCGGAATTCACGGCATTGCCGCGCCGGTGCGGCGCCACAGTATTGGCGGCGTTGTTTCTCTCCGCGACGGCGTTGTACGCGCTTCGTCCCGCTTTTTCCTACCCCCGCGCCGGACGCGATTTCGCCGTCGCCCGGATCCGTCCGCGGTTGAAAAAACTCTCCGCCGACGCTATTTTATATTATGGAAGACCGGCGGACGGTTTCACGCTTTTTTACGGCGAAGCGGCGATTCCGGCGACGGAAATCACCGGGAACGACCGCGTACAACAGCTCTTTGCGTTTCTGGAAAGGAACCGGGGCGGCGACGTAGCGGTCATCGCGCCCGACGAAGATATTTTCCTTGCCGAAATCGAACGGACCGGACGGGATTTCGGAATGGATTGGTCGAAGCCGGAGTGCGGCACGATCCCGTCGGCGGATGAAACGCCCGCCGGAATCGCGCTGTTTTCCGGGACCGTACAGAGAAAAGCAACCCCGTAAAGGAGAAAAGAGCATTATGGAAAGCGCCAATCGCGTCGATTTCGTTTCCGTCGTCGTACCGGTTTACAATGAATCCGGCTGTCTTGATGAACTTTTGAGCCGCACCCTCGCCGTGCTCGACGAGATCGGCCGCCGCTTCGAATTCATCCTCGTCGACGACGGCAGTTCCGACGATTCCGCCGAAAAAATCGTCCGCGCCGCCGAAGCGCGGCCCGATCAGGTCGTCGCCGTGATCCTCAACCGCAACTACGGTCAGCACAACGCCATCATGGCGGGATTTTCCCTGGTGCGCGGCGATCTCGTCGTCACGATGGACGCCGACCTCCAGAACCCGCCGGAAGAGATCCCCAACCTCATCGCCGCCGCCGAAAAAGGCAACGACGTCGTCGGCACGATCCGTCAGAACCGGCGCGACACGTTTTTCCGCCGTTACGCTTCCAAAGTCGTCAACTGCGCCGCGCGTGCGGCGACCGGCGTGATGATGAATGACTACGGCTGTATGCTCCGCGCCTACCGCCGCGGCGTCGTCGACGCGATGCTGCAATGCCACGAGCGCAGTACGTTCATCCCCGTGCTGGGCAACGGTTTCGCCCGCCGCACGACCGAGATCCCCGTCGCCCACGCCGCGCGTACCGTCGGCGATTCCAAATATTCGCTTTGGAAACTCATCAATCTGCAGTTCAATCTTTTGACCTGCATGACCACGTTGCCGCTGCGGATACTGACCTATTTCGGGCTCGGCGCCGGACTTTTCGGTTTTCTGCTGAGTCTTTACATCATCGTCCGGCGGCTGTGTCCGGGCGGCGACACCTGGGGCAACGCGGGTGTTTTCACGCTCTTTGCGGTCACTTTCATTCTGGTCGGGATCCAGATGATCGGCATCGGCGTCATCGGCGAATACATCGGCCGCATCTACACCGACGTCCGCGCCCGGCCCCGTTTTTTCATCGAAAAAATCGTCGGCAGAAAGAACGCCTGACGTTTTCGTCCCGAAGAAAACAAAAGTTTTTTCCGAAAACGATTTGCAAAAACAGTTTTCCCGCTGTATACTAAATCTGTACGGATTTATTTCAACCGTTCATACGGAAACAAAACGAAGGAACCGGAACTATGAAAAAGTTTCACGCTTTCACTCTGATCGAACTTCTGGTCGTGATCGCGATCATTGGCATCCTCGCCGGTATGCTGATGCCGACCCTCGGCAAAGCGCGCGAAAGCGCCCGCCAGACCAGCTGTTTGAGCAACCTCAAAGGCATCGGTGAATCGCTCCTCATTTATTCGCAAAGTTACGACGACCGTCTGCCCAACTACGACGGGCAGTATTACAAAGACGGCAGCAATACGGCGGTGGAAGTCAAGGGTCCTGAATCCGACTGCATACTTGATCTTTTGCGCGGTACCGGATTCCTGACCGACTACAAGATCTACATCTGTCCCTCCACGACCGCCAAACCCGGCACCAACGGCAGCGAAGCCAAGTTGACCTACGGCGACATCAACGCTCAAAGCGATCCGGACCGCAACGTCACCTATGCTTACGCCAGCGGCATGGTCGCCGGCGACCAGACGCTGACGGGCCGTCCCGCTTCCGCCGTCGCCGCGGACTTCGTCGGAGATCCCGATTCGGATACCGGATTGCAGCCCAATCACGAAGATTTCGGCACGATCTTTTACCTCGGCGGAAACACCCGGGGCATCAAGGGCCGCAAAGGCAGCTGGTTCTCCAGCCAGAACACCGGCTTCTACAAAGCTCCCGAAGGTAACAAATTCTGGCTCTATCCCAACGAAGGACGTCTCGCGGACGGCAGCGGCAAAGGTTACGAAGAACCCAAACGGGACGAATAATCCGTTTTTCACGGCATTCCGCGACGGATCGGCAAACGTCGATCCGGCTTTTTTTTTTGCAACGCGCGCGCTGCGCGCTTGAAGAAGCGGCCGGGATGATATATTTTATGAAAAAGACACGGATCATCACATATTCAAAGGAATTCCATTATGAAAAAGTTTTTGATCATCGGGATCGTCGTCGCCGCCGTCATCGGGATCGGCATCTATCTTTATATCGACTACCAGAATGATCTGGCAATGCGCTACCCGAAATTCTACAGCGGCAACGGCCGTCTTGAAGCGACGGAAATCTACGTCGCGGCGAAACTGCCGGGAAAAATCGAAAAGATTTTTGTCGAAGAGGGCGATGTCGTCCGCAAAGGCGACAAACTCGTGCAGATGCAAACCAACACCCTCGAAGCGGAAAAGGCCTCCGTTCTCGCGAAGATCAAAGTCCAACAGGGGGAACTGGCGATGGCGCAGGCCTCCGTCAAGCAGAAAGAAAGCGTTTTCGCCCGGGCGAAAAAAGAATACGAGCGGCAACGGAAACTTCTTTCCACGCAGGCAAGCAGTCAAAAAAGTTTTGACGACGCCGAAACGGAATTCAACCGCGCCGAAGCCGATCTGGAATATGCCCGCGCGAGCGTCGTCGCTTCGGAAGGCCGCATCGCCGAACAGCAGGCCGCGTTGCAGAAGATCGAAGCGGACATCGACGACAGTCTGCTCGTCGCCATGTACGACGGCCGCATCCAGTACATCCTCGCGCGGGAAGGCGAAGTCCTCAGCGCCGGAGGACGCGCGATGAATCTGGTCAATCTGACCGACGCATATCTTACGTTCTTTTTGCCGACGAATATCGTCGGACAGGTGCGAATGGGTGCCGAAGTGAAATTGATTTTCGACGCCGGATCCGATTATGCTTTCGACGCGAAGATCACCTACATCGATCCGGTGGCGCAATTCACGCCCAAAACGGTTGAAACCCGCGTCGAGCGCGAAAAGCTGATGTTCCGCATCAAAGCGAACCTCAACGCGGAATTGCTCGCGCAATACATTTCCGACGTCAAGACCGGCATCCCCGGCGTCGCCTGGGTGAAGCTCGATCCCGAGGCGTCCTGGAAGGATTGCCCCGAACCCGTCTGCGCCCAATAGCGCGGAAAGGATCCGCTCCAGCCGGAGAAAATCATGAGTCACGCCGCCGCCGAAGATCGTCCGGTCGTCGAATTTCACGACCTGGTTTTGCGTTACGGAAAAACCGTCGCGCTGAAAGGCGTTTCGCTGGCGATCCCTTCCCGGAAACGGATCGGGCTGATCGGCCCGGACGGCGTCGGCAAATCGACGCTGCTTTCGCTCATCACCGGCGTGCACGCCATGCAGGAGGGCGAACTTTCCGTCCTCGGCGGAGATATGCGCGACGCCGACCACCGCGACCGCATTTGCCCCAAGATCGCCTATATGCCGCAGGGGTTGGGAAAAAATCTCTACTTCACGCTGACGGTCGAAGAAAATCTGCAATTTTTCGCACGGCTTTTCGGACACAACGCCGCCGAACGTCGCCGCCGCATCGACCGGCTGACCAAAAGCACGGGACTTTACCGGTTTCTCGACCGTCCTGCGGGAAAACTTTCCGGCGGGATGAAACAGAAACTGGGATTGTGCTGTTCGCTGATCCACGATCCCGATCTGCTCGTGCTCGACGAACCGACGACGGGCGTCGATCCGCTGGCGCGCCGCCAGTTCTGGGATCTCATCGACCACATCCGTGAAGGACAACCCGATTTGAGCGTGATTGTCGCCACCGCTTACATGGATGAGGCGCAGCGTTTCGACTACCTGATCGCCATGGACGACGGCAACATCCTCGATACGGGGACCCCCCGTGAGCTTCTCGACAAAACGCATTCCGCCGATCTGGACGCCGCTTTCTGCAAGGAAGCCTCTGCAAACGGCCTCGTTTCCGTCAAGGGGCACCGCTCGGTGGGCGGCATGCGCGCCTCCATCTACAACGCCATGCCCATCGAGGGCGTGGA
>JAKSOG010000097.1 GCA_024405715.1 Victivallaceae bacterium | reverse complement strand
AAGCGATTCTTTTCCGGTTTACGGGACATGGGGATAGTACGGATGGGCGCACCCGATGAAAACGACCGTGTTTTCCCACGAGGGATCCTTTTGGACTCTTTCGAGAAAAGCGCGAAGTTCAGCATCCAGTGTGTGGACTGCGGTCAGGAGTTTCCCGTATTTTTCGCCGCTTGCCCCTCGGTAGGGAAGGGAATCCGGATGTATGTGTCCGTTGGGGGAATGCGTGTCGAAGTTCAGTATGTGGAGAAAAAATGGTCGTCCCGTTTTCGCCAGCGCTTCAAATTCGTCGGCGGCGATTTCAAACATTTTTTTGTCCGGAACGCTCTCTCCGCACAGAAGCGTATCAACGCCGTTGTGTTTCAGGAAATCTCCGGTCCCGGTGAAAGAGTATTCCGCGTTTTTGATGTAACTTGTGGAATATCCCGCCTTTTTCAGGATTTGCGGCAGCGAACAGAGTTGATTTCCAAAGGCGTCGTTGTGGGGACCACGTGTACTGTTGACGTTGTGAAAATACTGTGTTCCCGTCAGGCAGTGATACGTCGCTTGAAAAGTCATCCCGTTGCCACAGAGTTTGTCGAAAGCGAGATTTTTGTCGGAACGGTATAATGCGTTGATCGTCGGGCACAGCCCCGGAAACATTTTTTCATCCAGAAACCCTTTGTCCAGACTTTCGAGATGGATGATCAGAATGTTTTTTCCCGGCGTGGCGCGGACGGTCTCCGGCGTATAGGGGCAATAGGATATCCCGTATTTTTTCCAGTCGCCGACCGGGATTTTTTCCGCATGGACGTTGAAAGCGCGATGAAATTCACGGGATGCGACGGCGAAGTTTTTCAGCGGATTGTCGAGGACAAGGCATACCGCAATGCCGAAAATCAGAGAAACAAGAGCGATGGAAATGCGCAGCTTTTTTGAAAGCGGTTCGGACCGCGGGAAAAACAACGCGAGGTAGGGCAGGGCGAGCGCAAGCAGGAAACTTCCGCCGAGCAATGACAGTTCGCGGACATAATCGCCCGCGAAACAGGCGAAAGAATCGTAATTGAAGGAAGCGAGAAAAACGTCGTTGAAACTCGTCCGGAGCAGGAAAAAGCAGGTGTATTCGCACATCTGGAACCAGATGAAAACGGCGAAAACGATTTCTGCGCCCAGGATGTTTAAGTTGCGTTGCGGAAAAAGTGCGGCGATGCCGACGCAAACTGCGGCGAAGACGATGCCGAAAACAAGCCGCGTCCAAAAAAGACCCGCCGGCATTCCGGCGGCGGCTTGGCAGATGACGGAAACGGCGATGTGCCAAAGGACCAGAAAAGCAAAAACGCAAAACCGAAAAGCGGAAATTTTTTTCAAGATCGTCATCATGGTTGCAATAGGGGATTTTTGGGGGAGGACGGGAAGTTTCTTTTCCCGATTTTTTTGATTTATTTGCCGAATTTCCGGTTGAAGTTTCGATATGAAATCTTGTTTTTCTTGAGCATATTGCGCTTCATGAATATTGGCGCCGATGCTCGTACCGGACGTCCGATTTGATTGCAGATCGACCTTTGAGAAAATGGAATAAATTCAATATTTCGACAGCAAAAGAAACGGAAAGACCGGCAAGTTTGTTTTCGGATTTTGAACCGTTCGTTCCTGTTCGCGACAAGACAGCATAATATAACATAAAGGAGAGAAAAATTCAAGGAGTGAAATTCCCTTGTTATGCTCCGGTTTCGGATGGAACACTTGTTCTTCGGCGGGAAACGGTTTGCGATTTTATTCCATCGCGGTTGTATTACTCCATCAAGGCAAAAAAAATGGTCGACCTTGCGCTGAAAAGCCGACGGCACTCTCTTTGGGGTGTTTTTGAGGTTAAACCGGCGAATCTTTCCACTTTTTATGGTTGGATGCGAACAAAAGTCCTATCGATTTTTGTGCAAATTCGCTCTCAAAATCAATGGCATTTTAACCTCAAACCGAAAGGTCTTTTTTGCTGAAATGGCGTTGTTACCCCATATAAACGGAGAATTTCTCCGGCAAAGTCCTTGCGCCGACCCGAAAAACAGACAGCTTTTCCGTCTCCAATTGTTATCCTCCGGGATAAAGCCGTTTTTTGCAAAATAACCGCTTTTATTGCTGCCAGTTATTCTCTGCATTCCGAAAGGTCGGCAGCTCGCCGATGAAATCAAAATCTTCAGGATACAATACTCCATCCTCGTTTTCGGGGGTCACAGTAAAAAATATATATTTTAACTTCATATTAAAAAAATAAAACAGCCTTGTTATACCTTGAAAAATTGCTGAAACGATGTTATTATTATAGCACCGTGGATTTTTTATGCCGAAATATGATTTAATAATCAATTCCGGAATTTTGTACCGGAGATTCGCGACGGGGGGGGCGCTTTAAGCAACCCAAAAGGAAAAGATCATGTCCAACGAACTTGCCGAACTGGCGAAAAAAAGAACGCTTCTCAACAAGGAAATGCTCCGCGTGTGGGCTGAGGCGAAAGAGCGCAAGATCATTCCCCATCACGACAAGTTTGCCTCTGAGGAATATCTGCAACATACCCGGAAGGTGATGGCGGAGTCGGAAAGCGCGCTGAAGCGATTTTACGAGCTTGACCTCGCCGCATGCGGACCGAAACACTTTTCACGGAAAAATGTCTACATCTGGGGCGGTCCCACGCCAAGCTGGGGCGGCTCCATGGAAAAAGAAACCAGCATCAAGGCGATGAAGTATTTCGACGCCGACAATGTGATGTATGTCTACGGTCCGCTGAACGATGAGATGATGCAACTTCACAAGGATTGCAAAAAAGTGATCTGTCACCTCGGGCGCAACTGCCGTACCGAAGGCGCGGCAATGGCGTCCGATGTGGAAGAAGCCGAGTTGTTGAGCAAATTTTCGCTTCAGTATCCAAATATTGAGGGCGGCGTCATCGACGACATGGCGGGCAATTACGGGGCGCAGTATTCCCGCAAGGAGTATCAGGCGATATATGCGGCGTTGCACAAGTATAATCCGAAATTGAAGTTGTACGGCGTGGTCTACGCGCACGAATTTGTCGATATGACCCGCGAACTTAATGCTGTCGCCGACTGCATCGACCACGTGATCCTGTGGTTCTGGAGCAAGTTGGAGTTGCCGGAATTGGATCTTACGGTGGAAAAATGCCGCACGTTTTTTTCCGGAAAACCGATCATGCTCGGCATTTTTATGTTCGACTACGGCAATTGCTATCTGCCGAACTCTGCGGAAACGATGCATTATCACCTTGAAAAAGCAAGACGTTTGCTGGAAGCGGGAAAAATTCAGGATATCGTCATTCTTGGTGACCGCGAGATCGAAAAATGTCCGGCGGCAGCGGAGTATGTCCGTGATTTTCTGAAACAAGAGTTTTCCGCAGAATAAGCCCTGCACGGCAAACGAATGTTTACCATTTCTCGCGACGCTCGTCTCCGGTCGGTGAAAGAGTAAAAAGGTGAAATTGCCGCTCCGCGTCTGTGAAACGAAATGCGCCTTTCGTCGCATTTCACTATTTTTTTGCCCTCTGGGCAAAAAAATGGTCGGGGTGAGAGGATTTGACGGAGCGGAGCGACGAGCGCGAGGCGGAGCCGAGAGCAACCGTACTCAAGAAAATCAACCGCCACGACCAACGGAAGTGGCGCAAAAAGTAAAATAAAGCGAACGGGGCAAATGTTATTTGCGGCCGTGCGCTGATTTTACGGGTTGATTTGCGGCGTATCGAATTACCCCATCAAGGCAAAAAAAATGGTCGGGGTGAGAGGATTTGAACCTCCGGCCTCTGCGTCCCGAACGCAGCGCTCTAGCCAGACTGAGCCACACCCCGACTTGGTAGTCGCATTGTCCTATAATATACAGCGCAATGCGACAAAATCAAGCGTTCTTATTCAGTTTTTCGCAAAGAAACGACGACTTTTTTGTAGGCGCCTTCGCCTTCGGATGAAGTGGTGACGTCGGGATCGTTTTCCAGCGTCAGGTGAATGATCCGGCGGTCATGCGCATTCATTTCCGGCATCTTCACCGGTTCGCCCCAGCGTTTGACTTCCTTGGCGGCGTCGCGCGCCTGCTGTTCGAGTTGTTCGGCGCCGACGGAATTTTCGTTTCCGCGGTTGCCGCGGCTCCGGCGTTCGGAGCGTTCGGGGCGTTCGCCGCGTTCGGAGTGTTCATCGCCGGAGCGGTGACGTTCGCGGTCGCCCGCTGCGTACCCGTCGATGTCAAGCGTGACCAGCGGAAAGTTTTCGTCTTCCTTGAACATCATCCGGTTGGCGAGCAATTGCAGACTTTCCAACGTCTGACCGCGGCGGCCGATGATCCGGCCCGCGTCTTCGCTGGTGATCTTGACCGCCATTTTGCCGTCGGCTTCCTCGATGTGAAGATCGCCGTTGAGACCGAGGTAGTCGAACATCGTCGTGAGGGTGCGGACGAGCTTTTCGCTCTGCGCCGCGAAGTTGGGATTGGTTTCGGACATTTTCTGGATTCCTTTTTTTTAAGAAAGCATTACTTGCCGGCGGAAGCCGTAACCGCCGTCGATTTGCGTTTTTGCAATTGCATCTGCACGATGCTGAAAGCGTTGCTGACCGTCCAGTAAAGCGTCAGCCCCGATGGCAGATCGTAGAGGAAAAGCAACATCGCGATCGGCATGATCATCATCATTTTGCGCTGGGCGGGATCGCCGACCGCCGGCGTCAGTTTCTGCTGAATGAGCATCAGCACCGTCATCGCGATCACCAGCGGGTTCAACGGCAGACTGGTGAAATAAAGCGGAATGCGCGCCACCGTATCCGCCTGGGCGAGATCGGCGCACCAGAGGAAACTTTCCTGCCGGAGCTGGATCGCGCCGTCGAGCATCTGGTACAGCGCGAAAAAGATCGGGATCTGGAAAAGGATGGGCAGACAGCCTCCGAAAGGATTTACTCCTTCCTGACGGTAGAGTTCCATCATTTTCGCATTCATCAACTGCGGATTGTCTTTGTATTTGTCGCGCAACTCTTTGAGTTTCGGCTGGACGAGCTGCATTTTTTTCATCGAATTGTTCGCCTTGGCGGTCACGGGGTAGAAAACGATCCGCACGATCAGCGTCAACGCGATGATGCTGATCCCGTAACTGTGGAAAAGCGCATTCATTTTGACGAGCAGCCAGAGCAACAATCTCGCGAGATAATCAAGCGGTCCCCACGCCAGATGCATCACCCGGTTCGCCGACGGCGAAAAATCGTCGAGCCGGTCGAGGATCTTGGGCCCGCAATAACAGCGGAAGGAATAACTTTTCACCGTATGACCTGCGACATTGATGTCGCCGAGGTCGGCGCCCGCCGCGATGACGGGGACCGGTTTCGCGCCGGAAGTCCATTCCTGCGCCTGAAAGAGCGTGAAAGGCGTCCGGGAAGCCAGGATCGAGCAGAAATATTTGTTGCCGACCGCGCACCATTGGACTTGCGGCGGATTCTGCAACATGAATTTGGCGTGTTTCTTGTCCGCTTTGATGTCGTCGTAATCCCCTTCGATCGTCATATAACTCAAACGGTGCGACGGGATGCGGGCGGCGTCGCCGGAAACGTCGTTCCAGGGAAGCAGATCGCCGCCGTATACGACGACGTCGCTCAAAGAAAGCGGCTGGGACGAAGCGTTGACGACGGAAACCTGATAGTCGATCGCATAAGAACCGGCGCCGAGCGTCCACGTTTGCGACAGGACGAAAGGCGTTCCCTGCGCCGTTTGCATACGCCGTTCCAGTTGATAGACGTTGCCATGCAATTCGCTTTTGAGGACGCCGAGCGATTTCCAGTCGTGCTTTTTGGGGGCGAAAGCGAGCGCGCCGCACCGGTCGGCACGCAACGCCTGATCGATCGTGATCGCGTCTTTGCGGTCGCGTTTCGCACATTGAAGAAGCGTCGCCGCTCCGATCATCCCGTCGTCGGGAGAAATGGAAAGACGCAACAAATCGTTTTCAAGGGAAACATTTTCGTGCCGGGGCGTGTCCGCTTCGGATTTTTCCGGGACGGCTTCGGCGGCGGGAGAGGCGATCCCAAGTGCGGGGGAGGGGGTGGCATCCGGTTTCGGTTCCGCAGTGCGGACGATCATCGTCGTGCGCGCCGCCGGTTTTTCCGGAAGCCAGCCGACCCAGCGGCAAAAGGGCTCCCACGCGAAGAGGATCCCCGCACTGATGAGGATCGCCAGCAGGATGTCCTTGGAAATTTTCATTTTACTTTATCGTTTCTTTTTCTCTTTGACGGGAGGTACGGGGTCGTATCCGCCCTTGCAAAACGGCTGACAGCGAAGCAAACGCCAAAAAGTCAATCCCGTCCCTTTGACCGCACCGTGAAGCGCGATCGCTTCCGCCGCGTAATGGGAACAAGTCGGCTCGAATCGGCAACGGCAGGGCAACCACGGAGAGATCGTACACTGGTAAAGCTTGATCAGCGCGATCAGGATCCGGGCGCCGATGCCGCACTTTCGCGCGGCAGTTTTCCCGCTTTGACCAGCATTTCCGCCAGTTCGCGCGTTACCTGCATCCGGTTGCGGAGCGCCATTTCCCGGCGCGGGATCAGAATCAGCGTGCAGGGGGAAATCGCCGGTTTGAGCAACCGGAAGCTTTCCCACAGCAACCGGCGGGCTCGATTGCGCTTGACCGCCAGCAGACTGTATTTCTTGCCGCATATGACACCGCAACGGAGTTTTTCCCCGGGGGCGACGACCGCCACCAATGCGGCCGCCGCGAACTTGCGTCCGTTTTGCCGGACGTAATCGAAATCCGCTTTCAGCGTCAGCTTGTCCGGTTTCGATAAATTCCGGCGCCCGCCGCCGGGTTGAAAATCCACGGCCCGTGCTCCGAATCCGACTACGCGGTCAGTTTCGCGCGGCCCTTCTGGCGACGGCGTTTCAACACGAGACGTCCGGCTTTGGTGGCCATACGGGCGAAAAAGCCGAGACGGCTTTTGCGGCGGCGATTCGAGGGCTGAAAAGTTCTCTTCATCTTTCTTTACCTTTTTGCAAAAACGTTTTTCACGCGGATCCCGTTCCCTTCGCGGGAAACGGAAAAACGGCATATCGTCTTATAATATATATCGTCAGTTTGTATTTTGCAAGCAAAATCCTTCGCCAAAGTCGCCGAAACGCACACGGTTTCGTTTCCGGACGCTTTTCAATAGATGAAAAGCATTTCCCGGTATTTCGGCAACGGCCACATTTCATCGGGCGTTTCGCGTTCGAGACGGTCGGCGACGTCGCGCAGACGCCGCATCGCGTCAAGGATCGTTTCCGTCGATCCGTCGAGCGCTTCGCGGAGCCGCGCGGAAGATTCGGCGAGTTCGTCGCATCCGTCGCCGAAAAGTTCGGCTCTTTTTTGCAACGAACGGTTCCCCGCACGGATCCCGGTCACCCGCGCGGATTCGAGCGCGTGCAGACATTTTCCGTACTCGTCGCGCACGGCGGGCAGGAGCATCGTGGAGGCGATTTCTGCGGCGATCTCGCCTTCGATGCGGATCTTCCGCCGGTAATCTTCGAGCGAGACTTCAAAACGCGATTCCAGTTCGCGCCGGTTGAAGATCCGGTATTTTTCAAAAAGCGCGATGTTTTCGTCGCGCGTCATACTGCGGATCGCGTCGCGCGTCGTCGGCGCGTTGGGCAATCCGCGCGCGGC
>JAKSOG010000096.1 GCA_024405715.1 Victivallaceae bacterium | reverse complement strand
CGGACGCGCGCAAAATATGCAGCTGGCAACCGATGACGTCGATTTTCGCGCCGCGGGCAAGAAGATCTTTGATCTGTTTGACGTAAAGAGCGTTTTTATATTGGTACGGCACGTCGTTGATGTTGAGCCATGCACGGTCGGGCAGATGCGCCGCCGCGACCTCGAAACTCCGGTAAACGTAATCCCCCGGCATCGCACCGTAGATGCTTTTGGTGATTTTGCCGCCCGGAACCATACGCGGCGCATTGCCGAGATATTCGCGCGGCATAGTATCGACGACGCTCTCGTTGACGACGTCCCAACTGTCGAAGCGGTCGCCGTATTTGTCGCAGATCTTGACGACGCGGTCCATAAACGAATCGTTGACGAATTTGCAGTAATCAGGATACTTTTCGGCGAATTGTTCTTCCGTCAGATCGCCCGTCACGCACCAGTAGTTCGTCCACCCGAGGGTTTTCGTCGCGGGGTCGTTGTACTGGAAATTCTTTTTGAAGAATTCCGATCCCGTGATCTCTTTGGGAAGTTTCTCCCAATACCACGCGGGCAGACATTTGTTGCACCCCCACACGAGCGGATGTCCGTGTTTGCGGATATGATTGGCGTCGCAGAAGTCAAGCAAAACTTTGATCGGCGGTTTGCGGTAGAAACGCTCTTTGTGCGGTTCTTGACGGCTCTGCCAGAATTCCGGCGTATTGTCCGGCGTTATGTCGTCGCGGTAAAAACCGGGTTCCGGCTCGTAATCTTTCCAGTAAAAAGGGATCGTCGCCGAGTTGAAAAGTCCTTTCCACATCGCCTTGTATTTTTCATTCGCTTCGTCGCTCGGCAACTGATCGAAATCAAAGATGTGCGCGCCGAAAAAGAAAGCGTGTCGCGTCTGCTCGACCTGAACGACTGTCCCGGCGGGAACATCAAGCGCGAAAACGCCGTCCGCCTTGCGGTATTTTTCAATGTCGCGATCAATGCGCGCATTTTCTTCGGCATTCCACTGCTGAAGGTACTTTTCGTCCATGGCGTACTCGTATTTTTTGACGTCGAAATGTTTTTTGGCGGGCGCGGAACAGCCCGCCGCCAGCGCGGTGAACAGAAATACGGCAAGCATCTTACGGGATATGTGCTTCATGATTTTTTCCTTCCGGTTGATAAAGCAACATCACTGCTGACGGTCGAAAACACGCACGTAATCGACGACGAAATCATCTTTGCCGGCCAAATTTCCGGCGACCGGAAGTGCTTTGCGGTCCGCTTTGCGATAACCCTTGATCTCGGTCGAGATCAGAATGAATTCCGGACGTTTGGAAACATGTTGCGAAATGTGTCCGTCTTCCACTCCGTCAATGTAGAAAGTATATCCGGTTTCATCCCACAGGACGCCGAAACGGTGAAACTCTTTGGGGTCAAGACCCTCTTTGCCGCCGCAGGACGCCCGCTTGGAATCCACGCCGTATCCGGCGGTGAAGACGTTGTGGGGAGCGACACTTCCGGATCTGAAACATTCCATAATGTCTATTTCGGCACCGCTTTCGGCGGGATCAAGACTGGAACCGATGACGGGGGACTGGATCCAGAACGCCGTCCACCACGCTTCAGGGTGCTGTTGAAGCCGGCAGCGCACTTCGTAATAACCGTAGGTATGGGTGAAAAGACTTTTTTTCAGTTTCCCGATCTTCCAAAACAGCGGGTCGCCGCAAAAATTCACCTGATGCACCGGCTCGTCCATAAAATTGTATCCCGTCTGGAGTTGAGAGGAGCGCGGACAATCATTTTCCATCACAATGGTAAAAACGGCGTTGCCCTTTCCGTCAAGATGAACGCCTTTATCCGTCCACGCCGGGTGTTTTTCACCCATCATGGCAAGCCGGTAATCCCACTTGGTGCGGTCGAGTTCCGTGCCGTCGAATTCATCGTGCCACGCGAGTTTCCAGTTGCCCGGGGGAAGCAGACTCGGCTCGTGATCTTTGACTTCGATTGACTGCGGCGCGGCAAAGAGCGTCGCCGCGACGGCGATGGCTCCCGTCAGCAGAAATGATTTCATTTTGAACTCCTTCCTTGTTTTCAATGATAATATATCGCGAAAACAAACCTGCGCAAGGGCTCCCGGACGCTTAAAGCTTCCGGATCTTGTAGATGCCGTAACTGCACGGAGCAAGGGCGAATGTGCCGTCCGTCATCTTAACACCTTTTGCAAGAAGCACTTCCGCATTTTTGAATTTCGGCATTTTGACGGAAACATCTTCCTTGCTGGAATTCAGCAGAACAAGCAGTTTTTCCTTTCCCTTGGTACGGGTATAGGCGATCGGCATTTTGCGGTGTTTGAGATAAATCAATTCCACCTTGGCGTCGTTGTCAAGCGCGATATGCCGTTTGCGGAGCGCAAGAAGTTGCGTTACGGCGTTGTAGGTCGCGTTGTTCCCTTTGAGCGCACCGGCGACGCAGGGGGCGTCAACGGCATCGTCGACGGGGAGATAGAGTTTTTCTTTTGCCGCCGCTGAAAATCCGGCGTTGGCAAGCGCGTTGTCCCATTGCATCGGGGTACGGCTCCCGGTGCGGCGTTCGCCGCCCGCCTTGGGCGTCAAATTTTCGCGGTAACGCATTCCGATCTCGTCGCCGTAATAGAGAAACGGCGTTCCGGGAAGCGTAAAGAGCATCGCAAGTTTGACGATCGTGTTGGCTTCGCTCCCGAAATAGGGCAAGCGCGCGCCGTCGTGATTGCCGGAATAAAAGCCGATGTAGCCTTTCTTTTGCGTCTTTTGGATCAGATCAAACACCGGTTTGACGGCGGGAACGGGGTCGGTGAAATGTTTTTCCGCCATCGCCATCTGCGGCCATTTCGGATCGGTTTTTTCCGGGCGGTATCCGCACCGCCAAAAGGAATTGTAGTAAAAGTCGATATGAAATCCCGCTTTCAAAGACGTCGCCGGATCGAACCATTCCGAGATCAGGACGTTTTCCGGGTAGTCGCGGTCAAAAATCCGGCGGACTTCCTTCCAGAAAGCGATCGTCTTTTTCTTGCCCGCGTCGCGCTTGATGGCGCTCGACGCCATATCGACGCGGAACCCGTCCGCGCCCATATCCATCCAGAAGCGCATCACGCGGATCATTTCCTCCCTGGTCGCGCGGCAACGCGGATCGTCGTAACGCAACTCCCAAGGATGCTCGATCTTGGCGTAGCCGAAATTAAGCGCGGGCTGTACCGCGTAGTAATTGGCTAAAAATGCGCCGCGCGGCCCCCAGCCGGAAACAAAGTAATCGTCCCCCTTCCCCGTACCGCGATAGTAGGCGATCGGGCACCAGACATAGTAGTCGCTGTAGGCGTTGCGTTCCGGCTTTTCCGACTCCTTGAACCATTTGCAATCGAGCGAAGTATGACCGATAACGAGATCGAGGACGATTTTAATGCCGCGCTTATGCGCTTCGGCAAAAAGTTTTTTCGCGTCGGCGTTCGTGCCGTAACGCTTCGCCACCTTGTAGAAATCGGTGATGTCGTATCCCGCGTCGCGGAAAGGCGATTCATACCACGGATTGAACCAGACGGCATCGACGCCGAGGTTTTTGATGTAATCAAGTTTCGCGATGACGCCGGGAATGTCGCCGATGCCGTCGCCGTTCGAGTCGTAGAAACTTTGCGGATAGACCTGGTAAAAAACCGCTTTTTTGAGCCATCGGGGTGTCATTGAAAATCTCTCCTTATAATACGGCATTGTTTTTTATGCACTCGGAATAATATCTTGCGCTCCACTTGGGGAAGCGTTCCCGCGTCGCGTATAACATACACTTGAAAAAAGAAAAGTAAAGCGTATATTATATTGCGTTTTGTGATATTAATTCTCGCTTTGTGATATGAAAGAAAAAGTTGACCGTTTTTTTGAAAAAGTACGCATTTGGCAGGTTCAGTTTGAAACAAGTTTTTTTCTTCCTTTTCTGCCCGAACCCTATCTGATCGCGGAAGAGGTGGAAAATTCCCCGGCGTATGTCATGGACGGGCGGAAACGCTCGGCGGAATCCGGCGGACAATTCGTCATTACGCTTCAAGGCAGAGGCAGCATCAATATCGGCGGCAAAAAATTCGATTTGACTCCGGGAAAAAGTTTTCTGCATAATCATCACGACCCCGACGTCTGCTATTATTATCCCCCGGACGCCCGGGAACCGTGGCGTTTCCTCTGGATGTCCATGGAGGGCGAAAACATCTGTTCTCTCATCGATGCGCTGGTCAGGCGTTTCGGTCATCTTTACGACATTCCGCTGGATGGAGAGCTGGTGCAGAAACTTTTTTCATTTCAAGGCAAAAAACGGCAGATACGCTTTCTTTCGCCGATGGACGGGGCGAACTTGGTGTTATCGGCGCTTCATATGCTTTGCTCATCCGGCAAGGGAGGCGATGCCGACAAGTCAAGCGCACTGGTGCGGAATGTCCAGAACATTCTTGCCGTCGAATACCGGCAACCGTTGAACGTCACTGTTTTAGCACGGCGGCTGAACATTTCACGCGAACATCTTTCCCGCACTTTCAGCCGCGGAACCGGAATGTCACTGCAAAAATGTCTTACTCATATAAGAATGCGCGCGGCGGCGGAATTATTGAAACAACCGCAACTTGCGATCAAGGAGGTCGCCGTGCAATGCGGCTACAAAGAGTATTCCGTTTTTTACCGTAATTTCTCTTCGTTTTTTCATCTATCGCCGGAAGCATTCCGTACCAAGCACCGCTGACGGCAAAATTCCGTGAACAGGCAAGTGCTTTTTCAAAAAAAGGTTTCCCGATTTGCAAAACGGAATGCCCATTTTCCGTCTTTTGAAAGTGCATTAAACTTTATAACCCGCGACCGTACCATAACTTGCCTGCGCCACCTTGCTTTTGTCCTTCCGACGAGGTATATTACATCCTTTGATTTTCCCATAATTTGACCGAAAGCGAGAAAAAAATGGCTGAAATAAATTCCTCCGCCGGAAAGGAACGGAATTCCCGGTCGGGATTCCTGTGCGCAACGATCCTTTTTTGCGCCGCTTTTTTTGCATTGCTGTTCACGGCGTGTAAAAAAACGGCGGAAAAACCCGTCCTCCGGATGGTATGTAATGCCAACTTCCCGCCTTACGAACTGGTGATGGATGGCAAAATCATCGGGATCGATCCCGATATCATCCGCGAGATCTGCGACCGCAACGGCTATCAACTTGAAATCGAAAATATGTCCTTCGGCGCCATCATCGCCGCCGTTCAGACCGGCAAGGCCGACGTGGCGGCTTCCGGCATCACGATAACCGAAGAACGCAAAACGAAAATCAGCTTCACCGATCCCTACGCCGATGCAAGCCAGCGGATCCTCATTCGCCGGGAAACGACGGATTTCAAATTGGAAAATCTCAAAAACCATCCCGTCAGCGTCCAGGAAGGCACGACGGCCGATATGTTTGTCCAGAAACATTACCGGGAGCCGGAAAGGTACAAAAACATCCCCGAAGTGATTCAGTCGCTGAAAACGAAAAAAGTTTACGCCGCCGTCGTGGATCAGGAACCGGCGGAAGTCGAAGCCGCCAAAAATCCCGATCTATTGCTGCTGCCCGATCCGCTCACTTCCGAAAAATACGCCTTCGCCATTTCCAGAGAACGCCCCGATCTGTTGCAGAAATTCAACGTCACATTGCGCCAGATGCAAGCGGACGGCACGTTAAAAAAAATCAAGGCGGACGGTCAAATCAAGTACGCCGGAGACAAAAACGCCGCCGTGGACGCCGGTTTTTGGGAAAAACTGAAAAACGACTTGCGGATCAATTTCATCGACGGGAAACGCTACCGTTATCTGCTGGACGGTTTCGGGATCACGATGCTTGTGACCGTTTTTTCCATTCTGGCGGGACTTTTGCTCGGCTTTCTCGTCGCCGTCACCCGCAGTACCCACGACCTGACGGGGAAATACACCTTTTTTGACGCCGTCTGCCGGGTCTATCTCACCGTCATCCGCGGGACTCCGGTCGTCATCCAGTTGCTGATTATTTACTTCGTTATTTTCGGCTCGCACAACGTCAGCAAAATCATCGTCGCCATCACCGCATTCGGCATCAATTCAGGTGCCTACACGGCGGAAATCATCCGCGCCGGGATCATGTCCCTCGACCGGGGGCAGATCGAGGCGGGACGCAGTCTGGGACTCTCTTACCGGATGACGATGCTGCGGATCATCCTGCCGCAGGCGCTGAAAAACGTCTTGCCCGCGCTGGGCAATGAATTCATCGTACTGTTGAAAGAAACCAGCGTGGCGGGCTTTATCGCGCTGGAAGATCTGACCAAAGGCGGCGACATCATCCGCAGTCAGACTTACAATGCGTTTCTGCCGCTGATGGCGGTCGCCGTCATCTATCTGGCGGTCGTGATGTTCTTCTCTCTGCTCCTGAAAAAAGCGGAAGAAAAGTTGCAAAAAAACCGATAAAGGATTTTCCTCTTATGAATTGCAGCGCCACCTCTCCTTTGTTTGAAATCCGGAACGTCGTGAAGCGTTTCGGCGCCATGACCGCCGTAGACAATGTTTCCTTTGATATTCCCCGCGGTGAAGCTCTTTTTATCGTCGGCGCATCCGGCTCCGGCAAAAGCACGCTTTTGCGCTGTCTGAATTTTCTGGAAACACCGGATTCAGGAAGCATTTGCTTCAACGGCGCCGAAATCACCCGTCAGGAAAAATTTCTGGATCGCTACCGTACCCAGGTCGGAATGGTCTTTCAGCATTTCAATTTGTTTCCGCACCTGACCGTCCGCAAAAACATCACGCTGGCGCCGGTGCTGACGGGAAAAATGAAAGAAGACGAAGCCAACGAAACGGCAATGAAACTCCTGGAAAGAGTCGGCTTGACCGACAAGATCGAATCCTATCCCGATCAACTTTCCGGCGGACAGAAACAGCGTATCGCCATCGTCCGCGCGCTGGCGATGCGTCCTGCCGCGTTGCTCTTTGACGAACCGACTTCCGCGCTCGACCCCGAAATGGTCGGCGAAGTATTGAGCGTGATGCGCGACCTCATCCAAGACGGCATCACGATGGCGGTGGTCACCCACGAAATCGACTTTGCCTGTGACATTGCCGACCGGATGATCTTTATGGACAAGGGCAAGATCCGTATGCAGGGAACACCCGACGAAGTGGTACACCGCTCCAACGACAGCCGCATCACCGAATTTTTCACCCGTCTCGCGGACAAAAAGCACTGATCCCGCTCCCGGCGGAAAATCATCTACCGCGCGCGGATGCACCGCCCTGCCCGTTTGCGCGCCCAACCGGATGACCGTTGCATTCCATCCGGCGGAAAGGAGAAGAAACGGATGGCGGAAATATAAAAAACGCGGCGCCATGAGGGCCGCTTCGCCCGCATGGGAATAAATCTCTCCGAAAGTAAGTCACATATCTTGATCCACAATGGGGAAAACAAAAACCGAGCCCCCCCAAAGCACCGCAACCGCGATCGCGATGATCCCCGTCGTCTTGAAAATTTTGCCGGAAAACTTTTTCATGGTCGGAACATATATCCAGGAAAAAGCAACGGGCGAAGAGGCGATCTCCGCTTCTCCGCCCGTCGCGACGATGACCGTTTATCTGACGCGCAGGATCACCGGCTCATAGGAAAGCACTTCCTTGTCGATGACGATGCCTTTTTCACACACCTTGAATTTCAAGGACTTATAAACGCCGTCGCCGTCGAGAAATTCGACGCTCCGGACTTCTTTTTGCGTGCAAACCGGAATGTTTTTCAGCGAGTCGAAACTCAAATTGACGAGTGCGAGCATA
>JAKSOG010000095.1 GCA_024405715.1 Victivallaceae bacterium | reverse complement strand
GGATCTGGCGTGGCGCGTCTGGCCGGACGACGTTCCGCGGCGAATGGGGGACATCGACGTGCTGATCCGCGAAAACGAACGGGAACGGGCGCTCGCCATGCTGAAAAAAGACGGGTGGGACGCTCCCTACTTTTATCGGAGTTCCCACCACGAACCGCAACTCGTCCGGAAAACGGCACGACTGGAAGTGCATTTCCGTTTGCCGCATTTCGGCGTTGCGTCCACCGATGCGATCTGGCGAAAACTCCGCCGGGTATCGCCGTACGAATGGCAACTTTCTACGGAAATGAATCTCCTGATGCTTTTCTGCCACAGCCGCGGACACCGTTGGAAAAATGCGCCGCAGTTGCTTCTTGATTGCGGTTTTCTGATCCGCCGCGAAGGATTCCCCGGATGGGACAGGATCGACGCACTTGCAAAAGAGTACGCATTGCCCTCGCCCGCGCCCTTTTTCGCCGCATTCCCCGACTTTTTCCCCGAAGAAACGCGACCGGAAAAGTCGTTCCCCGCGGAATTGCTCCATGCCTTCCGGGAAGTCGTCACGTCCCCTGTTCCCCGCCGGAAAGACGCCGAAATCGTTTTGGCGCAATCCGCCCGTTTTTCCCTCAATTGGTGGAAACGGCGTTTCGCCGCGCTGCATCCTTCGGTCATCCGGCTCCATACCTGCAACCCGCACGGTCATTACGGCAAACTCACGCTTGGATATTTTCAGGTGAATTTCCGTAAATTGCGCGACTTCGCGCGTTATATTTTCAGCAGACGCGACCGGGAACTGAAACAACGCCTGCAAACGGAAGACACGATCGAAAAATTTCTGCGCTGAATCCCTCCGGCGCAACATTCTTTCCCCTCTTTTTTTCCGCGACCGGGGATATTTCCCTTTTTTGCCGGGATATTTCGGAAAAAAAAGCCCGCGACATTAGACGAAACGCCGTTTCGATGTTATTTTATATGCATGATATAACAAGGAACAGTCCGATGGGTCAGAAAAACTGGAAACTTACCGGCGGCGATCAGGAAGAAAAAATCGGGAAGCTTCAGCGCGACTTCAAACTGCCGCGCCCGATCGCCGTGTATTTTGCCGCCCGGGGCATCGACGGAAGCGCGATCGAACGCTTCCTTGAACCGAAACTCGTTCATTTGAGCGATCCCTACCGCTTCCCCGGCATCAAAGATGCCGCCCGGCGGCTTTGGCAGGCGATCGAACGGAACGAACCGATCCTCATCCACGGCGACTACGACACCGACGGCATTACCGCCAGCGCGTTGCTCGCGTGGGTGCTCCGCTCCAACGGGGCGACGGTGCATTCTTTCATTCCGCACCGCTTCGACGACGGCTATGGCTTCACGCCCGAATCGCTGGAAAAAGCGTTGGAAACATTCGGAAAATGCGGCGTACTCGTCACCGTCGACTGCGGCATCACCAGTTGCGACGCCGTCGATGTCGCGCTCGCCCGCGGGATCGACGTGATCGTCACCGACCACCACGAAGCCGGTCCCGAACTGCCCAAGGCGCTCGCAGTCATCAATCCGAAAATCTACCCGGAACTGGAAGATCTGCAGGTTCTTTCCGGCGCCGGAGCGGCATTCAAACTTTCGCACGCTTTCATCAAATACGGACGGGAAAACAATCTCGGCGGCTTTACGACCCACCTGGACGAGATCCTCGACTACGTCGCGCTCGGCACGGTCGCCGACATCGTCCCGTTGCTCGGGGAAAACCGCATTATGGTCAAACACGGGATCATGGCGTTGCGCAAGCAGTTGCGTCCGGGCATCCGTGCCCTGATCGAAAACACCAAGATCCGTACGGAACTTTCCCCTTCGGACATTACCTTCCGGCTCGCGCCGCGCATCAACGCCGCCGGTCGCGTCGGCGACGCCAACGTCGCGCTCAAACTTCTGGAAAGCGACAGGATCGTCGACGCCTACGATTGCGCCGATCAACTCGAAAGTTACAATCACATCCGCCAGGAAAAGGAACAGGAAATCTACCAGGAGGCCTGCGAGCAGATCGAGCGCAATCTCGCCTGGCAGAGTCCCTACGCGCTTCTCGTCGCGGGACGCGACTGGCATCAGGGCGTGATCGGGATCGTCGCGTCACGGCTCACCCGCGATTACAACCGTCCGACGATCGTGCTGACGATCCAGGGGGACGAGGCATACGGGTCGGGGCGCAGCATCGCGTCTTTGAACCTCGTCGACGTACTCAGCCGCCACGCCGATCTGCTCGAACGTTTCGGGGGCCATCCGATGGCGGTGGCGGTCGGGCTTCGCACGGAAGACATCGCGCCGTTCTTTGAAGCGATGGACCGCGAGATCCGCACCCAGATCGACTCGGCGGATCTGGAAAATTTCGTTTCCTACGACGGAGAAGCGTCGCTGAACGAAATGACGCCCGCCTTTTTCGAGTATCTTTCTCTGCTGTCGCCGTTCGGGCACGGCAATCCCAAGCCGGTTTACCGTTTCAACGAATTGCGGGTCGCGCGTTGCAACGCCGTGGGCGGCGGATTGCATACCCGGGGCATTTTACAAAACGCCAACACAGAGATGGATTTCATCGCCTTCAACCGGGCGCCGTCGGAATTGCACGGCCGGATCCTCGACGTGCTGGCGACGCCGCAACTGAATTTGCATCAGGACGTGGAAACGCCCCAGTTGAACGTCGTCGATATTCAGGAAGTCTTTTAGAAACTGAAAAAAAGCGCCAGCGCCACGATGACGGCTCCGGCGAGAACGGCAGACGCCACGATCCACGCATTGCGCGCGGTCGCGGCGTTTTCCTTTTCTTCGGAGTTGGAAGTCTTTCCGGAAACCGGCACGGCGATCTCGAAAAAGCGGTAACGCAACGAATCGACGCGACGCTGATATTCCGCTTCGTCCCGGTCGGATGCGGGATTTTGCATTTCCTGCAACAAGGCATTCAACCGGTCGCGCCGCGCCGTCAGTTGATCGCGGCAAAAATCGATCCGTCCGAGTTCACATTCCAGTTGCGCCAAAGCGGAAAGGGCCCTGCCTTCCAGATCGCGGAAATCGCGGGCCGCTTCGCTTCGGACGGGATGCACCGGAGCATTTTCTTCAAGGCGCGGAGCCGAAGCGGCGCTTTCCGAAGCGGGCGAGGCGACGATGTCATCGGGATTCCGGTAATTCCGGCGCAATTGCTCACGCATATCCGAGAGATTGTTGACATATCCGCTTTTGACCATAGATAAAATTCCTTTTCCGGGCGGGATTTTTCGCGTTTTATGCGTTTCTCATGGAAAATCCGGCGCGCGGCGAAAATGAAATCACTTCTCCGGAGCCGGCGCGGCGGACGACGCCGGGACTTTATGCGATTCGACGGCGACGCCGCATTCCTTGACGTTCTGCACGACCCGGTCAAGTACGCCGAATTCGACGCATTCGGCGGCGACGCGGATCGCGTTGTAGACCGCTCTCGGAGTCGAAGACCCGTGCCCGATGATGCAGACGCCGTTCAACCCCATCAGCGGCGCGCCGCCGATTTCATCCGAAGCGCCGATCGCCTTCAATTCGCGGAATGCGTTTTGGGCGAAAATCCCTCCGAGCGTACGCATCGCGTTTCTGGTGATCGCCCGTTTGAGCCACGCGACGGTCGAATGCGCCAGACCTTCGGCGGTTTTCAGCAAAACATTTCCGGAAAAACCGTCGCTGACCAGCACATCGACCTCGCCGTCAAAGGCGGCGGTCGGTTCGATGTTGCCGACGAAACGGATCGGCATTTTTTCCAGCAGTTTGAACGTTTCCTTGGTCAAATCGTTGCCTTTGGAATCTTCCCCGCCGACGCTCAAAAGCCCGATGCGCGGATTTTTGATCTTGAAAAGATATTCGGCGTAAACGCTCCCCATCACGGCGAACTGGGCGAGATTCAGCGGCTGACAATCGACGTTGGCGCCCGCATCCATCAAAATGAAGCGGCCGGGCTGTTTTTTGGTCGGCATACTGGCGGCGAGCGCCGGACGGTCGACGCCGGGCAGAGTCCGCACCAGCACTTTGGTCGCGGCGACCGTCGCACCGGTATGACCGGGGGTCACCATCGCGTCGGCGGATTTGTCTTTCAACAGCCGGGCGCAGACCGTGATGGAGGAGTCTTTTTTGCCGCGCAGGGAAATCGTGGAAGGATCGGACATCTCGCAGACGCTTTCGGCGTGAACTTGCGTGATCCGCGGATGCCCGGCGAGACCGTATTTTTCCAGATAAAAAGCGACTTTTTCCCGATGGCCGACCAGCAGGAATTCGCATTGCGGAAAAAGCGGCAGCGACAGGGAAAGCCCTTCGATCACCACGCCGGGAGCGAAATCGCCCCCCATCGCATCAACGGCAATTTTCATTGCGCGGCTCCTTCCGACGGCGGAAAAACAACTACGCTTCGACGTTCAGGATCTGCTCGTTTTCATAGTACCCGCATGCCTTGCAGACGCGGTGGGGCGCCAGCGGGGCGGAACATTTCGGGCAGTAGGTCGGTTGGACGCCCTCGTAGCGGTTGGCGGCTTTGCGCTGACGGCGCTGCATGCGGGAAGTTTTGCGTTTCGGAACAGCCATTTTTCAACTCCTTATCTCTGAATTTGTTAAGCCAGCAAAGAAGAATTCGATTTCTTTCCGGTATGACGTCCATTCAATATAGCACGTTTCCGGAAAATTTCAATCCGGCAGGGGTAAAAACACGCTTTTTCAGCGAAAGAATCCGGCAAAAGTTGCAATTTCGGCGCAAACGGGTTATTTTAGGAAAAGGCGGTCCGCTTCGATGAACCGGTCCGCCCGTCAGCAATGGAGAGAGTACAATGAAAGAAATCATCGGAGCCGTCGGCGGCTGGACTTTGTTTACGGTCGCCCTTCTCGTTTTTCTGTTTTTCTGCCGCGTATGGACCCTGCGTCTGATCGGATTCATCATCACCCATACCGTGGTGCGGTTGCGCAAATTCGGATTGGACAATCTGCCGAAATCGGGTCCGGTGCTGATCGTTTCCAACCACATTTCGCTGATCGACCTTTTGCTCATCCAGTTGGTCTGTCCCCGCAAAGTGCGTTTCATGATCCGCGCGGACATCATCAATTTCGTGCCGACGCGCTTCATTTTCTGGTACTTGGGCGTCATCCGCGTGCCCAATGCGCGTCGCCCGCAGGAATTGAAGAAATACTTCAACGACGTGCGCGACCGGTTGCGGCACGGCGAAGTCCTCTGCTTTCTGCCCGAAGGCGCGATCTCCGGCAACGGCAATCTGATGCGGTTCCGCTCCGGCGTCGAACCGCTGTTGCCGACCGACACCGAAGTCGTCGTACTGCCTTTCCGCATCGGGATGTTGCACGGCCGGCTCTTTTCCTACCGGAACGGGAAAATGCACTTTTCCCTGCCGCGCTTTCTGCCGGTGGATTTCAGCATCGCGATCGGGGATCCGCTCGACCGCAAGATCGGCGCGTTTGAATTGCGTCAGGTGATCTCCGAACTCGGCGCGAGCGTCGAACGCCGCCCGCAACCGGGCGAAATGCCCTTGCACACCGCATTCATCCGCCGGGCGAAACATCATCCCTTCCAGAAAATTTTCTGCGATGTCGTTACCGATTCTTGGAGTAGCAACTTTTCGATGCTGGTCAAAACTCTGATCTTCACCCGCGCGGTACGCGAACTGGATCGCGGCGAAGACGGTTACGTCGGCGTACTCCTGCCCAACTCGACGTTGACGGCGGCGGTACTGATGAGCGTCCAGCTTGCCGACCGCACGCCCGCGATCATCAATTTCAGCGCGGGCGAAGAAGTCGCGCTCGAATCGGCGGCGCGCATCGGAGTGCGGACGATTTTCACCAGCCGCCGTTTCCTCGAAAAAATCAAATGGCGCGAACGTCCCGGAATGATCATGCTGGAAGATCTCGCGCCGGGCGTGACGACCGGGATGAAGATCCGGGCGATCCTGCGCGCGATCTTCGTGCCGGGCAGGATCCTCGTGCGCCAGTTGGCGCCTTTCAGCTGTTACAATATGCACCGGCAGGCGGTGGTGCTTTTTTCCAGCGGTTCGACCGGTACGCCCAAGGCGGTGATGCTCACGCACCGCAACATCAACTGCGACCTCTGGTCGTTTCTCCGGATGGTGACATTGCAGGAAGACGAGTGCATCTGCGGCAATCTGCCGATGTTCCACGCTTTCGGTTTCATCATGCACTACGGGATCCCCTGCCAATTCGGAGCGCCCGTCTGTTTCCACTTGAATCCGCTCGCTTCCGACGAGATCGACAAAGGAATCGAAAAATACAACGCGACCATTCTGACACCAACGCCGAACATAATGCAGAAAAATCTACACCGAACAACGAAAAAACAGCACAATTCGCTCCGGTTGGTTTTCGTCGGCGCGGAAAAACTCCCTCCGGAACTGGCGGAGCGTTACTTCAACCTCACCGGGCGCAACCTCATCGAAGGATACGGATGCACCGAACTTTCCCCGATCGTCACGATCAACTTCAACAATTCCATTTTCGAGATGAATACGCGTAGCAGCCATCCCGGCAGCATCGGTTGCGCGCTTCCGGGCATCCATGTGCGGATCATTGATCCGGAAACCGGCGTCGAACTCGGTCCGAACCGCCCCGGCCGCATGCAGGTCAAAGCGGGCACGGTGATGAAAGGTTATCTCAACAACCCCGAACAGACGGCGCGCGTCATCCAGAACCGCTATTACGACACCGGCGACATCGCCAAGATCGACGAGGACGGTTACATCTACATCACGGGGCGCGCATCGCGTTTCAGCAAGATCGGCGGCGAAATGGTCCCGCACGAAGCGATCGAGGATGCGCTCTCGAATTTCCTGCACACCGAAATGCGTTCCGTCGCCGTCACCGGGCGCAGAGACGGCCGCAAAGGCGAACGGCTCGTCGTTTTCTATACGGCGGACTCGCTCGACATCGACGCCGCGACCGAATATCTGCGCGCGCAGAAATTCCCCAACATCTGGCTCCCGAAGCGCGACGATTACGTTCGCGTCGAGGCGTTGCCGCTGCTCGGCACGGGGAAACTTGATCTGCGGAAACTTAACGAGATGGCGGACGCCCTTTAAAAAAGGAAGAAACGGTCTGCCGCAAGACCTCCGGGGACGGGGTGCGGCAGCCGCTTTTTTTTATCGGGAAAAAGGCTTCTCACCGATATTGAAAAAGGTCACCTTCCACTCCGAGCCGTCCGGCACGGACGACGGCGCGGCGCATTGGAGCGTGATCTTCGTTTCCCGATCCAGACCGACCGTTCCGCGATTGAGGATGAAAAGCAACGACGCTTTGCGGCAATCGAGCGCGTCGGGCGTCATTTTCCACGGCGAATCTCCGTTGCGGATCGCCACGCAGTCGTAGGCGCGCCCGAACACGACGAGTCGGTAATCGAAAATGGAAATTTTACGCCCTGCTGGAAGCGCCAGCGTCAGCGCCGCGTAAATTTTCCTTTCCGGCAGATCGGGGAATAGTGCCGCGTCAAAAGAAGCGATCGCCGGTTCGGCGGTCGAAAGTTCCGCCCGAAGCACTTCCCCGCCGCGGAAAAGCAACGGCGACGCGAGAAGCGAAAATCCCGCGAAACAAAAAAACGTGGCGACGATCTTTTTCATCCGGAAACTCCGAAGTTTCTTTTTTACAATATAGGCGGCGGCGGAAGAATTGTCAAATCCGTTTCCGGCGTCGGAAAAGAAACCACCGGCGCAATTTTTTGATCCACGGCAGCGCGGCGGCTTCGGGATCGGGTCCGGCGACGTATTCGTTTTCGGGGAAATACGTCCGCGC
>JAKSOG010000094.1 GCA_024405715.1 Victivallaceae bacterium | reverse complement strand
GCAGGCGTCAAGCGGATCGAAAGGTTTTATCGCGATTTCCCGCTCGGAAAAACCGTCGAAACGCCATGGGGGGAAACGGTCGTGTTTTCTCCTTTGGATGTGGATAAAACCGAGGAGTATATTCATCACTTTGCGGTAAAAAGGACGAGAGATGCGAATGGCGTCTATCGTGAGGAGTTTTCGGAAAGTTTCTTAGGGCTTTTTAAGAAACTGGAAGAATCCTTGCGTAATGCCGATGATCGGATTTTGGCTGTCAGTAAGGATGGTGCACCGCGTGTTTGCTATCTGAAAAAGTTAGGAGAGAAAAATCAGAATCATTATATGGTTTGCTCTGTTGACATGGATGGACGAATCCATGCATGGACGCATATGGAGTCCAAGGACAGCTATATCAAAAATCAACTCAATCGGGAAAAACAAGCAATCGATCAATATGGCCTGATAGACAAAGACGGACTTCCGGTAAATATCACTTATCAGGAGTATTTGGCAAAGAAGAAGGATATCCCGTTGTATCTGGCAACCGCGGAGGCGCATCAGGTGCTGTCTCCCCAGATGGAAGCATCTGACCGTGCCAATAATATAAACGGCAATCCGGATTTGTCAAGTGCAAATGAGAAAAAAAATCAAGAATATTCCGGCTCGCAAACTTCCGGACGGACGGCGACCGCCGCTAAAGCGATGCTGGTGAGTTTTGTCATTTCCGCGCTGATCGCCGCCTGCGGCAAAGCGTGGTATGATTTCTCAACGCGCAACCGCGAAAAGTCCAAAAAGGACGAAGAAAAAAATCCCGCCGCCGATTACGTCACCGAGTGTCTTGTTTCCGCGGTTGGCGATCTTTTCGACATTGATCCCTTTGCCGGATCGGCAGTCAATCTGATCTACTCTGCCGCGACGGGATCGATTTCTTCGACCGATAAGAATATGTTCGGTGACGATTATCTCCGGGCGTTGCAGAAGTCTTATCAGGCCGGCAAGGCGATCACTTCCGACGAACCGCAGAAATCCGGAGAAAAGAGCGTTGAGGAAAAAGTCTACGACGCCGCGGCGAGCGACTTACAGGCGATGGGCGTTTTAAGCCCGGGATTCCAAGTTACCGGCGCCGCATTGAAGCAATCCAAGCGGCTCTGGGATCTCTGGGTCGGCGGCGAGAGAGAGGCGGTTACACCGCAAAAAACGCCACAAAGTCGACTTTATCGCCGGCGCAGACGCAAAAGACGGTTTTATTGACCAACCCCCGGCGGAAAATGTTTTTTCCGCGGGGTGTTATCTTATATGGTAGAGCAAACCAAGCCAGGATAACCTTTCCGGCCCCGGCGAAAATTGCACACAGGGAAACGCCGCGAAGCGTCTCCCGTCCGATCCGGCACGGTGCCGGGCAGTCGCGATTTTCCGTCAACGCCACAAAAATGAAAGGTTATCAAAACGGCTGGCCTCAATCAGAACTTCGCAAATCAGTACGGCGCCAATATCTATCGTATGGCGCAACAGCAGGGCTCCGTCCTCCGCAAATTCTTCCGCGTCGAGCCGATGAAGGGAGAATTCCGCTACTTCGACCGCGTCCACCCCACCGACGCCATCAAAGTCACCTCCAAGTACATGGACACCCCCATGCTCGAAACCCAGTTTTCCCGGCGCGCCGTTTTCGGCACGGACTACATCTGGGCCGACATGGTCGACAACACCGATGAACCCAACCTTTTCATCGATCCCAAAAGTTCCATCACCGAAGCCGGTATGCTCGCCCTCGGCCGCATCCTCGACAAGATCATCATTGATCGCGTCTTCGACGGCGACGCCCGCGAAGGCAAGTCCGGTGAAGTCATCGTCCCCTTCCCCGAAAAGCAGGTCATTCCGATCACCGTCGGAGGAACGGGCGGCGCCAATGCCGGGCTCACCGTCGAAAAACTGCGCGCGGCGCGCAGTATGTTCGGCAAGGCGAACATCGACCTCAAAGCCCCCGGCAACGATCTTGTCATCGTCGTCAGTCAGGAACAGATCGACGACCTCGCCAAAGGCATCGACATCCGCAACAGTTTGTACGAAGCCGTCATGGCCCTCGTCACCGGCAAGACCGATACTTTTCTCGGTTTCAAATTCGTCCAGACGCAGTTGCTCAACACGACCGCGATCCCCGGCAGCGAAACCGCTGTTTCCCGCCGGTGCGCCGCTTTCGTCAAGTCCGGATCGCTCCTCGTCTTGCCGCGCGACATCCAGGTGAAGGTCTCCGAGCGCGATGACAAGTGCGCCAACTGGCAGGTCCTCGCAAAAATGAAAGCCGGCGCCACCCGGCTCGAAGACGAAACCGTCATCGCCATCCCCTGCGAAGAAGCCATCTAATCACCCAAAGGAGGTAAATCATGGCCAATTATCTTACCGATGTCGCCGCCGTCCAGTACGGCGAAGCCGGAGTTTCCGCGAAACTCATGCCCAACAAACTCGGCGGCCGCGTCCGCAGCATCCGCGCCGAATACATCCCGCTCGGCACCGAAGCCGCTGGAAGTGTCATCAAGATCGCCAAACTCGGCGGCGCTTTCCGGCTGTTGCCCGAAAGCACCATCACCGTCCAGGGCGGTATGAGTGACTCCGTCACCATCAAAGTCGGCACCGCCGAAGACGATGACCGCTATCTTGCTGCCGTCGTTTGCGGCGGCACGGCGACCGTGCAGCACAAGCTCGATGCCGACCGCTTCGGCGGCACCATCGAGAACGGCGCGGAAATCGTCGCCACCACCGGCGGCGCCACCTTGACCGCGAACAAAAAGATCGTTTTCGATCTCCTCGTCGTTCAGGACTGACGCCAATGCCTCCGGAGGAGTTTTCCTCCGGAGGCGATCTTTCGGGAGAAAACAAATATGAACACCGTCGAAATATGCAACATTGCGCTTGACATGAACGGCATCAACAATATCGTCTCGCTCGATGAAAATTCCAATAATGCCCGGCTCGTCAATCACCTTTTCCCCGTGTGCCGCGACCGCGTTTTGCGCGACCATTTTTGGAGCTTCGCCACCAAAGCCGCCGATCTCGCCCGGCTCGATGTCGATCCCTTCGATCCCGAATACCAATATACTTGCGCCCTCCCCGGCGACCTTTTGCGCGTCGTTTCCCTCTCCCCCGATCAGCGTTACCGCAAATCCGGAAAAAATATCCTTGTCAACCATCTTCCAGCGCGGCTCATCTACATTTTCCGCGTCGAGGACGCCGAGAGTTTCGACGCCAATTTCTGCGAGGCGCTCCGCTATGATCTCGCCCGCGAGATCTGTCAGAGCGTGTCCAAAGACGTTACGCAGATCCAGTATTTCACGCGCGGTTATCTCGACGCTCTCGCCGTCGCCCGATCCATCGACACCGACGAAAATTCCGATATGTATCCCGTCCGCCAACGCCGCCGATCCTCCTGGATTGCTTCGAGGTAAAAAAATGCACGCGGTTCAAAATGCTTTCAACGCCGGCGAATTGTCGCCGAAAATGCGCTGCCGGTACGACGTCGAACAGTTTTCGCACGGCTTCCGCTCCGGATGCAATTTCCTTTTGACGCCTTACGGCACACTCGAGCGTCGCCCCGGGACGGTTTTTATTTCAAAAGCGTATCAGCCGACCGGCCGGATCCGGTTGATCCTTTTCAAAATTTCCCGTGACAATGTTTACGTCGCTGAATTCGGCGACCACTATATCCGCTTTTTCAAGGATAATACTGTTGTCGCCCGGCTGGACAATACCATTTACTCGGCGGAGGAGTTGGCCGCGATCGACTATGTGCAGTCAAACGACGTGATGTTTCTCGCGCACCCCGATCACCCCGTAATGGAATTGCGCCGCACGTCCGCTACTAATTTCGAGTTGCGTCAGATGCCGATCGGCTTCCCCCCGGTCAAGGACATCAACACCGACGAGAGTTCCACAATCACCCCGTCCGCCAGAAGCGGCACGATCACGCTGACCGCCAGCAAATCGATCTTCCAGGCCGGCCACGTCAACGGATATTTCGAGATCGACAACATCCGCACCGGTGCCGAATTGGATATAACCCTGACCGGCAGCACGTCATCGTATTTATCGAGCGACAAAGGTATTCGCGGCTATTGGAGTTTGGTCACGCATGGCACTTGGCGCGCCAAAGTTTTTATTGAGCGCAGCGAAAACAACGGACCGTGGGAAACTTACCGATCCTTTTCCGGCGACAACGACAACAACGTGGAGAGTTCCGGCACCGAAGACGGCGAAAACGTCAAATTCCGCATCCGGGTCAAGGACTATGTGCAAGCCGGTGAATCCGCCGAAAACCGGAAGCTGCACATAGTGCTGACCAACAGTGATACGCTGATCCCAGGCGCCGTCCAGATACTTTCTGTTTCCGGCGGCACTTCCGCCCGGGCCAAAGTTGTCAAGACGCTCGGCGGGACCGCCGCCACTTCCGAATGGAGCGAAGGATCGTGGAGCTCCAAAAACGGTTTCCCTCGCTCAATCTCCTTTTTCGAGGAAAGACTTGTCCTCGGCGGCACCAAAGGACAACCCAACACGCTTTGGCTCTCCAAAACCAACAATTGGAATGATTTTGCTTACGGCGCCGCCGATGACAGCGCGCTCTCCATCACGCTCGCTTCCGACACCGCCAACGAAATCAGGTGGCTCTGTCCGCAAAGTGTCCTTTTTATCGGCACGTCGGACAGCGAGTGGATCCTTTCCGGAGGCGACTTCGGTAACGTCGCTCTTACCGCGTCGCGCGGCCGCAGACTTCCTACGGGTCCGCCGACGTCAACGGCGTCCTCGCCGGCGATGCCATTCTCTATGTCCAGACGCGCGGCCGCAAAGTCCGGGAACTGGCTTTTTCCAACGAACGCCGGGGCTTTGTTTCGCCCGATCGCACCATCATGGCCGAGCACATCACGCAAAGCGGCATCGTCGAAACCGGGCTCGTTCAGCAGCCGGACACCATGCTATGGTGTCTCCTCGCCAACGGGAAGATCGCCGCATTCACTTATGAGGTTTCGGAGGGCGTTTTCGGCTGGCAACGCGTCGAAATTGCCGGCGGCTCCGTCGAGAGCATCGCCGCCATGCCGGTCCCCGGACGCGACGAGGATACCGTCGTTTTTGCCGTCCGGCGCAACGGAGAAGTTTTTATCGAAATGCTCGCTCCCCGCGACTACGACGGCATTGAAAACGCCTGTTTCGCCGATTCCGCCGTCGTCGTCGGCGGTACGACCGCGCACGACATTGTCGGCGGCTTGATGCATCTCGAAGGACAGACTGTTTCCATTCTCGCCGACGGCGCGGAATATCCTTCCTCCGTCGTTTCCGGCGGCACGGTGCAGATCTCGCCGCCCGCCCAAACGGTCGTCGTCGGATTGCCATTCACCTCGTATATCACACTCAACGGTTTTGAGAGCGAGACAAGAAACGGCTCAACGTTTTTACAGAAAAAACATGTCTCGGAATTGCGCATATCCATGTACGATTCCGTCGGCGGCGAGGCACGCGCCGGGGACGATGAATTCCAGGAAATTATTTCCCGCGATGTGCTGGAAGACCGCATGGATTGTGCGATTTCCCCGCGGCTTTCCGTCGCGACGATTTCCGTCGCCGGAGGTATCGACGAGGACACCATCATTACTATTCGGCAGTGCGCCCCGCTACCGATGAATATCGGTGCCGTCGTCGCCGAGGTAAGGCTTGTCGAATGACCGTCGGAGAATGGGGCTTTGCCGAGCGCGACGCCGCGCTGAAATGGATGTCCGCCCGATTGCGTGATCGTGTTTTTCCCGCGTCGTGGCTGCCATTCACCGGGCTTGCCGCTTTTGACGATCTCGGACGCTGTCGGGCGACGCTTGCCGTGTATCTCGATGCGACAAGCCCGGTCGCCGTCCTCGGATGGCTTGTCGCCGATCCACTAAATACGGATCGCGAGAGTTTCGCCGCCGCGCGCGCGCTGTTGGAATATGCCCCCGTGTATGCGCGAAGCAAGCAATGCGTCCATCTGATAACAATGTTCGGCAACCGCGGGATCAACCGTTTATGCGATCAGCTCGGCTACCGTCAGGGCGATAAGGGCGTGGAACACAAGTACGTCAACTTATGTCATACAAATTGACATACAAAAATAAAAACGGATAAAAAAACTTCCAGATTTTTTAAGCTCAAATAGCGAGAAAAAATGGCGGAAGAGGAGGGATTCGAACCCTCGGAGCGTTGCCGCTCGACGGTTTTCAAGACCGTTGCCTTAAACCACTCGACCACTCTTCCTGAAATTTTCACTTCAACGCGCCGTTCAAAAGCGAAGTCACGCGTTTGGCGAATCCGGCGGGATCGGCGACTGGACTGCCTTCGACGAGCAACGCCTGATCGTAAAGAGTCCGCACATACCCGGCAAGATCGGGGTCCTCCCCTTTCCCGGCGAGAGCGGCAAGTTTCGCAATCAGTTCGTGATCGGGGTTGAGTTCGAGGATCCGCTTGCTGACGGGGACTTCCTGGTGCATCGCGCGGAAAAGGCGTTCGAGATGGGGACTCATCGCGTTGCCTTCGGTGATCAGACAGCAGGGACTGTCGGTCAGCCGTCCGGAAAAACGCACGTCGCTCAATTCGCCGGAAAGTTCCTTTTTGATGAAATCGACGAGTTTCGCATATTTTTCGGCGGCGGCTTTCGCCTTGTCGGCGGCGCCGTCGATGTCGAAATCGCCTTTGGCGATCGACTTGAAATTCTTCTTGTCGTACTGAAACATCGACTGCATGATCCATTCGTCGATGGGATCGGTCATAAAGAGCACGTCGAACCCCGCTTTGCGGAAGTATTCCAGCGCGGGATTGCCGGCGACGGCTTCGTATTTGTCGCCGCTGATATAATAGATCTCTTTCTGGGTTTCGGGCATCGCCTTGACGTATTCGGCGAGCGTGATCTTTTTGCCGCGTTCTCCATTCATCGATTCATAGAGGACGAGATCCTTGAGTTTGTCGCCGTTGGCGAAATCGGTGTGGATGCCTTCCTTGAGGATGCGTCCGAACTCGTCGAAAAACTTTTCGTAACTTTCGCGTTCGTTTTCCAGCAGGTGTTTCAACTCGCCGAGGATTTTGGCGGTAACGGCCTTTTCAATGCGTCCGAGCAACGGGTTTTCCTGCAATATTTCGCGGGAAACGTTGAGCGGCAGATCGCTCGAATCGACCACCCCGCAGACGAAACGCAGATAATCGGGCAGCAATTTCTTGCATTCGTCGGTGATGAAAACGCGCTTGACATAAAGTTGCAGACCCTTTTTCTGGATCTCGGGCATCAGAAGATTGAAAGGCGCTTCTTTGGGCAGGAAAAGCAGCGCCTTGAATTCGCTGGCGCCTTCCGCCGCCATATGGATGGCTTTGAGATATTCCGTGCCGCCGAAATTGGAAAGATGCGCATAGAAACTCTTGTACTCGTCGGCGGTGATTTCCGCGGGTTTGCGGAGCCAGATCGCTTTTTGAGAATTAACGACGGTATCGACGACGGATTTCGTTTTGTCCTCGTTTTCTTTTTCTTCGGGGACGACGATCGGATATTCGATGTAGTCGCTGTATTTACGGATCAGCGACGTGATCATCCAGCGGTCGAGATATTTTTCGGCGTCGGCTTTGAGAAAAAGCCGGATCTCCGTCCCCGTCGCCGTGTAATCGGGCGCGGCGTCCAGCGTGAACGTCCCCTCCCCCGCGCTCGTCCACAGTACGGCGGGGTCATCGGAACCGCGTTTTTTCGTACGCAATTCCACTTTGTCGGCGACCATAAACGCCGAATAAAATCCGACGCCGAATTGTCCGATAAGTTCGGGC
>JAKSOG010000093.1 GCA_024405715.1 Victivallaceae bacterium | reverse complement strand
CCTTTGTTTTCCTTGTTCTTTTCCATCATTTCAAGGAAAGCGCGGGTGCCGCTTTTGGCGATGGTGCCGATATTTTCGACGACTTCCGCCTCGTTCATCCCGATCCCGTTGTCGGAAACGGTCAGCGTTTTCGTTTCTTTGTCAAAGGTGATCCGGATCTGCCAGTTGTCGGCGAGTTCGGCGCGGGTAAGACTCTCGAAACGCGCCTTGTCGAGCGCATCGGCGGCGTTGGCGACCAACTCCCGCAAAAAGATATCGCGGTTCGAGTAAAGGGAATTGATCATAAGATCCAGCAATTGCCGGACTTCGGTCTTAAATTTCTGCGTTTTCGCCATTTTATCGCATTGTCCTTTCTTTGAAGAATATGACGCAAAAAGAAAAATCTTTTGAACGCGGTCTATAAAATATAATGATTTCCGACGGAAAAATCAACTTTTTCAGTTGCAAAAAATGCGAAAACGGATTATTTTTTTACCGTCAAACATCGAGACGAGGCATATTCTATGGCGGAAAAAGATTCGACCGCGCCGGAAACGGCACAAATTCTTCTGGGAAAACTGCGCGCGCTCGCCGAAGCGAACGAACTGGCGACTTTTCAGGAATGGGAAACGTTGCAGAAGCAATGGTCGGCGACCCTTCGCACCGACGAGGAAAACACGCTGTTTGAAACGCTCGGCGCCCCGCTGAGAGAACGTTTCGCCGCCGAAGCCGCACACGACGCCGAAGTCCGTGAAAAAGCGGAAAATCTCATCGGCGAACTCGCCGCGCTCTGCGAAAAAAAGGACGTCGAAACATTGCGGCTCCGCAAAGCCGAAATCGAAAAAGCCGTCGCCGGACTCGGCAGATTGCCCAGAGAATACGCCAAACGCTACCGCGAATACCGCCGCCGCGCGTCCGAAATGCTCGCGCTCTTTTTCGATACTCTCGATTTCGCCCGCTGGGAAAGTTACACCCTCAAACTCGACATCTGCAAGGAACTCGAAACGCTCGGCGAAGCGACCGGTCCCGCGCTCGTCGCCGCCGCCAAAAAACTTCAGGAATTGCGCGCCAAGTGGAAAACGCTCGGAAGCGTGCCGAAAGAAAAACTCGACGAAAGCAACTCCCGCTATCTGGAATTGACGCGCAGTCTTCAGCACCGGATCGACGAATACTTTTCCGGACGCCGCCAGATGCAGAAAGAAGCCGCCGCCGCAAAGGCCGCGCTGTGTGAAGAAATCGAGTCGCTCCGGGATTCGACCGACTGGCGCACGGTTTCCGACCGGATCAAGCAAATGCAAACGCAATGGAAAGAACTGCCCCGCTGCGGCAGCGCCGAAAACGAACTTTTCACGCGTTTCCACACCGCCGCCGATGCCTTTTTCAGCGCCCGCGCCGCGTTTTACGCCGGGATCGAAGCGAAATACGCCGAAGCTGAAAAAGGACGGCTCGCGCTCATCGCCGAAGCCGAAGCCCTCGCGCCGGGCGACGTCCGCGCCGCCAAGGCGTTGCGGGAAAAATTCAACGCTTCGCCGAATGCCGGACGCGAAGAGATCAAATTGCGCAAAAAATTCGACGAGATCATGGACAAATTTTTCGCGCAACGCCGTGAAGAATTTTCCCGCCGCGACGCCGAAGCCGAAGCACTTGTCACCGAGTGGACAACACTCCTCGATCATCCCGTCGAAAACGCCGGGCGCGCCCGCGAGATCGCCGAAAAACTTCGCGCAACCGCGCCGCGACGCATCTTCGACGAAGTGAAAAAACTGCAACGCGATTTCTCCGACGCCCTCGCCGCCGAAGAAGAACGCCGCCGCCGCGACGCCCGCGAAAAAACGGTCCGCGCCGCCGATGAGTGGATGACGATCTATGTGGACGTCCGCGCGGGGAAGAGCGTGGAAACGCTCCCCGACATCCCCGAAACGCTTTCGCGTATCGCCCCCTTCGCCCGGCTCGTTTCCGCCGCCGCGGCCGGCGATGCCGACGCCGCGCAAAAAGCGGAAAAGCAACTCCGCGCCGCGCAGAAAGAAGCGGAAAACATTCTCGAATCGCTTGAAAACGCCGCCGGATGCAAACCGGAAAAACCGCTTGATCTCGCCGCGGAACTCCAGGCGGCGATCCTCGGGAATTCCGGTTTCGGCGGCGATCCTCCGAAAAAGAACCGCGATTTCTCCCGCGACTTCGCCGCCTTTGAAGCGATCCTCTGGCTCGATCCCGAAAACAGGAGCGCGCTGCGCGAACGCTTCGAAAAAGTCAAAAAACTTCTCGCCGAATGATGAATCAAAAAAGCCGCCGCGTTTTTCCGCTTCTTGTCGCGTTGATTCTCGCGGCGGGCTGTACCGTCATCCGCGAACTGCCCCGCGATTCAAGCGCCGAACCCGAGACCAAAGAATGTCGCAAAGCCCGCGTTCTTCTCGACGCATTCCTCGCCGACGACGGCAAAGGATTCGTCGCCGCCCTCCCCGAGGAAATGCAGAAATCCTTTACCGTCGAACGTTTCCGATCGACCCGCGCCGCCCTCGTCGACGCATCCGGCCACCCCAAAACTTTCCCCTACCTGACCCTTTTGGCCATCCCCCACTTCCATCCTTCCGTTTGGAAAATTTCCTGCGAACGCATCTCCGAAAACGGCTCCCCCCGCACCGCGCAAGTTCTTTTCCGCGTTGTCACCGCACGCGACGATCAGAACAACGTCGTCATCCGCGGTTTCCAGTTTCTGTAAATCAACACCCGTTTATCTTTGCAACGGGCGTTTGTCATATCTTGAAAACGCCTGTGCGCTTTTATGAAAAACGGCTGAAAAATCCGTAAAAGCGGGTGTTTCCCTCGCGCGGGCGTGATTTTTCGGGAGATTTCGGGAAAAAATATTTGCAATTTCTCCGGTTGCGGTGTATGCTAATACCAAGCACAAATGCGGTTAACGTAAAAGCGCGTCCAAAAGATGAGTGTTACGATCAACGATATTGCACAGGCCAGCGGCGTAAGCAAGGCGACGGTATCGTATATTTTGAACAACAAGGTCTCGTCGGTGCGGTTGTCGCCGCAGACGGTTCGTCGCGTACTCGACGTCTGTGCGGAAATGAAATATGCGCCGAGCAAAGTCGCACAGGCGCTTTCCTTTCAAAAACGGGCGGGCGCGTCGATCCTGGTGCTCAGTCCGTGGCTTTACGCGCAACATTCCGATTTTATGGCGACCTTCAACCGGACGATCGGAAAACTTTCCGCGGAAACGAAATTATTCACCTCCTTCGAGCGGTTCACGCCGGGGGAACTTTCCAAAACGTTCAAGACGTCGCGGTGCGGCAAGTACGACGCGGTGCTGATTATCGGCACCGATCCGGTGGATGAGCGTTATCTCAGCCGCAACCGGGAAAAAATGTCCGGCGTCATCCTGCTCAACCGCCAGATCCCCGATATGCTTTCCTGTTGCAGCGACGACCGCGGAGTCTGCGAAAAACTCGCGGGAATGATCGCCCGGGACCGCAAATATAAAAAATATGTGATCGTGCGTCACGGGAAACCGGGACGCCGCGAAAAATTGCGCAGCGACGGATTCGCCGCCGGGATACGGAAAAAATTGAAGTGCGAAGGTACGGAGATCCCGCTTTTCATCGCCGAGATCGGGGACGATGCTTTGCTACCCGAAGAATGCGCGCGGGTGCTGGATGAGTATGCCGAAAAAGGAACCGTTTTTTTCTTCGGCACGCATCTGATGGCGGCGCATATGACGGCGCAGGCCAACAAACGCCGTCTGGAGATCCCCGACGAGATCGGCATCGTCGGTTTCGACCGGAATTCGGTACTCGACGATTTCCTTTTCCCCGCGATGACGACGATCGACCCGAAAATCGGCGAGATGACGGAAAAATCGATCGCACTGGCGTTGCAACTCAAAGCGGGCAAAAAGCCGGAAAGCGTCGTCGTGACGCCGGAGATCGTCCGCGGCGGGAGTTGTCTCCTGCCGGAGGAATGAACGTTCACGGAAATACCGCAGGACGCGGTGTTCCCGAAAAATAAAAAACAAAGGAGTTTTATATGAACGACAGAATCAAGTTTTCGGGACACACGATGGGTGCTCCCCAGTGGGACATCTACCAGATCATCAAAGAATTCAAAAAGATCGGCTACGACGGCATCGAAGTGCGCGTCGCCAAAGACGGTCAGATCGACAGCGAGACCCTGACCGACGCAGAAGCCCTCAAGATCCGCAAAGCGGCGGATGCCGCGGGCATGGAATTTTCCTGCCTCGTCAGCTACTATCAGAACTTCGTCAATCTCGAAATGCGCGACAGCGTCATCAAGAATCTGAAACGCGTCGCCGAGATCGCCCATATCCTGCATTGCCCGCTGATCCGCGTTTACGGCGGCGTGGAGCCCTTCAGCACCGCGATCCCCGTCGAGATCAAAGACGCGAAGGGCAAAAAACAGACCGTCATCGGCGGCGGCACCTGGTTCTGCGACTGCTGGACCCGCACCGTCACCGGCATCCGTGAAGTCGCGAAATATGCGGCGACCCTCGGCGTCGGCATCGCGGTCGAAACGCACATCGGCTCGATCACGATGAGCATCCGCGACACCGTCCGTCTGATCCAGGACATCAATATGGCGAACGTCGGTATCCTTTTCGACTACGCGTGGGTGGAACTCGCCGGCGTCGAAAGCGGCGCGCAGGCGGTCTATGCGGCGGCTCCCTACATCGTGCATTGCCACGTCAAGGACTGGACGCTCAAGAACCGCTTCCCCGTGCAGAAGACCAGCTGTCTGATGGGCAAAGGCACCGTCCGCTGGGAAGAAGCGCTCACCGCGCTCAAAGAAGTCGGCTACACCGGCTACGTCAGCGACGAGTACGAAAAATACTGGTATCCGAAGGAACTGCCCTCGACCGAAGAAGGCATGGGCCACAACCTGAACTTCGTCAAGAAGTTCGTGCTGGGCGACACCGCCAAAAAGGCGGCGAAAAAAGCGGCGGCGAAAAAAGCGACGGCGAAAGTCGTCGCCAAGCCCGCGGCGAAAAAAGCGGCGGTGAAACCCGCCGCCAAAAAAGTCGCAAAAAAGAAGTAATTTTCTTGCGTGATTGAATCGCGCCCGGCGGATTTCCGTCAAAGGGGATCCGCCGGGCATTTCCCGACGAAACGGATTTTTGATTTTGATTTTTCCGGCGCATCGCGCGCCGATATTTGAAGATAAAGAAGTTGAACGACCGAAAGGACCGGATATGAAACGTCGCGCTTTCACCCTGATCGAACTGCTGACCGTCATCGCCGTCATCGGCATCCTTGCGGGGATCGCGATCCCCTCCCTCGGCAAGGCGCGCGCTTCGGCGCAAGGGGCTCAATGTTCCAACAATTTGAAATCCATCGCGACCGAAACGATCCGTCTGGTCAGCGTTTACGAAGGTTATCTGCCCAAAGCGAATGCGTCGTTCGCCTACCAACCGACGCGCAGCGGCGGTCATTACAATGTTAAATTCCCCTCCGGAGACATCCTCGCACAAATCGATTATCCGGCATTGCACAGTTTCGTTCCGCTCGGCGACTTGACCAGCGAAGGCAATTGCCCCGTCGATCCGGAAAGCGGCGACATCTGGCGGTGCCCTTCCACCTACCGGCAGATCCAGGCGATCGGCAAAGAACAGGGTTCCGGATCGGATTCCATCGCCAAGCGTATCGGCATCGCGTTCAACCCGTCGAACTATCAGACGAAACCGGGCGGCAGAGGACAATACACATACGACCTTTTCAACCGCACATACGCGGCATCAAGCACGAATCCGCCCCGGGGATTGCGCGTAAAATACAACAGTTTCGATCTGCCGCTTGCCTACGACCAGGTCCCGATGATCTGGGAATCGTGCCGCGGCTCCGTTTCCCATCATTCGACACAGGCGGGATATGCGCCGATCGAAGACCCCCACGGCGGCGGCTTCAACGTCTCCTATCTCGACAGCCATGTCGAAGTCTGCCGTCCCGGCAGAGGGATGTATCTCAACTGGGCGCCCGGACAGCGGCCCGACGACAAATATGTGACCGCGTCGGGAGACAATTCCGAAAAGTAACGAAAACGCGATCAGGCGACTCATGAAACGGATTTTCACATTTTTTTCGGCGGCGGGATTCCTCTTCGCGGCGGCGGGAGCGGAATATCTCGTCGAATGCGAGGATTTCCCCGAAAACGAAGCGATGAAAGTCGGCGTGTGGGAGATCGCAAACGGAGAAAAATTCCTCAACTGCACCGCGCAGGGCGCGGAAAGTTTCTCCGTCGTCGAGTTGCCGCAAAGCGGCGATTATTATCTCTGGGTGCGTACGCTTTCTTTCGGCGGCAATTTCCGCAAAGCGGAAATCTACCTCAACGGCGTCTGCGCCGGGATCCTCGGCGACGACGCGCTTGAAAACGACCGGCCCGGCCGTTTCGCATGGAGCCGTTCCGACGCCCGGATCCATCTGGAAGCGGGCAAAAACACGATCCGGCTGATCGCGGCGTCGGCGTTCACCCGCATCGACGCGCTGATCCTCTCGGACGACGCGCAATTCAAACCGGCGGGCAAAATGGAAAATCTCCACCGGTTGTCCCCCGTCCGGGAGGATGCGGAAAAATGAGAACGATCATTCCGGCGTTGGCGGTTTTCGCCGTCTGGGCGTATGCAAGCGCCGCGGAATACCGGATCGAGTGGGAAAACTTTCCCGCCGCAGAAGGCGTCGCCGCCGCCCGTTGGGAAAGCGCCTCCGGCGAAAACTATTTGAAAATGAGCAAAAAAGGCGCCGAATCCGTCGGAAAGTTTTCGCTTCCCGAATCCGGAAATTATTACGTTTGGGTGCGGGACTTTACCCTCTGCGGAAATTTCCGCACCGCGACGCTCTTTTTCAACGGTCGGAAAATCGGAAAATTCGGCGACCGCAAGCCTTCCGACGGCAAACCCGGCGTCTGGCAATGGACCCGTTCGCCCGGGGAAACGAATCTTGACGCCGGGATCGTCGAAGTCAAAATCGTTTCCGACAGCGATTATACCCGTTTCGACGCGATGATCCTTTCGACCGACCCGGAGTTCAAACCCGCGGACGATCTCAAAAGCATCGCAAAACTTGAGATTTTGAAATAGGATTTATTACGCCAACCAACGGTTCCCCGTTTTACGGAGGACGAAAAAAGAAAAAGGAGAATGGATCATGTTTAAAGTTGGTATCGTCGGTTGCGGCGGCATCGGGAAAGCCCACGCGCGCAGTTGGGCGTCGATTCCGGACGTCCAGGTGGTCGCGGTCTGCGACCTCAAGGAAGAAAACGCCAAAGCGTGCGCCGAACTCTGCGGCGCGAAACCGATCACGGACATCAAGGATCTGCCCAAGGATCTCGACGGCGTCAGCGTCGTCACCCCGCCGCGCGCCCACTACCCCGTGGTCAAGGCGCTGCTCGAAGCCGGGTACAACGTCTTTTCGGAAAAACCGCTGACCACCGATGTCGCCAGCGGCATGGAACTCGACGCGCTCGCCAAGGCGAAAGGCAAAGTCCTCGCCGTCGGCTTCAAAATGCGTTATGAGCCCATTTTCATCAAGGCCAAGGAACTCCTCCCCGAAGTCGGCAAACTCGTGTCGATCACCAGCACCAAAAGTCAGGTTTTCCACGACCGCCCCGAGGGACAGTGGGTCAAAAAAGTCGGCGCGATGTATGAATTGAGCATCCACGATTTCGACCTCATCAGTTACATCACCGGCAAACTGCCGCAGGAAGTCCTTTTCTCCCGTTGCGAACACCGCTTCGGCTGGGAAATGGAAGACAGCTTCAACGCGATGGTCAACTACGGCGACGGCGTGACCGCGCTGCTCGAAGGAATGTATGCCAAGAGCGAAACGTTCTGCTTCCGCGATCTGACCTTCACCTTCCTCGGCGACAAGGGCTATATGCGCGTCGAGCGTCCCGACCGGATCATCATCCCCACCGCCGAATCCCGCG
>JAKSOG010000092.1 GCA_024405715.1 Victivallaceae bacterium | reverse complement strand
CGATGGTTGATATTTAATTGATAGCGGTAAACCCGCGCGAAGCCGGGTGCGTGGAGCGAATGAAGCTCGCCCGGGCAAATGAGCGACAGGCAATCACCTGCAAAGCCCACGCTTTGCAATGGTGATGCCGGAAAGGATGCGGCGTTTCTTGCCCACAGGGAAAAGAAAAACGCCGAATCCTTAACGGATCCGGCGCGGAATTTTTGGTAGCGGGGGGTGGAATCGGACCACCGGCCTTCAGGTTATGAGCCTGACGAGCTACCACTGCTCCACCCCGCAATATGGTCTTATAATATAGCACATTTTCAACGGTTGTCAAGCCGTATCCGCCCCCGCATCGCTCACAACTTGCCTTTTCTTTGATCCAACCCCTCTGCGCGCTTATTTCCAGTCGAGCGCCCCTCCAGATCCCGCCGGAGAAACCGGCATCGGCGCTTCCGCCGGAAACATTCTTTCCCACATCGGCAAAAGCGTCTTCCGGACGAAAACAAACGCCAAAATCACCGCAAGCCAAATAAGCAACACCCCGACAACAACACGCCAACGCGAAACAATGTTGACTTTCAACATTCAGCACCCCCTCAGCATCACGAGAATGAAAACGATTCCGATAACACAAAGAATGATGCCGACCGACGTGTTGCGGAAGCTTTGTACCTTGATCTGCGTGTTCCCGCTGGCGGTCTTATGGGTCGATTCGACGGAAAAATCATTGGAAGTCTCGCTTAACGCTTTCGCCTTTTCAATGGTTTTCGTCATTTCCTCGTTGCTGAAAAGCATCCGGTTCTGCGCGCTGACCGAATCCTTTTTGATCTCGATGAATGCCTCGGCAAGTTTGTAACGCAACAATTGCTGTTGCTCCGGCGTCAACCCCTCGAAGGAAAGCCCGATCCGCTCTTCCAGCGTCGCCACGGATGTTCCTTTGAAATCCGACGCGGCGCCCGTTTCCCGCGCAGGGAGATTTGTCCCGTTTGCCCGAAGCGCATTGATTTCACTCATTTTACCAACCCTCCGATAATGAAAAGAAATACGACGACAAACAATACGAAAAGCGTACAGCAGGAAAAGCGATTGAACTTTTCTTTTATTTCCTTGCGTTTGCGCGCTTCCGGATCGTACAACACGACTTCAAAGCGGTGTCCCGGGATCTCATAGGTGAACTTGATCTCCGCCGTGACACCGGACGAAAACGTCCGCATCTGTTGCGCCCGGGCGTCGAAAAGCGCGAGATCGCCGTCGAGCCGGCGGAATTTATCGGCGGCTTCCTTTTCCCGGACTTTTTCAAGAACACGGCGGAAAATTCCGACATCTCTGCCCGAAAGCCAGCATATCTTGCCTAAATCGTAACGGCGCGAAAAATCAAGATCACAATATGCGGCGACGACGGCATCGTAAACACTTTTCCGGAATTCATCTTCGCGGACCGCGAACCACTGCCCGACGGGCCATTCCGTATAGTGCACATGCCGATCAAGGATGCGCCGCGCTTCACAGCCGGCAATGATCGTTTCAAAAATTTCAAAGCGTTCCTTTTCCGTCAGCAACGGCGGCAGAAATTGCAGAAGCCGGTCGCGGACTTCCCACTGCCAATCCTCCAGAACGATGTGAAAAAACAAATGGTTTTTCAGTTTTTCCGCGGCGTCGGCGCCGTATGCCGCCCGATAACGGGAAAACCAGTCGTCGTAAACTTCGGGCGCGGCGTTGCGGAAAAGGCGTTCCAGCCGGACATAAACGTCCGACGGCACGAAAACGCCGAAAAAACGTCCTTTTTCTTTGGGAAGCGTCAAGCCGCAGTTGAACTTTTCCGGCGCGACTCCGGGACTCGTTTCAACGCAACACGCCGAGCGGATGTTCCGAAGCGAAAAAGTCCGCGCATTCTGCCGCAATTCACAAAACGCGACGAGATACCATTTCCCGCCATACGACGCCAGCGCGACGGGATGCACGATGCGCGTCGTCGCATTGCCGTGATAATCGCGATAGTCGATTTCCAACGGGAAACCGCCGGAAATCGCCCGACATACGGCGGAATATGCCGTCGCGCCGACCCCGAAGGGAAGCGCAGGGAAATCGTCGCCTTTGATCCTGCATTCGCTGAACCGGAGCTGTTTCATCGTTTATGTTTTCGTCCTTTCGTACTCTACGAAAGATAAATTACTCCACCACAAGGACAAATTGTGTCCTTGAAAATATTTTTTGCCGATTTTTCCGCTCTGCATGCATTTTCCGTGTCAGAAAACGGGTTTTCAAAACAGTTACCGGTGAAGGGCGGGAAAGCCCAAAAACAAAAAAAGGAGAATGTCTTATGTGTGAAACGGAAATCCAATCGTGCCCGATGCCGCAATCCAATCGCCCGAAAACCGATAGTATCATCGGCTTCTGCCTGGCGCTTCTGCCTTGGCTGTCGTGCGTGATCGGCATTTTCTTTGCCCATTCCATGATCGCGATACCGGATATCGGCACATTGTTTTTGGTTCCCGCGTGCTTTGTGCTCGGCCTTTGCGGCAAAAAACAATGCTCCCGGAATGCCGGTATCGCTGAAATCATTCTGGCGTGCCTGCTGATCCTTTGCTATCTTGGCGAATTATGTGGATTTAACGGACAAGCAGGACAATTTGCCGCAGAAATTTGGTCCAAGATGAACCCTTCGGAAGAAACTCAACTTGTCAGTTTCGGCGCCATGATGGCCTGGAGCGGGGCCTCGCTGGCGACCATGCTACTCGTTCCCGCGGTTTTGTTCATCAGCGCGGGCGTCGAAAGTATTAAAAACGCAAAAATCCGCGCACTCTGCGAAAAATAACGCAAAAAAAGCGGCGGTCGCGAATATAACCGCCGCTTTTACTTCATAACGGAAAAAAAATGATACGCAAAAAACGCTTCCTTTTATCGTGCGCCGTATGCTTTGCTTTGGCGGCGGCGGATCCTCAAACGGAAAATACGCCGGAGAAAAACCCTCCGTCGATTTCCGGTCTTTTCGACGGGGACGACGGTGTCGAACGTTTCCTCGATTACCAGAATCGTTTGGGACATTTCACGACGATCGACACCACGCGCGATGCTTACGAAAGCTGTTCCCTTGCCGAAAATATCCTCGACGTCACGGTCGTCCGCAAAGCGTACGATCTACCGCCGTGCGACCGGCAAATCTTTTTCGAGAGTCATATGGCGTGGCTCCGTTATTACGACACGCATCCTTCGCGCCCGACATCGGGAGAGGAAGGATCGGGACGCGCCCTATTCGGCCTTGACACCGATCGCGCCCGCGTCAACACCCGGCTGCGCGCGGTACGACTGCCCTATACGGATTATCTTCTCTACGACGAAATCGGCAACTCGTGTTTTGTACCGCTTGCCGACCGCAACGTAAAAATGACCTTCGGCGAAGTCCGCTGCGTCGAGCCGGCTCCGTGGCTGCATTGCTCCGAGAGCATCGACCGACACGGAAAAGTGGTCATCGAATATCCGCTTTTCATTCTGCCCGAAACGTGCCGCCGCTTTTTCTCGGCTTCGCTCAACGGATTCTGCGCCGTCTTTGAAAAAGAGTGTTCTCACGAATATTATCTTTGCGTCTGGGACCGGAACGGCTGGCCATTTGCACTTTACGTCGCGGACGACGGCGAAGAATCCAGCCAGGAAAACCGGAAAAAACGCCGGATCGACACACTCTGCATCGAGAACGACGCCGTGAAAATCGAACTCGAATCCGACGGCAAAAAATCGACACGGATTTTCCCGTTGCGGCGAAACGACGAAAAAATCCCGTTGTAAAATCCCGGAAAAATGCTATAATAACTGCATTATGCAGATGATCGGGGAAAACGTCGTCTTTCACGGGATCAAACTCCTCCGCTATTGCGGCGGCGGCGCTTACGGCGACGTCTATTACGGCGAAGACATTTCCGGGCGCCGGCTCGCCGTCAAGATCATCCCGAAATCAAAAATCGGAGCCGCCTGGCAACGCGAACTCAAAGGCGTCGCCAACTACCGCAAAATCACCGAAAACGCCCCTGAACTGCTGAAACTCTTTCACGTCGAAGCCGACGACGACACTTTTTTCTACACGATGGAAGCCGCCGATTCCGGCGATGCCGATGTTTACCGCCCCGTCACGCTGGAAGAAAAACTGCAAAACGGTCCGCTCCCGACGGACGATCTTTTCCCCGTCGTCCGGGCGATCTTCCGCGGGATCGAACTGCTTCACCGCGCCGGATTCTGTCACCGCGACATCAAACCGGCGAACATCCTTTTCATCGGCGGAATGCCGAAAATCGGCGACATCGGACTGACCGCTTCCAACGCCACGCTGCTCACCCAGATCGCCGGAACACTCGACTTCCTGCCGCCGGAAATCCGCGACTCCGAAGATGACGACCGCACCGACGGTACATCGTGCAGGAAAAACGATTTTTACGCATTCGGCAAAGTCGTCTACTGCGCCGCGACCGGAAATCCCCCCGGCTTGTGGCCGTCGATGCCGCCGATCTCCGAATTGACGCATCCGCAGAAACTTCTGCTGCAACTCGCGCTTCAACTCTGCGACCGGGATTCTATCCGGCGCATCGACGATGCGAAAAAAATCGCCCGCGAACTCGCCGGGATCGAAAAAAATCTGATCCGCGGCGAAACCCGCGCCCAGCGACTCCGCTTCCTTTTCCGCCGTTTCGCCGCCACGCTCTACAGCTGCTCGATCCGCACGCTCCGCTGGTTCACAAAACATTGGCTCGCAAGCATTCTCTTCTTCGCGGCGCTCGCCGGGACGGTCCGGGTGATCCGTTCCACCGTGACGGAAATCCCCGTGCCGGAAAAAGGACGTCTGTACCACAGCCGCATCGGAAAATTCACCATCCGCATCCCCGACGAATGGCTGGACGCCCAATCTTTGCAGGAAAAACTGCGGGAGAATCCGGACGACGAAACCGTGAAAAATCTTCTGACGGCCATACAGCGAGATACGCATGAAGAACTCCTTTTCCACGAAAATCATCTCAAAAACAACCAACGCGACTGGCACGACATGCGATTTGATCTTCTGGCAATCGCTTCTTTGACCGACAGCGACGGAAAAACGTATGAGACACTTTTTCAGGAAAATGAAAAAAAATTGACCTTCCCCACGGACAGCGCCAATCATCCATATATGTGGATGCGACATCCCGTCGACGGCGTCGACGGCGTTTTCATCATGGGGCAGGAACCCCGAAAATCCGGCTATCTTACCAGCTCGTTTGTCTTCCGGCGCGCCAACCGCTAGCTCGCCAGCGCGCCTGAGGAACACCGCGACGATTTCCCGAAACTTACCAAAGGACTTCTCAATATCATTGATACGCTGAAATTCGACGAAAAAAATTGACCGGACGTGTCAGATCGACGCCCTTTCCGGACAGTTTCCCGTAAAAACCGAGGATCCGTGATGCCTTATACGACCAATAAATCATTGCTGGCGCGCGTCCGCGCCGGAGACGAGATCTCGTGGAAAGATTTCTACACGACCTACGCCCCGCTGATCCGCGAAGTCGGCCGCTTTTGCGGCGTACACGGCCACGACAACGAAACACTCGTCGTCCAGGTCATGACGGATATCTTTCAAAAAGACATCCTCGCCCGCTACGACCCGGATCATGTGCCCGACGACGTGTCCTTTCAGCACGACCCCGCCAAAGGACGATTCCGCTTTTTTCTGCGGGGGATCGCCCGCAATCACGCCCGCAATCTCTACCGGAAATACCGGAAATTCGATGCCTTCGACGAAAACGACGCTTCCCCCTGTCTCCACGACGAAGAATGGGAAAATGTCTGGGACCGCGAATGGAGACGCCACGTCCTTGCAATGGCAATGGTCGAACTGCGCCATCGCGTCCGCCCGAAAACCTACGTCGCCTTTGAAATGTACGCCGTCAAAGAGATCGCCATCGAAAAAGTCGCCGCTTTTTTGAAATGTTCGGTCGATTCCGTCTATACGGCGAAAACCCGTTGCATCAAAGCGCTCAAGGAAATCGTCAATTCGCTGGAGGAAGCATAATGACGCATCATTATCCGTTGGAAACGCTGGAACTCTACCGGCACGGCAAAATGTCCCTGCTCGGACGCATCGTCTGCTCCGCTCATCTCAAAAAATGTCCGGAATGCCGGGAAAAATTGAACGAACTCGCAACCGACGACCGCTTTCTCGACAACCTCCGGCAAAGTATGCGGTCCTACGGAAATATCGCAGGCGTCGCCGTGGGTTCCTCGAAAAATGCGACTTCAGACGATCCTGCCGATTGGGACGTTTGATTTTTATCCGACCGGGCGCTATATTATGCGCACTATGAAAAAACGTATCGTCATCAAACTTTCTCCCGGCGGTTGCGACATCGTCGCCGTCTGCCCGCAATGCGGCGAAAACCTTTTCCCCGCCGACCTCGAAGGGTTCCCGCAATGCCCCTATTGCAACTATCTCTTTGAACGCGACGCCGCACTGGAAGATTTCATCGCCGCTCCGCTTCTCCGTCAATGGGCGGGCGCCGTTTCCCGGCGCAACAGCCGATTTTGATTTCTATGACTTGCTGCCGCGACTGTCCCCGAAACTGCGGCGCGTTGCGCCCCGATTCCAGCGACGGGCTTTCGCCTTTGCCCGGATTCTGCGCTTCTCCGCTCCGTCCGCGCATCGCACGCGCCGGTCTTCACTTCTGGGAAGAACCCGTCATCAGCGGCAATCGCGGATCCGGGACCGTCTTTTTTTCCGGATGCAATCTGCGCTGCGCTTTTTGCCAGAATTACGAAATCAGCGCGCTTCATCACGGTACCGAAATTTCCATTGAACGCCTCAAAGAGATCTACCGCGAACTCATCGCCCGGGGCGCCCATAATATCAACCTCGTCACGCCCACCCATTATCTGCGCGCGATCCTCGCCAGTCTGGATGAAAAACTTCCCGTCCCCGTCGTCTATAATTCCAACGGGTACGAAAACGTCGAATCACTCCGCCTTCTCGACGGCAAAATCCAAATCTATCTGCCCGATCTCAAATACGCCGACAATACCCTCGCACTCCGCTACAGCAACGCTCCGCATTACTTCGAGACCGCAACCCGCGCCATCGACGAAATGTTCCGCCAGATCGGACCTTACCGGCTCGACGAAAACGGCATCCTGCAACGCGGCGTCGTCATCCGACACCTCGTCCTGCCCGGACACCTCGCCGATTCCGCCAAAATCATCGACTATGTCAAAAACCGCTTCCGCTCCGGCGATGTCCTTTTCAGTCTGATGCGGCAATATCTGCCCTGCGGCAAAATCCTTCAAGGAGAATTCCCCGAACTGAACCGCAAACTTTCCTACCGCGAGATCCAACGCATCGAAAAAATCCTCTTCTCATCCGGCATCGAAGACGGATTCCTCCAAGACGGCAGTGCCGCACGATCCGAATTCATCCCCGCTTTTGACGGAACCGGCGTTTCTTCCCCCAAAAAATGACACTCGCCCCATTTGAGGGGCTCGTCCGCTTCGCGGCTGACGGTCCTTTTTCGGGGGGGACCCCCGCGCTCTCGCGTGTCCGTTCCTCGCTCCGCTCCGGTACTCCCGGCTTCGCGAAAGGTAGTTGTTGATTCCCCCAAAAAATGACACTCGCCCCGTTTGAGGGACTCGTCCGCGAGTACCGCGACAGACGCGGTGAGTTGTCCGGCAACTGCGTTGTCCTCCCTCGGAAACGGACATTAGACGGACTTTTACGGACATGAACGGACAGCGTCCACTATTTGGGGTTTGATGATGCCGGTCGTCATACAAACGTCGGTCATATCTCATTGCCCAAACCACAAATGCGGGCGAGGTTGTCCGTTTTGTCCGTTTGAGTCCGTTTAGGTCCGTTTTTGTCCGTCAGGGGGATGTCAGTCGTACTACTCGACCGCCGGGAGAGCATCCGCGCTGTCCACTATTTGGGGTTTGATGATGCCGGTCGTC
>JAKSOG010000091.1 GCA_024405715.1 Victivallaceae bacterium | reverse complement strand
GCAGCCATGGGATGAACACGAAAAGAAACAGGACGGACGCTATCGAATGCGCGATCGTGTGCCAGACGATCGCCCATACGCCGAATCCGTAATAGGCCATCACGATTCCCGTCACGCCACCAACCAGACTCGCCAGCAACTGAGCCGCGCACATGTTGCGGAAATTCATCTTTTTTGTCGCGTAAGCGATCTGTACCGCCGCCACCGCGTTGGTAAATAAGACGAGCCCCAGCACCCGCATGGGCATGACAAGTTCCGGGATGTTCACCCATCGCGTAAACCACGGGGAAATGCCCCAAGTGATGCAGTAAAGCACGAGTGACGATGCCAAGGAAAATACGGTTACAGTCGAGTAATCCTTTTCGTCGGCATCCTTTTACTGGATCAGCGCCGTATTGAATCCGGCGACGACGAAAATCTGTGCGAGATTGATAAAGATCATCAGGATCGCCACGCCGCCGAAATCGCGCGGCATCAGCATTCTGGCGAGAATGATCGAAATCATGGTCCCGACGGCCAGAACGGAAAACCGTTCCATGAATTTCCAAATGAAAGCGAAAAAAATCTTTTTATTCGGCATAGCGTGACCGGTTACGCAAACAGGGTGAACTGTATTTACGAATGAAAAAGGAAAAAGATCCCACAATTGTTTTCAGACTTTTTGTATCCGGAGCCGGATAAAACTCCGCCGCCAAGGCATTGCCATTTTTTCCCGAACGATCCGGTCCATGCGGACGGTAATCGATGATTTCGGCATCGTACCCGAGTCCAGGCGGAACCGTCTGCAAAGCAAACGCCTGCAAATTACCGCCGGCGTTTCCGTGCGAATGCCAAGTGAGGATCCCGGTTTTTGACGGTTTCATGCTTGCGTTCCCGGACAAAACAAGCGCTTTTCAATGAAATCAATGATCCTGCCGCAGGCAAGTCCGTCTCCGTAAGGATTGACCGCCCGGCTCATCCGGTCGTAAAAAGCGGCATCATCCATCAGCCGGGAAGTTTCACCGACGATCTTGTCGAAATCCGTTCCGACAAGTTCGACCGTCCCCGCATCCAATGCTTCCGGCCGTTCCGTGGTGTTGCGCATGACCAGAACCGGTTTCCCGAGCCCCGGCGCTTCCTCCTGGATGCCGCCGCTGTCGGTCAACACCAAATAAGATTTTTCCAACAGAAAAATAAAAGGAAGATAATCCAACGGTTCTATAAAAAACATGTTTCCCGGCGGATTGTCGCCGAAAACTTCGCGGATCGGCCGACGGACGTTGGGATTGAGATGCATCGGGTAAACAAAATCCGCATCGGGATATTTTTCGTTGAGCGCCTTGATCGCGGCGCACATGGAGAGAAACCCTTTGCCGAAATTTTCACGGCGATGCCCCGTAATAAGGATCAGTCGCCGCCCCGTTTTTAACCGCGAAACGTCATATCCGCAGGAAAGCATCGTCGTTTCCAGTTCTTTTTGCAACGCCTCGGAATCGGCGATCTTTCGCACAACGTGGTGCAAGGCGTCGATCACGGTGTTCCCGGTGACGACGATCTTTTCGTCCGGGACATTTTCGTTCAGCAGATTTTGCCGGCTCAATGCAGTCGGGGAAAAATGCATGGACGCGATCCGTCCGGTAAGCTGACGGTTCATTTCCTCCGGCCAGGGACTGTAAATGTTATATGTGCGCAACCCCGCTTCGACGTGACCGACGGGGATCCGATGATAAAACGCCGCCAGCGCCGCGGCGGTCGAGGTAGTCGTATCTCCGTGTACAAGCACAAGATCGGGGCGGATGCCGGAAAAGACTCCGTTCATACCCTGCAGGACACGGCAGGTGAGCTGGTGGAGATCCTGTCCGTCCTGCATGATGTCCAGATCAAAATCCGGCGTGATCTCAAAAAAGCGCAATACCTGATCCAGCATCTGCCGATGCTGTGCCGTGACGCAGACAATCGTTTTGAAACGCCCCGTCAACGCCTGCATCGCTTTGACGAGGGGGGCCATTGTGATTGCTTGCGGTCGCGTCCCGAAAACGAGCATGATTGTTTTCATCCGCATTCATCCTCTCGACACATTTGATTGCCATCGTCTATCCACAATATCACGGAGAAACACCGCCGCGGATGCCTGCGGGGAGGACCATGTGACAGTCTGCCGCGGCAAAATCATTTTTGCATCGGGAACGAAAAATTTTCTCTTCCGTCGGCGGTGAAAGCCCCCGAAAACGCGAAATTTTTGCATGTGCATTCACCGTGACTGCGTTTCCGCGAAATATTGCAGGCACACCATTTTTAAAAAATAATATAGCATAGGAGCGGGTATAATGCAAACCGATGGAATTTGCCGTTCCGGCGATGATTTCCGCCTTTGTCCGTGGCTTTTGATTCTGGGAATGGATCTTGTGCCGCTAAAGATTTATGCTATACGCCGACGTCGTCGCGCGATTATCCGTTGAAGAGTTCGGGGATGCGCGTTATGATCGACACATCGAACTTGCGCCGCAAAGTCACTGGCGTCAATTTTCTGTTTCCGACAAACAGGAAATCATTCGTTGCGCGTTGGCTTCCGGGGTGAATTCGGCGAAAATTTTGCGTGATTCGCGTCCATGCCGGACGATGTTTTCAGGATCTTCAAGATAAAACAGCATCGCATCGCGTAAATCCTTGCTGCTTTTTGAGGGGACGCGGAATCCGTTTTCCCCCTGCCGGATCAAATGCCATGCGGCTCCGCATTCCGTCGTGGAAATCAACGGCATCCCGATGCTTGCGGCTTCATTCAGCACGACGCCCCATCCGTCGTGTAACGTTGGCAATACACAAACATCGCAGGCGCGGTAAACGGATGCTATTTTATCGGAATCGCATCTTCCGAAAAATAAAACGCCGTCGGAAATTCGCCGTTTGCGGCAAAACATTTCGTAAGGCGTTTTGTTACCGGAGCCGACGAAAACGAGACAGGCGCTTTTGCGTCGCATTTCCGGCAGTTTGGCGTAGGCATCCAAAATGTAGACGATCCCTTTCCGGGCGCAAAGAGTTGCAGAAATCAAAAATGCCGTTCTCCCGCATTTGAAGCGGGTGATCGTTTCCTCGGGAGATTTGTCCGGTTGCGCGGGGACGGAATAACAAAGGAATCGCATTTTTTTTTCCGGAACTCCGAAAGATTTTAATTGTTCCGCCGCCAGACGACCTTGCGCAAAGGAGAAAAGAGCGTCGTTCCGGAGAAAAGAAATATACTTTCTCAACCGCAAACGATTGAACACGGAATCCAGGACGCGGAATAAAAACGGATTGAAAAATACATACTTTGCGATTTTTGCGCCTGAACGCTCTCCCCAGGAACACCATTTCAGATGGTGTTTCACCGCCAAAACCGCCAGTTTTTTCCCGCCCCGACTGTCAAAGATCGGAATGATGTGAAAATATTGCCGCAAAGCCGGATCCCCGATCGCATCAACGGACGTGATTTTTTCATAATCGCAAAGCGTCGGGGTGATCCAACCGTTCTCCCGCCGGGACGCAAGCAACGCGGTGTCGTAGTAGCGGACGGTCAAATCGACGTCGTTGCGTTGCGCCAACGCTTCAAAAAAAGAATGCTGATGGTGCGACGGGATATTCATCCATATACATAAGTGGATCATCATTGCCTACCTCCGGTTGCGATCATTGGAAGCATTCATGCCTGAAAGTGAAATTTACCGTCAATCTCCGGTCGTTTCCTGGGCAAGTATGCCTTCTTTTTTACGTTAAGCAGGTATCCGCATAAAACAAAAATGGCGTTCTCAGTGCGATTCGAACGCACGACCTGCTCCTTAGGAGGGAGCCGCTCTATCCAGCTGAGCTATGAGAACGCGATAAAAAAGGCGGCGTTTTTGACGCCGCCTTCGGGAAGACGGAAGTTATTTTTTTGCCGGCACGAGGATCGGATCGCCTTTGCGGAGCGGATCGGGACAGCCCTTGTTGAATTTACGCAACTCGTCCGCAGTCGTGCCGTGTTTGGCGGCGAAATCCGCAAGCGAAATGTCTTCTTCGGCTTCGATCATGATCGTGCGTTCGGCGGAAAGATCTTCGTCCTCGACGGGGACGGGATCGTCCACGAGTGCGACCGGAGCAGCCGCATCAACGACGGCGCCCGCTCCCGCTTCCGGAGCGACGACCGGCGCCGCCGCATCGGCGACGGGCAATGCCGTGCTCTTGCCCGGGATCGCGATCTTCATTCCGATCTGCAGACGGCGCGCATCGGCTTCGGTCATATTGTTGACCTTGAGGATTTCCGAGGATTTGACCTGGAACCGGCCGGCGATTTTGCCGATGGTATCGCCCGACTGGATCTCATAGAAACCGTCTTTGTTGAGCGCCGGAGTTTGGGCGGGCGCACCGGAAACGGATTTTTTGGCGCCGGATTTTTTTGCGGAGTTCGTCTTTGCCGGAGCGACCGCTTTGCCGCCCGCGGGAATGACGAGCTTTTTGCCGACGGCGAGCCGTTTGGCATCCGCCGCGCTCATATTGTTCGCGGACATCAGCGAAGAGAGCGACACGCGGTGCATCGCGGCGATCTTGCCGAGCGTATCGCCCTGACGGACGACGTATTCTCCGGCATTGCCCGCGGCTCCCGCCACGGAATCGACACCGCCGCTGGAAAAAACGCCCGTCATCGGCGGATACTGGACCGCGACCGGCGCCGGAGCGGCGGGCGCGACGCGGGGCATCGGTTGTACGGGTTCCATCGGCGTCATCACTCCGGGCGCCTGCGCGGCGGGGGTGTACTGACGCTGATCCATCACTTCCGATTTGCAACCGGCGAACATCAGAATTCCGGCGGCGGCGATCCACAATTTTTCTTTCATCTTGGCAAACTCCTTACGCGCCCGGCAGGGCTTTGGTTGTTTTTTATTCAGCATACAGTATAATATAAAAAACAATCCGTCTTTTTCAACTTGAAAAAACGAGAAAAACGAGAAAAAAATCGTTTCTTCCGGAGGAATGCCTTTTTCAGCCGCGTTTCGCGGTGTTTCACATTACGGAATCGGCGCGGACGATTTGGGTGCCGACGCCGTCGGCGGTGAAAATTTCCAGCAGCAACGAATGGGTCAGCCGTCCGTCGATCAGGTGGACTTTGTTGATGCCGGAATCCAACGCTTCGACGCAACTGGCGATCTTGGGAAGCATCCCGCCGGAAAGCACTCCCTGCCGGATCAGATCGTCGATCTCGCAGGTGCGGATCGTCGGGATCAGCGTCGTTTCGTCGTGCGGGTCGGCGAGTACGCCCGGCACGTCGCTCATGAAGACCAGTTTGCGGGCGTGCAGCGCTTCGGCGATCTTGCACGCCGCGCGGTCGGCGTTGATGTTGTAGACCTGACCGTCGATGCCGAGCCCGAGCGGCGTTACGACGGGGATGAATCCGCGGGCGATCGCGTCGAGGATCGGCGTGGGGTTGACGCCGGAAACTTCGCCGACGAAACCGATGTCCTGTTTTTCGCCCGTTTCCGGATCGGTCGCTTCGGTACGGACGGCTTTGAGCACCTGTTTGCCGGAAATCCCGCAACAGTTGCCGCCCGCCCGATTGCCGAGGTCGAGCAAGGTGCGGTTCACGGTGTTGTGCAATACGTCATCGACGATCTTGATGGTTTCGGCGCAGGTGTAACGCAGCCCGAAAACGAATTTGACGGGGATATTGCGTTTTTTCAATTCCGCCGAGATCGCCTTGCCGCCGCCGTGAACGATCACCGGCTTGATGCCGATGGCTTCGAGCATGACGATGTCGCACATCGTGCGGCGCACCAGTTGGGGGTCTTCCATCGCGCTGCCGCCGAATTTGACGACGAAAAGCGAATTGCGGAATTTCTGGATATAGGGGAGCGCTTCGACCAGCACGTCGGCTTTGGCGATGAAATCATTGAGCATAGAAACAGTCCTTTCCCGTAATAAAAGTGGTTTCAACTTAATATACAGCGCAGTCGTGTGCCGCGCAAATAAAAAAATGCGTCGCGCCTTCGCCTTGAAAAGCGGCCGCCGCCGTGGTATTTTATAACGGAATACCCGGAAAGAAAACGAAACGATGTCCGAATTATCGCATATCCGCAATTTTTGCATCATCGCCCATATCGATCACGGCAAATCGACGCTCGCCGACCGGATGCTCGAATTGACCGGCACCGTCGACCGTCGCGATTTGCAGGAGCAGACGCTCGACGGAATGGATCTCGAACGCGAACGCGGAATCACGATCAAATCGCATCCCGTGCAAATGAAATACGATCCGGGCGACGGCATCGCTTACGAATTGAATTTGATCGACACGCCGGGACACGTCGATTTTTCCTATGAAGTGAGCCGCAGTTTGAGCGCCTGCGAAGGCGCGGTGCTGCTGATCGACGCGACGCAGGGAGTGCAGGCGCAGACCGTCGCCAACGTGAGTTTGGCTTTCCGTGAAAATCTGCGCGTGATCCCCGCGATCAACAAAGTGGATCTGCCCGCCGCCAATCTGGAATTGTGTTATCAGCAGATGGAAGAGATCCTGGCGATCCCGCGCGAAGAAGCGTTGCTCGTTTCGGGCAAGACGGGGCAGGGCGTGCCGGAATTGCTCAAAAAGATCATCGAAGTCGTGCCGCCGCCGGAAAAATCCGACGAAAAGGGATGCGCCGCGCTGATTTTCGATTCGCAGTACGACGTATACCGCGGCGTGGTCAATTTCGTGCGGGTCCGGCGGGGAAGTTTCCGGCGCGGCACGAAAATAAAACTTTTCAGCAACAATTTGTCGAGCGAGATCAAGGAAGTCGGTTTCTTTCACCCGCAGATGCAGGCGTGCGACGCGCTGACGGCGGGGAGCGTCGGATACATCATCCCCAATTTGAAAGATCCCGCCGACACCAAGATCGGCGACACCGTTACCGACGTTGCCGACCCGTCGGAAAAACCGTTGCCCGGTTTCGTCGAAGTGCGCCCGATGGTTTTCAGCGGCATCTATCCGATCGACACCGCCGATTACGACCAGTTGCGCGCGAGCATGGCGAAACTGCAACTCAACGACGCCGCATTCGTCTATCAGGCGGAAAGTTCCGCCGCGCTCGGATTCGGTTTCCGCTGCGGCTTTCTCGGTCTGCTGCATATGGAGATCGTGCAGGAGCGGTTGCGCCGCGAATACAATATGGATATCATCACCACCTACCCGTCGGTGATCTATCACGTTTTTATGAAATCGGGGGAAGTCATCCACCTCGACAATCCCGTCCATCTGCCCGATCCGAGCGGGATCGAACGCATCGAAGAACCTTTCATCAAATGCCGTCTGATGGTCCCGTCGCAATATATCGGCGACGTGATGAATCTCGTGATGACCAAACGCGGCGTCTGCACTTCGACCGACAGCGTCGATGCCGGGCACGTCATTTTGACCGCGAGTATGCCGATGCACGAAATATTGATCGACTTTCACGACAAACTCAAGACCATCACGCGCGGATACGGCAGTTTCGATTACGAACCCGATGAATACCGTCCAGGCAAACTGGTCAAACTCGACATTATGGTCAACGGAGAACCGGTCGATGCTTTCAGCTCGATCGTTCACGCGGATATGGCATACGAACGCGGCCGCGAGATTTCCGAACGGCTCAAAGCGGCGATCCCCCCGCAGATGTTCCAGATCGCGGTGCAAGCCGCCGTCGGCGGCAAAGTCATCGCCCGCGAAACGATCCGCCAATTGCGGAAAAACGTACTTGCCAAGTGCTATGGCGGCGACATTTCAAGAAAACGCAAACTGCTGGAAAAGCAGAAAGAGGGCAAAAAACGGATGAAACTCATCGGACAGGTGAATATTCCGCAGGAGGCGTTCGTCGCCGTCCTAAAAGCCCAGGAATTCAATCAGTGATTCCCTGACGTTTTCGTGCGCGGCTGGTGAAATTGGCAGACACGCAGGATTTAGGTTCCTGTATCGAAAGATGTGCGGGTTCAAGTCCCGCGCCGCGCACCAT
>JAKSOG010000090.1 GCA_024405715.1 Victivallaceae bacterium | reverse complement strand
CTGGTGTGTGATAGATTGTCAGTACTCAACGTGAAACTCCTTTCTATAGCGTTGCACTTGGCGAACCTGCATTACTATAGCATTGGAGTTTCTTTTTTGCTTGAAGCTGAAGCTATTCGGCAACATACCGGCTCAGCCGGTAGTTTTTTTACGCTGAATCAATATAAAAAAAATCCGCTCCGGGCTGCGGAGCGGACGGGAACGCAAACCCTGCTTTTATTCGAGCTTCAGCGCGACGAATTCGTAGCACGGCGAAGAAGCCGCGATGGAAATGCGATGATCGCCCTTGACTTCAAAATCAACGGCTTCCCATTGCCCGTTTTTGCCGAGCACACTCACTTTGGCGGGGATCTTGTTGACGTCGAGTTCGATCGGACGAAATTCGTCGAAGCTCAGATTGACCAGCGCGACGAGAAGTCCGCCGTCTTCCTTTTTGCCGACTTTGATCCAGACATCATGATCCGTCGCCGCGAAAACGGGAAGACTTTCGGGGTCGATCATCCGCAATGCTCCGGCGATGAAAAACTTGCGCGTCGGATCAATGATGTTGAGGATCTCGCCGTTGCCGCGGACGGCGAGCGTCACCACTTTGCCGCCCAGACGGTTCTGATAGAAAAAAGATCCCGGGGCGACGAAATGATCGACTCCGGTATTCCGGAATGTCGCCAGACGCACACCGCTGAGCATTTTCGCGCCGGGGGCGGGATCACTCAGCAACGGCAACGTGAAATCGTTGAAAAACGGCATTTTTTCTTCACTGCCTTCGGGGACTGCCCAGCCGGCGCGGTAGGGGTGTTCGACGGGAGTGACGCCGAGAAGATCCGCCAGCCCCCGCTTCGCGATCAGCAAAGCGGCACCGCCGTCGACGATCGCGCGGGTCGAAAGCGCGGTTTTCAATTCCTCGTCGGTCAGAAACGCGACGGTTTCCGTCGAAAGCACGTTGACGAAATCTTTGGAAATTTTGCCGTACATACAGGGGAAACCGTAGCGGCTCATCATCGACATCTGCATATCGGGAATGAGATACTGCGGCCCCCTCCCCGGGTGGAAATATCGGTCGGCGGGGAACGTCGGAGCCATAAGCCCCAGCCACTTCACGGTCTTGACTTCTTCAAGCAACGCATCGTAATAGCCCTTGTGTTCGCCCATGACGGCGCGGTAGGCGGCGACGGCTTTGTCATTGCGGTTGCGGTAATCCGAAAGCATCACGAGCGCACCGTTGGTCCCGTTGATGATGCTCCCGCAGATATGAGTGTGAAAACTTTTCGCCGACTTGCTGAAACGGTTGTGGGGCCAGGTGTCATCTTCGCTCAAAAGCACGTCGACCGGGCGGGCGATGTCGCTCTTGTAGGCGGTATGAAACATACATTCATGGAAAAACTTGGGGTCGCCTTCCATATAACTGGCATTGTTGATGCGCATAAAGGAAGGATTTTTTCCGGCGAGGATACGCGTGACTTCCCCGCCCAGGAGATATTCGGCGCCGCTGCAGCAAAGTCCGCAGGGCAGATCGGGATCGACCGTGTCGATCGCTTCGCGGATCATTTTTGCGAAACCGAGAAACGTTTCGCGCCGGACTTCCTCGAAGACCTTGACGGCGGGATCGTCGGCGGGACAAGTCTTGACCTTTTGAATCCACTCCTGCGCCGAAAGATCGAGACCGCTCCTTTGATTGTAGATCGCGACGTGAAGCGGGCAAAAACATTCCGCGCCTTTCTGGGAATTGTTGATCGTGCGCATATCGTCGTCGATGAGAAGGAACGCGGGACGGGTCTTGGCGAGGCGGATAAAACATTTTTTCACATATTCTCGGAAATTTTCATCGAGCATACAGACGCGATGCGCGGTCACGCCGGTTTCGTTGACGATCTCGGTCCAGCCGCATTCGGGGACCATTTCCCCGTCCCAGCCGTGCCCGAGCATACAACCGACCCAAATGCCCGCCGTAATGTTTTTTTCATTCAGCGCATCGCGCATTTTTTCAAAAGCGGCGGCGGAAAGTTCCACCGCACTCATCGGGTCCTTCGAGGCGGGATCGATATGGAGGATGACGGCATGCTTTTTGACGCCCGCCTCTTCGGAAATTCTGATGGCGTCGGCGATGGAGTAGTCGAGATGTTCGGGGTGAAGCCACATCGCGTTGTGAATGTCGTGACCGGCGAAAAGCGGGGTCGCGCTCAAACAGGCGAAAACGAAAAGTTTTTTCAGCATAATTTTTCCTTTTTGGGTTGATGAATAGGGAAAAACGGATTTCTGTTCCGCATATACAGTAGTTCCGATTGTGATTTTTACAATAGGGTAAAAGCGGAAAAAGTTATCAAAAGCGGATAAAATCCGGCGTTTTTTGCGGGGATCCGTTATGCTTTTTTCCGGGGACGCAGGGCAAACGTGCAAGCGACGGACACGGTGGAAAAAAGGACCATCCCCAGTGCGATCGCAAGATATGCGTTTTCCCCGCACCGCAGAACGCCGCCGACATTTTCCTGCGGAAAAAATCCCATCAGTTTCCCCGCGCCCCAGGCGGCGAACGACGTAAAAACATAGGCGCATCCATTCATAATGCTGTTGACGGTCACGAAAAAGTTCGGATCGTTGTTTTCGCGCAGATATGCGGCGTAAACGGGCAGGATGTTACCCGTGGAAGCCAGCATCAGCGCGATGATGCCGATCGGCAATGGCGAATGACATCGCATCGCCAGCAAAACGCTCAACGCGATCGTCAGGATGAACGACCCGACGGAACTGCACCGCATGATCAGCAAATGATTGTTTCCGAAACGGCGGGAAACGACCGCCGCGACGATGCCGTTGACGGCGGCGACGAGCGTCATTCCGAAAAGGATCGCGCCCGCCTGCGCCGAGGTCATCCGCGCATAATCTTCAAGGAACTTTTTCCCGAAGATCGTCAGAAAGGAAAATGTCGTTGCAAACGGGATCCCCATTGCGAAAAAGAAGAGAATGTTTTGCCGGGTAAAACACCGGAACCATCCGGCGATGGAAAAAGGAGCCCTTTTTTGTCCCTCCCCCGCAACGCCGGAAGAACACCCCGCTAAATGCAAGACGTAGGCGATCCCGGCAAGCACCGCCGCCGCCATCATCATCGCGCGATAGCCGAACGCCGCCACGCCCGCGATGAAAGGCGTGGTGCCGATGATCGAACCGGAATAGCCGAGCATCGTCACGACGCCGAAAACGACCGGCAGTTTTTCTCCGGCGATGCGGGAAGTCATTTCCAGAAGTGCCTGTGCCATCATCGCCGCGCCCGCACCGACGATGATGCGGCTCGCCAACAGCCATTCTCCGGAAACGGCGAGCGCCGAGATCAACGATCCGGCGGCGAAAATGAATCCGGCAACTGCGACGACTTTGGCACCGCCGAAACGGTCGGCGAGCGGCCCCGCCGCCAATTGCAAAGAGGCGTAAACGAAATAGAATGCCGCGCCGAGCCGGACGGTGTCCGCTATTCCGAGATGAAAAAGCGACTGGATATCGGAAAACGTCGCGCCGGGGACGATCACTTTTTGCAGACACGCGCAAAAGTAAACAAGCGTAACTCCGACAAGCGGGAAATAAATCCAGGTGTTGCGGCGCGAACGGGGCATTCTCTCTCTCCTGCGACCATAAAGCACATCTGCACAATATAGCACGCGAAACCGGAAAAGGCAACCGCGCCCCCTTTCGCCGTCGCAACTGCCGTATGCTTGAAAAGCATCGGGGGACGGATTATATTATCCGACCGATTTCCCGTTCCGGGCGCCGTTTCATACTGTCGGCGAAACGTTATGGAGATTACGATGCAAATTTGCGACGTTCACGTACATATTTTTCCCGAAAAAATTTTGGAAAAAGCCATCCGTTTTCTGGAGGACCACTATCAATTCCAATGGGAATGCACCGGCACGGAAAGCGAATTTCAGGCCAGTCGCGAAGAAAGCAAAATCGACAAGTGCGTGATCTTCGCTTCCGCCACCAAGCCGGAGCAGATGCAGAAAGTCAACGATTTCATCGCCGGACGGGTCGCCGCCGATGCGCGTTCTTTCATCGGCTTCGGCACCCTGCATCCGGACAACCCCGGCTGGAAGGCGGAATTGGACCGTTTTCCCCAGCTGAAATTGCAGGGGGTCAAACTGCATCCGGATTTCCAGCGGTTCGATCTGGACGCTCCGAAAGCGATGAAAATGTATGAAGAACTGGAAATGCGGGACATCCCGATGCTCGTGCATCTCGGAGACCGGGAACTGACCTTTTCCAAGCCGCTCCGGCTGGCGCGCGTCGCCGAGCGTTTTCCGAAATTGCGGATCATCGCGGCGCATATGGGCGGATATCTGGCGTGGGACGAGGCCCGCGAACATCTTGCCGGACGCCCCAACGTCTGGTTCGACACTTCCAGCACGTTACCCTTTTTGCGGGAAGACAAATTCGTCGAAATGATTTACGCCTACGGGGTGGACCGGATCATGATGGGGAGCGACTACCCCAGCAAAAGCCAGAAGCGCGCGATCGGGGAGATCCTGAAACTGGATATCCCCGACGCGGACAAAGAAAAAATCTGTTTCCGCAACGCCTGCCGTTTCCTCGGCATCCGCGAATCACGCTAACGCACGGCGGGATCGTCCCGGAAATCAGGGAATTTCCCGTTCCGGTAGAGCGGCTCGAATTGTTTCGACAATGCGCATGCCACCCGCAACGCCGCCAAATCATCAAACGTATTGCCGATGACCTGAATGCCCACGGGTACATTGCGGGAAGAAAGCCCGACGGGAACGTTCACGACGGGATAGTTGTTGGCGAGATTCCATATCGGAGTCAGACAAAAATCCAGCGCGCCGACCGGTTTCCCGTTCAAATCCGCCATAATATCCGGCTTGACGGCAAAATCGGCGGGAACGTGCGGCGTCGTCATCGTCGGCATGATCAAAGCCGAACACCCCCTGGAAAAGACTTCCCGTTGCAACTGGGAATGCAACCGGGAAAGCATTCCCCCCGCCGCCATAAGACTTACCGGACCCGCTTTTTCGCCGAAATCCAAAAACACATTGACATACGGGCAAGTGACGTCTTCATGCCCCTTGAGGACGAGCACGCCCTTGTAGACATCGGTGGACATGATCCCGCTCAAATAGACCGGGAGCAGATCCGCGCACTTCCACCCCAGGTCGACGACCTCGACTTCCGCGCCCGTTTGTTTCAGCGCCCGCACGGCGGAATCCATCGCCGCGTCCACGTCGGCGTCGCACCCGTACGGGATCCATCCGCGCATAAAAGCGACCGCAATTTTTTCCCCCTTGATCGGAGCATATTCCGCGGGATAGTCCAATTTCGGACGCAGTGATGCGTGGACGAAATCGCTGTGACCGCAAACAACGTCCTGCATCAGCACCATATCGTCGAACGTGCGCGCCAAAGGACCGTAGACGATATAAGCACATTCCGCACAGGGGATGCGCCCCAACGGCGGCTTGAAACCGTAGAGCCCGTTCATTGCGGCGGGAATGCGGATGGAACCGCCCATATCGGAACCGGTGGCGAGCGTACAGAATCCGGCGGCGAGCGCCGCTCCCGATCCGCCGGAGGAACCGCCGACGCCGTAATGGAGATTCCATGGGTTGCGGCTCAATCCGTAAAGACGCGACCAGGTCATCGAACTCATATAAAATTCCGGAACGGTCGTTTGAAAAACGAATATGGCGCCTGCGGCGCGAAGCCGCGCCGTCATTTCCTCGTCGTGATCGGACGGAGCGGCGTCGTTCATCAGCAAAGAGCCCATATCCACGGGCCAGCCGATGACGGCGAGGTCGTCCGTCGCCCCGACGGTGATCCCTTCCAGTCTCCGCGCGGTACCCTCGCGGTAACGCTTTCCGGCTTCGCGGGCAAGCCGGCGGGCTTCGGCAAAATTGTCGAAGGTCAAAGCATTGACTTTTCCGGCGTTGAAAACATACAATTCGTCCTTCAAGTCATGGCGGTCGGAGTTGTATCGGCCGTTGTATTTTTCCACCCGGGCGATCTGGGCTTCCAAAACGTCGGACGGAGTAATCACTCCTTTTTTGAACAACTCGATCTGTTCGGTCGCGGATAAATAGGCGAGTTCATCGGCGGAGTACGCCGCCCGCTCCGCGGCGAACAACGCCGACGACGCGACGGCGAATGCCAGAACCAAGCCCAATGCCTTGCCGGCTCTTGAAAAAACGCATCGTGAAACGGAAATTTGATTTTGCATAACGCGCTCCTGTCGATTGAAGATTTTCACGGTAAACACCTGCGGGAACGGATACGGTACGCCGAATTTTTCAACGACCGCCGCACATAATCTACTTTCTCATTCCGGCAAATGCAATCCCGCACCGGACGATAGGACACAAAAATTCCGGAAAGACGTCCGTCCGGGAAACGATGCGCCGCGGGAGCGATCCGCGAAAAGCGGAAAGTCTAAAGCCCCATATGGCGGTAGGCGAGATAGAGCAAAACCGCGGTCGGCGGTTCGTCCGAAACCGTCATCGCGCAATCGCTCGAACTCGTACTCCAACCGCGATAGATGCGGTCGTCGCAAAAAGTCGCAAAACAGTCACTGCTGCTCGTGCTCCAACCGCGGTAAAAACGGTTGTTTTCGCAAGTTGCGACACAGTCGCCCGAACTTGTACTCCAACCGCGGTAAAGCCGATTGTTTTCATAAGTGGCGATGCAATCGCTCGAACTCGTACTCCATCCACGGTAAATGCGCCCCTGGCTGTAGGTCAAAACGCAATCGCTCGAACTCGTACTCCAACCGCGATAGACGCGATGCTCGCTGTAGGTATAAACGCAGTCACTGCTGCTCGTGCTCCAACCGCAGTAGATCCGGATCTCGGCGAAAGCCGCCATGGACAACATAAACAACGTCACAAAAACCAGAATTTTTTTCATCTTGTTTCCCCTCTCCAAAGGAATCAAAAAGTATGATCCGTATCCGAAACGGCGTTCCGTATGCGAAAAATTTTCGCGATCCGGTTCCGCCTGCAATATCCCTGCGGAAAATATAAATCATCCTCCGGTCGTTGTCAAGGTGGTGATCTTTGGGAACACCGAAAAACGGATGTTCGTTCCGATCAGGATCCCGACCTTCCACAACCGGAGGATGTTCGCCGGATCGTTCCGGCTATTCGAGTTCGACGGTCTTTTCCTGCAATTTGCCCGCGGCGTCGCGCCAGGTCAAACGGTAAGTTCCGCGAAATCCGCGGAAAGAAATTTTGCCGTCCTTGCCGGCCTGGACGGTCAATTTCGTTTTCCACTGACGGTTGATGAGGTCGTCGAGCGCAAAGTAAACCGGCTTTTTGCTCATATCGGCACGCAGGATGCCGGAGGGGAAACATTCGGCGTGACTGCGGAAATCGACCGTGTTCCACCAGGTGATGCCGCTCATCGCGGGCAAACTGAACCACAACCGGTACAAGTTGTAGGCAAGCACCGCCTGGATCGCTTCGCCGCGCGCATCGTTGCCCGGCGCCATAATGGTGATCTCGCTCAAATGGAGGGGTTTCCCGATCTCCATCAAAGGCTCCATCGTCGAGCGCACCATGGCGGGACTTTGATCGCCGGCTTCGCCTTTCAATTCCCCCTCGCCTTTGGCGATCGCTTCGGTATCGGACGCGCGGAAAATATGCATCTGGCAACCGATGACATCGATTTTCGCGCCGCGTTTCAAAAGATTTTTGATCTGCTCGACGTAAAGGGCGTTTTTATATTGGTACGGCACATCGTTGATGTTAAGCCATGCACGGTCGGGCAGATTTTCCGCCGCGATCTTGAAACTCCGGTAGACGTAATCGCCCGGCATCGCGCCGTAGATGCTTTTGGTGATTTTGCCGCCCGGCACCATACGCGGCGCGCCCCCGAGATACTCGCGCGGCATCGTGTCGACGGCGCTCTCGTTGACGACATCCCAAGAGTCGAAGCGGTCGCCGTATTTTTTGCAGATATTGACGACGCGGTTCATAAACGAATCATCGACGAATTTGCAGTAATCGGGGAACTTTTCGGCAAACTGCTCCTCCGTCAGATTTCCCGTCACGCACCAGT
>JAKSOG010000009.1 GCA_024405715.1 Victivallaceae bacterium | reverse complement strand
CGCCGGCGTCCCTCGTCGGCGGCCGCGCGAGGCGCCGCGCCGCGAGGGAAAACGGCGCGTCCGGCGAACGCGACAATGCGGATTTCCGCGTCGATCCCGCCGTCTGGGACCTCGTCTGTTGCGAGACCGGCAACTGTCTGGGGGGGAAATGCGAATTTTTCCGCGAATGCTTTTATATGCGGGCACGGAAAAAATGGGAGGACGCCGACATCGTCGTCGCCAATCACGCACTCTTTTTCACGGATCTTGCGATGCGCTGCGGCGACGGCGGCGCGGGCACGCTGCTGCCCAACTACGGCGCCGTACTCATCGACGAAGCCCATACGATCGAAGACAACGCCGCGGAACGGCTCGGTCTGCACCTGTCCAAAGCGGGCGTCATCCATACGCTCAACAAACTTTACAATCCGGAAAACGCCCGCGGATTGCTCGTGCGTCCCGGCTCCAAAGCGGAACTGCGCGGCGCCGTCGCCGCCGTCCGCGACGAGGCATACGGCTGGTTCGCCCCCTATGAAACGCTCCTCCGGCAAACGGGAGAAAGCGCATTGCCCATCGTCCGCGACGTCGAAGATTCCGGCCGCTTCCGGACGCAACTGGGCGAACTCGTCGAAGCGCTTTCGGCGCAACTCGAATACGAAGACGACCCCGGATTCCGCACCGAACTCGAAAGCGCCGTCGGTCGTTGCCGCGAGATCCTCGACGCCGTCGATGAATTCCGGAGCCGCCGCCGCGCCGACGCCGTCTATTACATCGAAAACGAACGCGACCAGATCACGATGCACGGCACCCCTCTCGACATTGCCGAAGAATTGTCGCAAATCCTTTTCAATCAGGATTTTCCGGTCATTCTTTGCAGTGCGACGCTCACCGTACAGAAACATTTCGACCATTTCTTTTCGCGTTCCGGCTTCACCAACGGGGAATCGTTGCGGCTCGAATCCCCTTTCGACCCGGAACAGGCGCGTTTCCGCGTCGTCCGCCGCTTCCCCGACCCTTCGACGGAAGAATTCACCGACGCGCTCATCGAAAAACTGCCCGGTCTCATCTCCGACACCGACGGAAAATGCTTCGTCCTTTTCACCAGTTACCGTCAGATGCGCCGGTGCGCCGACGCACTCCGCGACGTTTTCGCCGAAAAAAACTGGCGGTTGCTCATTCAGGGAGGGGAACTTTCCCGCTATCAGATGCTCCGGGAATTCAAGCGCGACGTCAATTCAGTGCTTTTCGGCACCGACAGTTTCTGGACCGGCGTCGACGTCCCCGGCGAGGCATTGAGTCAGGTGATCGTCACCAAACTGCCTTTCGCCGTCCCCGTGCATCCACTGATCGCCGCGCGCATCGACCGCATCCGGCGCCAGGGAAAAAATCCTTTCGGGGAATACAACCTGCCCGAAGCGGTACTCAAATTCCGCCAGGGCGTCGGACGACTGATCCGGCGCCGCACCGATCGCGGCATCATCACCGTCCTCGACCCGCGGCTCGTCGGCAAAAGTTACGGCAGGACGTTTCTCGAATCGCTGCCTTACCGCGTCGAATTTTTCTGACGCGGCGCGCTCCGGAAGAAGAAACGGGATGGCGGACCGATGGGGCTCGGTCTTTTTTCCGGAATCGCGACCCCGGAGCCATCCCGTTGCGCGGACGCGGCGGAAAACACGTCATCGGGCGATGACGCCGACGCTCCTTTTACGGGGCTCCTCTTCCCCGAAAAAAAGAACGTTTCTTTTTTCAGCGCACGTTTTTTCCGCGCGAAATTAATATAAAACTTAATTTATCGGAAGTCAAGCCGTTTATTTTTTTCCGCCGTCGTCCTCCCGGACGAAATCGGCGCTGCCGTCCGTGCGGATCGTGAACCAGTCGGACTCGCCGACGGCGCGGAAAACGACTTTGACGGGACGCGAGGCGATTTCCCGCGACAGGTCGCGGATCAGGAGATATCCCTCGATGATAACGACGATTCCGATCACGCTCCACAGCGTCGCGAAAAAGTGATCGACGAAAAAGTAACGCAGAAATTTTTTCATTTGTGAGATTTTTTCCCGATCCAGTCGGGGTCGTTAAGTTGGCGTTTGCGAAGCCCCGCGACGACCGCGGCGGCGGCGGCGATGACCGCGGCGGCGATGCCGGCGGCATAGGAAATATGCAGATCCATTCCGAATCCGACGGCGCCGTTGCCGCGCCCCGGACGGACCCAAAGGATGTAACTCGTGACGATGAAGGTCATGAACATGCCGGGGATCAAAGTGACGACCGCCGTTTTTTTCAGCGAAACGAGCCATACCGTCGCCGCCGTCAGCGTCATCGCCGCGAGTACCTGATTGCCCCAGGCAAAATAATTCCAGAGGATGTTGAAACTCCCGGTGTCGCGGTTCGACCACCAGAGCAACCCCGCCGTGATCGCGATCAGCGGCAGACACAGGATCACCCGGTTGATGAATTTTTTCTGCGGGATGCGGGCGATTTCCGCGATGCTCAAACGAAGACTGCGCATCGCCGTGTCGCCGGAAGTAATCGCCAGGACGATGACGCTGATGATCGTCACCAGCCCGATGTGTCCTCCGAGAAAATGTCCGGTGATCTCGGGTAAAACGTAATTGGGATTGGCTTTCATCAATTCCGGTCGGAGATTGTAGAGCGCCAGCGCCGCGCCCGCCCAGATCATCGCGATGACGCCTTCGAGGACCATCATGCCGTAGAAGCAGGGACGCGCGTACTTTTCGCTTTTGAGCGTGCGGACGACGATGGGACTTTGCGTCGCGTGAAATCCGGAAAGGATCCCGCAGGCGATCGTTACAAAAAGCATCGGCAGGATCGGATTCGGGCTCCGCCCGTCGGCGGCGTACATATTTTCCCGGAATCCGGTGCCCTCGGTGAGCAACGAGGGATCCGCGCCCGCGTCGCAGAGCAGCTTGACGAGGATCGCCGCGCTCCCCAGCACCAGCAGCGCCCCGAAAACCGGATAAAATCTGCCGATGATCTGGTCGATCGGGAAAAACGTCGCGGCGACGTAATAGAGAAAGATCACGCCCATCGCGATCCAGAAATCGACCGCGAATTGCGGGAAGATCCCGCGGTCGATCAACTGCGTTGGCACGTTGATGAAAACGGCGACCAGAAGAAGCAAAAGAAAACACATGACAATCGTCATCACCGCGTACATCGTGCGTCCGCAACAGCGCCGCATCAGCACCGGCAGATTGGCGCCGCCGGCGCGCATGGACATCATCGCCGCGACGAAGTCGTGAACGGCGCCGCCGAAAATGTTGCCGACGGGAATGATCCAGAACGCCGCCGTGCCGTATTTGATGCCCAGAATGACGCCGATGACGGGCCCGATACCGGCGATGTTGAGCAATTGTATAAGCATCGCCTTCCCGGGGGGCAACACCATATAATCGACGCCGTCGGCGTAACGCACGGCGGGGGTTTTCCGGTCGTCCGGACCGATGATCTTTTCGATGACTTTTCCGTAGGTGAAATAACCGACGATCAGCAAGGCGATCCCGCCGAGAAAAAGAAGCATTTTTCCCTCCCCGAAGTGAAAATCAAAGGTTGCTTTTAATATACCGCGAAAGCGGGAATTTGTCAAAAGAATCCGCCGTCCCTTGCGCGAAAAGGTTTCGCGTGTTATATTATGAGTATAAAAGAGCGATTTTTCTGCAAACCATACAGCAAAAGGAGAGTTACGATGTCCGGACACAGCAAATGGGCGAATATCAAGCACAAAAAGGAAGCCGCCGATAAAGTCAAAGGCAAGGCGTTTTCCCGCATCGGCAAAGAGATTATGGTCGCCGCGAAAATGGGCGGCGGAGACCCCAACGCCAACCCCTCGCTCCGCGCCGCGCTGACCGCCGCCAAAGCGGTCAACATGCCCAACGCCAATATCGAACGCGCGATCAAAAAAGGCCTCGGCGAACTCGGCGACGTCACCTTCGAGGAAATCGTCTATGAAGGATACGCTCCGGGCGGCGTCGCGGTGCTCGTCGACTGCCTGACCGACAATCACAACCGTTCGATCAGCGATGTGCGCATGGTCTTCGACCGCAACGGCGGCAATATGGCGGGCAGCGGCGCGGTGGCGCGTATGTTCACCCGGATGGCGCACTTCGTGATCTCCGGCGAATGGGCCGACGAAGACAAACTTATGGAAATCGTCCTCGACGCGGGCGCCGAAGACCTCACGGTCGAAGACGGCGTCGCCGAAGTCTGGGCGGCTCCCGAAAATTTCGAGACGCTCGTGAAACTTTTCGAGGAAAAAGGCATCGCCACCGACGAGGCGGAAGTGACCCGCCGTCCCGAAATGACGGTCGAATTGACCGATCCCAAAGTCGCCGCCCAGGTGTTGCGCCTGGTCGACAAAATGGAAGAACTCGACGACGTGCAGATGGTGACCGCCAACTATACGATCGCGGACGCGATCGCCGACCAGATCGAGGAATAAAAAATGTTCAAGCCGCTCTTGATCGAACCGGAAAGCGGGTTTTCGCTCGATGTTTCCGGAATGGGCTTTTCCGCCGCCGAGTTGGAGGCGATGGCGCCGCGTTTCGCCGCCGCCGCGTCCGAAATGAAAAAGATCGAAGCGGGCGAGATCAAAAACCCCGACGAAAACCGCAAAGTGACCCATTTCGGCGACCGTGCGGAATACACTTCGGGCGCACTCTTCGCCGAAGTCGAACGTTTCAGCGCCGGCGTCCGCGAAGGACGGATCCTTTCCGGCACCGGAAAAAAGTTCGAGGCGCTGGTCGTCAACGGCATCGGCGGTTCGGCGCTCGGACCGCAGTTGATGCAGTTCGCGATCAACGGTCCTTACTGGAATGAATTGTCTTCCGACCGCCGTTGCGGCGCGCTCAAAGTCTATTTCCTCGACAACACCGATTCGGCGGAATTCGTCGATCTGATGCAGGTGATGGATCCCGAAACCACGCTTCAGCTGGTGATTTCCAAATCCGGCGGCACCCGCGAAACGAAAAACAATATGATCGCGATGGAAGCCGTCTATGCGGCGCGCGGACTTGATTTCGGCGCCAACGCCGTCGCCATCACGATGAAAGGCAGCGACCTCGACAAGCACGCCCGCGAAAACCGTTTCCTCGCCGTTTTCGAGATGGCGGAGTCCATCGGCGGACGCACCAGCGAAACCAGCATCGTCGGACACGTTCCCGCGACGCTCTGCGGGATCGATTTCGAGCGTTTTCTCGCCGGCGCCTGCGCGATGGACGAGTGGACCCGCGCCGAAGATCCCTTCGCCAATCCGGCGATGATCCTCGCGGCGTCGTGGTATCTCGCCGGAAACGGGCGCGGCGACCGCAATATGGTGATCGTACCCTACAGCGACCGGCTCATCCTGCTTTCGCGCTATCTCCAGCAACTGGTGATGGAAAGTCTCGGCAAGGAACTTGATCTCGACGGCAACGTCGTCCATCAGGGGTTGAACGTTTTCGGCAACAAAGGCGGCACCGACGCGCACGCTTTCATCCAGCAGCTCAACGATGGACGCGACGACTTTTTCGCGACGTTCATCGAAGTTCTAACCGACGCGGAAAGGATCCCCGTCGGCGACCAAGTCTGTATCGGCGATTACCTGCACGGGTTCCTCGCGGGGCTCAACCGCGCGTTGCGCCGGAAAAACCGCCGGACGATCATGGTCAAGATCGCGAAACTTTCCGAATTTGAATTGGGGCAGATCGTCGCGCTCTACGAACGCGCGGTCGCGATCTACGCGGAATTCATCCACATCAACGCATTTCACCAGCCGGGCGTCCAGGCGTACAAAAAAGCGGCGAACAACGTGCTTGCGCTCGCCGACGCGCTCCGTGAATTTTCCGGCAAAAACCGCGGCTTTTCCGGTTCCGCGGCGGATTTCGCGGCAAAGATCGGCGCGTCCGGCGACGCTTTCGAGGTCGGCGGATTGCTCGACAAAGCGGTTTTCAACGGCGCCGGGATCGACCGGCGCGACGAAAACGGCGATTGGGTCTATTCCGTCAAGTGAATCTGCTGCTTTTAGAGGAAAAGGATTTCCTTTCCGACGGGACCGCGCGAATCTCGGATCGCCGTTGCCGTCAGTTGCATGACGTGATCCGCGCGACGCCGGGGAAGCTCTGCAAAGCGGGCATCCTCGGCGGCAAGTGCGGCACGGCGGAGATCCTCGCGATCGACGAAACGCAGTGCCGGCTCGTCTTCACGGCGGAAAAGGAACCGCCCGCGCCCGCGCCGCTGGTTTTGATCGCGGCGCTTCCCCGTCCGCAGACGCTCGTCAAAGTGCTTCATTGCGCGGCGTCCAACGGCATCAAAAAAATCTGCTTCATCCACACGTTCAAGGTGGAAAAAAGCTACTGGTCGTCGCCGCGTCTCGCGCCCGAAACGATCCGCGAAGAACTTCTGCTCGCGCTCGAACAGGCGGGGGACACGCTGCTCCCGGAAGTGAAATTTTTCCGGGCATTCAGACCCTTCGTCGAGGAACATCTCGAAGAGATCGCTTCCGGCAAACGTCTGCTCGGCGATCCGGCGGGCGAAGCCGCATCCTTCGCGGAAAACGCCACGCTCGCCGTCGGTCCGGAAGGCGGTTTCACCGACGCCGAAAAACGCGCTTTTCGCGAACACGGTTTCACGGAAGTTTCCCTCGGGAAACGGACGTTGCGCACGGAATTCGCGTTGCAGGGACTGATCTCGCGGATCGTCCGCTGACGCTTCACCAGTTGCCGCGGGTCTGACGCATCGCTTCGTAAAGCGCGATGGACGCGGCGTTGGCGAGATTCAGACTGCGGCTGAAAGTCCCGGGCATCGGGATCCTGACGAGGCGGTCGCGGTATTTCCGGTAAAACGCTTCGGGCAAACCGGACGATTCGCGCCCGAAAACAAGATAATCGCCGATCCGGTATTCCGCATCCCACAATTCTTTTTCGCCGTGCGTGGAAAAGAAAAACAACCGTTCCGGTGAATTTTTTTCCAGAAACGTTTCCCAGTCGGGGTAAACGCGCAGATCCAGATGACGCCAGTAATCCATTCCGGCGCGGCGCACATATTTGTCCTCCAACGAAAACCCGAGCGGTTCGATGAGGTGGAGCGTGCAACCGACGGAAACCGCCATCCTGCCGATGGTCCCGGTATTCTGCGGGATCTCGGGCGCGACCAGCACCAGATGAAAAGAAGCCATAAAATTTTTCCTCTTACACTTTGCGGCGGAAACGGGCGGAAAACATCCAGTCGCAGTCGAACTTTTCCCCTTGGACGAGCATCATTCCCCCGGTCGCTTCCCCCGTGAGCGGATGGGGAAAATCCTCCAACTCGAAACCCGGATGACGCGCGAGGAATGCGGCGACCTGCTCCTGATTTTCCTCCGGAAAAAGCGAACAGGTCGAATAGACCAGTACGCCGCCGCACTTGACCGCGGAAGAAAATCCGTCGAGAATGGCGCGCTGACGCGCGGCGTATCCGCCGATCTCCGCGGGATCGAACCGCCACGGACAACCGGGGTTCCGGCGCCATACTCCGGACCCGCTGCACGGGGCGTCGACGAGCACGCCGTCGAAAGGATGGCGGCCCTTCCATCCGGCGCCGTCATGGACTTTGACGGCGATGTTGCCGTATCCGGCACGGCGGGCGCGCAACCGCAGGATCTCCAACGCGCGCAGACGGACGTCTCCGGCGAGGATCGTTCCGCGGTTACGCATCATTTCGGCGAGGAGCAGGGTTTTGCCACCCGCTCCGGCGCAGACGTCGAACCACCGTTGCCCCGAAACGGCGCCGCAGACGCGGCCGATCGCCTGACTGGCGAGATCCTGAACTTCGAAATCGCCGTCGCGGAAACTTGTCAGCGTGAAAAGATTGACTTTCGACGGCGCGGCGGCGACGGCTTCTCCGAGTTGCGGCGACGCCTCGAAACCGATGCCGTTTTCGCGCAGTTGCGCGAGAACTTTTTCGCGGCGCGCGGCGCGGACGCGCAACCACATCGGCGGACGATGCATCAATGTGCGCAAAAACTCCGTTTTATTCAATGCGGGGTCCATTTTTTCCAAAACGAAATCCGGCAACAACGCTTCCGGCGGAAACTCTTTTTTGATGCCGAGCGCGGCGGCGAATTTTCCGGCGCGCATTTCGGCTTCGGCGGCGTCGCCGAAAACCGGCAATTCCAGTTCGCGCCGCATCGCCTCCCGGGATTCGGTTTCCTCGTGCGCGATGAAAAGCGCGCCGCACCCGAGCGTGACGATCTCGCGCCGGGAAAAAACGTTTTCTCCCTTTTCGACGGCGGCGCGCAGCGTTTCGTCGCAGAGCAGACGGAGCCATCCCCAGTAGCGGCAGACGGCGAAAACGGCGCCGGAAATCATTTTGCGGTCGTGCGATCCGCAGCCGCGGTGCGCGCGGAAAAAATCGTTGAGCGCGCGATCGGGCGGGAGTTTGCCTCCGAAAAGCGCGCCGAGCACGACGCGCAAGGCCTCTTCCATATGCGCCATCCGGGCGCGGAATTTACCGGGGGAAACGTCCATAAAACACCTTCATTTGAACGATGCGTAAATTTTCGCGAACGCGGCGCGCAATTCGTCTTCGCTCGCCTTTTCGATCAATTCGCCGCTTTCTTTGGTTTCGACGCTGTTGCCGAGGAGCGCGAGAAACGGCGAGATCCGGGCGGGGCGCGTCACGCCGCGGTACATCCGCCGCGCTCCGCGCAAGAGAAAAAGCCGTTGTTTCGCGCGGGTGATCGCCACATAAAAAAGCCGCCGTTCCTCGTCGACGGAACCTTCTTCCAGCGCCCGTTCGTGGGGGAAGACCCCGGCTTCCAGCGCGATGACAAAGACCACGGGGAATTCCAGTCCCTTGGCGGCGTGGACGGTGGAAAGGGTCACGGCGTCGCCGTTTTCCCCGGCGTCGCGGTCTTTTTCCTCAAGCAGCAGACAGCCGTCGAGATATTCTTCAAGCATGGCGGGATGATCCTGACGCGCCTCGAATTGCGCGAGCGCCGAAATGAATTCCCCGACGTTTTCCCGGCGGCGGCGGGAATCTTCGATGTCCTTGTAAATGCGTTGCAATCCTCCGAAATAGCCGACGTTTTCCAGATATTCCGTACATTTTCCCGCGAGATCGCCCGGATGCGCAAATTCTTCGGCGGCGCGGCGGATCGCCGCGGCGAAAGCCGTCGCGCTTTCCCGCGCGGCGCGGGAAAGTTTCGCCAGAAAAGCGCTGTCGCCGAAACCCGAAAGCATCGGCTTGTGATCGACATTCCGACGCTCTTTAAGCATTTCGACGACTTTGCCGCCGAGTCCGCGGGGCGGCGCGGAAAGAATGCGCAAAAGACTCTGGTCGTCGTTCGGATTGACGGTCAGCCGCAGATAGGCGATCGCGTCCTTGATCTCCTGACGCTGAAAAAACGGCTGACCGCCGAACATCCGGTAGGGAAGTTCCTCGACGCGGAAAGTCTGTTCCAGTTGCCGCGAGAGTTGGTTCGAGCGGTAGAGCACGGCGAAATCGTTGTAACGCATATCGGGCTCTTCCGCACGGATCTGCCGGATCATTTCGCAGATGAACTTCGCTTCTTCCTCGGCGTTTTCCAACCGCACGGATTGGGGGCGCGTCCCTTCGCCGAGCGCGCTCCACAACTGTTTGGAATGGCGTCGGCCGCTTCCGGAAGCGATCGCCATGTTGGCGGCGTTCAAAATGGCGGAAACCGAACGGTAATTCTGTTCAAGTTTGATTACTTTCGCGCCGGGAAAATCGTCGGGAAAATCGAGAATGTTGCCGACGTCCGCCCCGCGCCAGGAATAAATGCTCTGGTCGTCGTCGCCGACCACGCAGAGATCGGGCTTTTCGCCGCCGAGCATTTTCAGAAGCGTGTATTGCGCGAAATTGGTATCCTGATATTCGTCGACCAGAAGATAACGGTAACGCGCGCGGCACGCTTCCAGCACGTCGGGAAATTCCGAAAACAACCGCCAGGTCAGCAACAGCATATCGTCGAAATCGATCTGATTCTGCTCCTCGAGCATCGCCTGATACTCCTCGTAGATCTGTGCCGCCGTCGACTCGAAAGGCGTTTCCGCCTGGCGGTGCGCTTCGCGCGGGACGACGAGGAGATTTTTCCATTTTCCGATGCGACCGAACGTCTCGGCGGCGGGGAATCCTTCGTAATTGCACCCGAGCCGGCCGCACGCCTGCTTGAAGATCCCCTACTGATCGGTTTCGTCGGCGATCGTGTATCCCGGCAGATAACCGAGCCGCCCGATCTCGCGGCGCAGGATCTTGCCGCAGAAACTGTGGAACGTCGAAAGCGTTACCGTTTTGGCGGCTTCCCCGCCGACCAGTGCGGCGAGCCGTTCGCGCATTTCGCGCGCCGCCTTGTTGGTGAACGTGACCCCGAGAATGGATTCTCCGGGGATCCCGTTGGCGAGCATATAGGCGATCCGGCAGGTGATGACCCGCGTCTTGCCCGTACCGGCACCGGCGAGTACGAGCACGGCGTCCGAAACGGTCGCAACCGCTTCTCTTTGCTGTTCATTGAGCGAAGCGAGGATCTCGTTTGCGGTCATAAAGCGGAACCTTTCACAAAGGGGAGAAACAAGGCGCGGAGCGCGTCGAGTTTGTCGAGATAATAGGCGATGTTTTCGTCGCGTGCCGCGGGTGCGTTTTCAAGCAGCCGCGAGTTGTCGACGACGGAAACTTTTTTGCGGTCGCCGGTCACATAAAAAGAGACCCGGTCGCCCGCGGCGTATTGGTTTCCGGAAGCCAGCGCCAGTTCGTAAGCGGCGCTGCGCCGCGTCGCGCCCGAAGCGACTTTTTTGCGGTAATTTTCCGGAGAATCGGCGAGCACTTCGCTTTTGGCGAATTTTTCCAGCGGCAGAAGCCGTTCGGAGATCGCGCGCTTTTTTTCTTCGTAAAGGGCGTCGATCCTTTCCGGACGGCCGGTCAGCAACGCGGAAACGGCGTCGAAAATGAACTCCCGCTGAAACGCTTCGAGCGCGCGGGACTTGAGCGCCGCGCCGGAGATCGTAACGGTCCCGTCGCGGCCGAGCAATGCGTAATTTTTGCTTTTGTAGGAAAACATCGCGGCGTAATCGCCGTCGAATTCGATCTCAATGGCCGGCGGAAGCATTTGCCGCAGAGCGTTTTCGATTTCCGCGCCGGAAACGTTTTCCGGCAGTTGAAAATAAATGCCGTCGGTGTCCAGTTCGATGACACGGCAGTTTTTGCCCGCGAGGAAATCGAGCATCGACGACATGATTTCACGGCCCCGCCGCGTGACGAGCGCCGCCAGTTCGTAATCGTTGAAATTCGCCTGCGCGAAACCGAGATAACCGTAAAAGGAATTGATCAGGACTTTGAATGCGCTCTGCAACGCATCGGCTTCCCGTTTTTCGACCGGATCGGCGGCCGTTTTGCTCCGGTCTTTGGCGGCGAGCCGGAACTTCCGCAACGCGGCGAGCGTTTCGAGGAAAAGATTTTTTTCGTCGCGTTTCGGCGCGCGGTTTTCCGCCAGCAATACGGACGGATAAAGCGAACGCACGTCGCAATGAAGCACGTCGGAAAAAACCCCCGTTTCCTCCGAACGGGTCAACGCCCCTTCAAACGGACGCGGCGCTTCCGGCAACGGCACGGCGACGCGCGCCGCCGCGTATTCGTCGATGAAAAAACCATCCAGCGCCGAGCCGGAACCGCGCAGGATCGCCGTCTGCAGACTCATCGGCAGGATATGCGCCCGGTAAAAGAAATTCGGCAGCCACATATCGCAGAGCGCGCGAACGGCGTCGATCCCCCGCAACGGCATATGGAAATATTCCGCCAGCGTTTCCGGAGAAAAATCCTCGAAGGAACGGTAGATCGCATCGTAGAGCCGCGCCAGCTGGGTGAGATCGACGATCTGCCGTCCCGGAAGGTCGTAAACGGTACAGTTGATCGCCCGTCCGCCCGCGACGAAACGGCTCCGGCGCGAAGAAAACGCCGTCCCGCCGCGCCCGACGGAAAAAGCGGCTTTTTCCTTTTTTGCGAGCGCGAGCATTTCCGGAAGCAAACGCGACGTCAATTCCGCGCCTTCGAGTACGTCGGGGTCGCGTTCGAGGATCGCCGCCGCCGTTTCGGCGAGGACTTTTCCCGCGTCGCGTCCCGCGATCGTGCGGCGGAATCCCCGCGTGTCGGCAAGCTGTACCGTCACGCCGGAAGCGCCGCGGACGAAATCCAGCTGCATCCGCACAAGTTCGTGGAACTTCATTCCGGCGAAAAACCGTATTTTTTTGTCGAAAAGCGCCGCCGACAGCGCGTCGCGCCATTTGGAATGGGCGATCCCCCGTTCTTTCAGGCGGTCGAGCGCATCCGAGAGTTGCGCTTCATCGGGAAAAAAACTCAACCGGTTCAATTCCCCGGTGCCGGAAAGAATTTCGGCGCCGGGGAGAAAATCCGCTTCGGCGTGAAGCAACGGATAACGGAAACGTTCTTCCCGGACGCGGATCTTTTCTCCGTCGGAAACGTACAGCGTCAGCCGTCCGTCCGACGCCGTCGCCGAACGGATCGCCGGAATCTCCGATTTGACCAGCGCGCCGAGATCCATCGTCCGCTATACGATTTTCAGACCGAGCGAAAATCCGCCGTCCGAAGCCAGCGCCGCCGCCGAAGTCACCGGATGATCGAATCCGGCGAAAACGCCGCCGTCGACCGCGTATTGCGCCGCACAGTCGCAACAAACGGCGTCGAATTTTTCGTCGCGCTGTTCATCGCAGGGGCGGTTGCACTCGTAGGTCGAAAGATATTGCAACACGCCCGGTTTCAACTGAAATTCCCGCACGAGCAACGCATCCTTGCGGATGATACCGAGAAATCCCGTCGGTTCGGTCAGATGCGCGACCGCGACGATGCGCGGCGTGTCGAGCGAATCGTGTTCATAATCCAATGCGAGCAGTCCCAATGAGATCGCGTCGCGTACATTCATCCCGGAATCGATTTTTTCGGCGATCGGATCGGTCTGCGATCCGTTGGTCGCCACCGCCCAGACCTTGCCGGCGATGCGCAGACAGTTGTAACTGATATAGGGATTTTTGGCGAGATCGCCTTCGGCTCCGGGGCGGGGAACGACGGCGATCCTGCCGTTGTTTTCCACCGCCTGCCGGTTCGGGAAACTCCGCGAGGAGACCCGGTAAAGCGCCGCATTGCGACCCGAAAGCGTCCGTCCGACCGCCACGATCCTGCCGAGATACATCTTTTTTTCCTTTCCTTGATTATTGCGCCAGCGAGAGTATCGCCAGAAAATGAAGCAAAACGCCGAAAAAAACCGCCGCGTGCCACCAGGCATGGGCAAAAGGAGCGCGCCGCACGTAAAGCGCGATCCCCGCCGTATAGACAATGCCGCCCGCAAAAAGCAACGCGACCCCCCGCGGCGGAAACGCGCGGAATACCGGTACGACATCCAAAAGCGCGCACCACCCCATCAGTACGTAAAGGATGAGGTCGATTTTGTGGTATTTCTGGGGCAACGTGAATTTCATCGCCGTCCCCGCGGCGACAAGCACCCAAAGCGCCGTCAGCAACGTCAGCCCGTAAGGCGTTTTCAGCGGCCCCAGGAAAATCGGCGTATAAGTGCCCGCGATCAGAAAATAGATCGCCGCATGATCGATCTTGCGCAGAAAGAGCCGCACCCGCTCCGACTCGGCGAAGTGATACGACGCCGACGCGAAAAACATTCCGAGGATCGTCAGGAAATAGATCGCGACGCCGACGCGCAAAGACCATGCACGATCCGAAAACTCCCGCCAGAGCGGAATCCCCGCGACAAGAAAAACGACTCCTCCGAGAAAATGAGTCAGGACATTGGCGCGTTCTTCACGCGGCACATAACGTTTGATCTCTTCCGCCATCGAAAAAATTCCTTTATTTACGTCCCTCGAAAGCCGCCGCGATCGTCGCCGCGTCGGCGAAGGAAAGGTTCGCCCCGGCGGGCAGTCCCTGCGCCGGACGGGTCACTTTGACGGGGTATTTTTCCAGTTGTTCCGCCAGATATGCCGCCGTCGCCCGGGCTTCGACGTCGCCGCCCAGCGCGAGGATCACCTCTTTCGCAGCGGGCGACGCCGCACGCTCGAAAAGGTTTTTCAGATTGAGATTTTCCCCGTTTTCCGACGCCAGCGGATCGAGTTTTCCGCCGAGAACCACATAGACGCCGTTGAACTTGCGGCTCGCTTCGACCGCGAAAAGCTGCGGCATATTTTCGACGACGCATATCTGCGAAGCGTCGCGGGAATCGTCGGCGCAGACCGCGCAGAGATTTCCGCACGAAGCGAGCGCGCCGCAATGCGGACATTTCGTCACCTTTTCCGGAAGCGAAGCGATCAGCCTTCCGAGAGAGATCTGCTCCTGGACCGGCTGTTTCAGCAACGACTGGATCATCCGTTCAGCGCCGCGGCGCCCGATGCCGGGCAACTGCCGGAAACGGTCGATCAGTTCTTCGATCTCCTGCGGATAGGCGATGTTTTTCATCCGCAATCCTTACAGGATCCCCGGCAAATCAATACCGCCGGAAATTTCCTTCATCCGCGCGGCGAGCGTTCCTTTGGCGGAAGCCAGCGCGCCGTTGACCGCTTCGCGGGCGTTCCCGGCGATCGCGCCGGCATCGACGCCGGGAGCGACTTCCAGTCTTTTGAGCTGAAAGTCCCCGCCGACGACGGCGGTGACGCCGCCGCACTCGGAGGAAAATTCCATCCCCGGAAGTTCCTTTTTGAGCGCGGCGATCCCCGCCTGGATATCCTTGACCCGTCCGAGCAGAGAAGCCATCTGTCCCAGATTGCCAAACATTTATTTTCCTCCTTTGAGCGCAAGGCGCGCTTTGCGTTTCGCACGGACGCTCTGCCAGTTCGCAAGCGTCGGCGCGGCGATGAAAATCGACGAGAACGTGCCGAAAACAACGCCGAGCATCATGATCAGGACGAAATCGTTGATCGCGACGCCGTCGCCGATGAGCAAAATGAAAACGACGATGAATGTCGTCACGCTGGTCATCACCGTGCGGCTGAGCGTCTGGTTGATCGCCGCATTGACGACGTCCCCGAACGCGGCGCGTTCGTTGAGCGCGATGTTTTCGCGGATGCGGTCGAAAATGACCACCTTGTCGTTGATCGAATAACCGATCACCGTCAGCAGCGCGGCGACCACGCTCAGAGAGATCGTCCTGCCGCACGCGAGATAAATGCCGATGACGATCAGCACGTCGTGGAGCAGCATCGTCACGCCGGTCATCGCGTATGTGTACTCGAAACGGAACGCGATGTACAATCCGATGCCGACAAGCGAAAGCGCGACCGCCCAGAGCGCCGCCTTGGTGAATTCCCACCCGATCAGACCGCCGACGCTGCTTTCCTGTCCGCCGGAAAATTTCGCGTCGGGGAATGTTTTGTTGAGCAGTTCGCCGATCGCCTCCTTGGGGCTGTGTCCGGCATTCTTTTCGGAAAGGTCGGTACGGATGAGGATCTCGAGCGTACCGTTGTTGTCGATCCCGGATTTCTTTTCGTCGCTTCCGGCGCCGAGGTTGAATTTATAGGTGACCTGCGGTTCCTCGTAACCGGCGCCGAGCAACGCCTTTTCGACCGCTTCCTGCGGGATCTGCCGGGCGTAACTGAACGTTACCGTCGTGCCGCCCGTGAAATCGACGCCGAGAACGTCGCGGCCGCGTCCGAAAAGCATCGCCAGCGCCAGAAGCAACAGCGCCGCCGAAACGATCAGCGACTTGCGGTAATGACCGAGGAAATCGATTTTCGTGTTGCGGAACGATGTCAGCATCGTGATCTTGTTGAACTTCGTGAAACGGAAAAGATAGTCGTAAATCAGCCGCGTCACAAAAAGCGCCGTAAAGAGACTCGACAGAATACCGATGCTCAACGTCACCGCGAACCCTTTGACCGCGCCGGTCCCGACGTACATCAGAATGACGGACGTCAGCAACGTGGTCAAATTGGAGTCGAGCACCGCCGGCAGACTTCGGGAAAATCCCATATCCACCGCCAGACGCAGACTTTTGCCGGATTCCAGTTCCTCGCGGATGCGCTCGTAGACAAGCACGTTGGCGTCGACCGCCATCCCGATCGTCAGCACGATGCCCGCGATGCCGGGGAGCGTCAGCGTGCAGTTGAACGCCGCCATCGCTCCGAGGATCAGCATGATGTTGAGTACCAGCGCCGTCACGGCGATGAAGCCGCTGGAATGGTAGTAGATCACCATAAAGACCGCCACGCAGAGGATCGAAAAAAGCCCGACCCAGACGCCGTTGGCGATGTTGGCGGCGCCGAGTTTCGGATCGGTATCGAAGGTCGCTTTGACCTTGATCTCGAAGGGGAAACTCCCTGCCGACAATGCGTCGGAAATATTTTTCAACTCGTCGTCCGAAAAATTGCCGGTGATCTCGGCGGAACCTCCGGTGATCGCGTTTTTGATGTTGGGCGCGCAATAACACTCTCCGTCAAGCACGATCGCCAGTTGACGATCGACGTTCTCTCCGGTAACGCGGGCGAAATCCGCGGCGCCCCGGTCGTTGAAGCGGATCTGGATCGACTTCTGGCCGAATTCGTTTTTGGCGGGTTGCGCCTTGATGATGTCTTTGCCTTCCATCTCGACTTTTTCGCTGACATAGTAGTAGTCGATGCGGGGTTTCCCGTTGCGGTCGGTGGCGACGCAGCGCATCAATTCATACCCGCGCACCCGGAATTTCTGCGGATGCCGGAAAAATTCGGGATCGGCGGCGGCGGCGCGGCGCACCAGACTTTCGTTGTCGCGGTGGACGAGCCGGAAGCGCAGTTTCGCACTCATCGAAATGAGTTCCTGAAGTTTGAGTTTTTCGTCCTTGGAAACGACGGGCGCCCGCAACGCGATGTATTTGTCGCCCGACGGGGAGATTTCCGCCTCGAAAATTTTCTGCGATTCGAGCCGCTTGCGCAACGTTTCGATCGCGATGTCGCGGTAACGGTTGAAATCCGCCTTGACTTCGTCGGAGGCGCCGGAGTCATCCAGTTCGAGGAAAAATTCGACGCCGCCGGCGAGGTCCAGTCCGAGCCGGATCTTGCCGGAAGCGTTTTTGCGGATCATGCTCAACACGTCGCGGTTGTCGGTAACTCCTTTGGCGTCTTTGAGCAACGGCGCCAGCGCGACCTGCCGGGTCTCGGCGGCTTCGAGCAACGCCTGCGACTGGAAAAGCTGTGGATTTGCCGCCTGCAGTTTTTTGGCGTCATCGACCACTCCGCGCGCGACGGGATCGGCGGGATCGGCGAGCATTTCCGTGAAAACTTCGTAGTAATCACGTTCCGTGAGCGGATAGACCGCCAACGCGAAAAGCGCGATCACCAGCAGTACGACGAAAGTGCGGAAAACGAGCGGACGCTTTTCCATAATTACTTCGTTTCTTCCTTTTTGTCTTCAACCGCGCCGGCGACGCCGTTTTTGGCGACTTTGATCTTCATTCCCGGAGCGATCTCGACGAGAAACGCTTCCGCTTCGACGGCGTCGATCTTGCCGTAAATGCCGCTGGAGAGCATCACTTCGGAACCTTTGACGAGGGAATCGAGCATCTGCTGGCGTTTCTGCTGCTGTTTTTTCTGACTGCGCGACATGAAGAACATGAAAACGATCATGATCAGCAGGATCGGTCCGAAGGACGTGAGAAATCCGCCCGCGGGAGCCACGGGGGCATCCTGCGCGGCGGGTTCCGCCGCAGGAGCGGCGGTCTGGATCGCGGTCTGGGCGGCATCGGCGAGCGTGAAAAAGTACGACATCATTTCTTTCTCCTTGTTTTGTTTTCGGTTTACTCCAAAACCGTTTTTATCGGATAATTTCCGTAACACGCGGCGATTTCCGCATGTACGGAAGTTTCTTTTCCTTCCGGCGCGAACCGCAATTCCCGCGGCGTCGCCGCTTTTTTGCGCAATTCGCGCGCCAAAATCCAATGCGCCGCTTCCGAAAGCGGCGCGGAAATTTCCAGACTCCACGCCGCGCCGTGCGCGGCGGCGGCGGCCGCCGTTTCCGGCGCCGCATCAAGCGCCGCTCCGACAACGGAGCGCGCCTGGGCGAAATCCTTTTCCGAAACCGCTACCGCGCGGTTTCCGGTCAGAAAAACGCGCGGCGCATATTCGTCGCGGTCGAGTCCGTCCGCCGGAGCCCCCGGCACCGACAGCACGGCGAACGTCGCACCGGCGCGGAAAAATTTTTCCGCCTCCTGCGCGTCGCGCACCCGGACGCCGACGCCGAAAGGGCGTTTCATTCCGCTCTCAAACGCGGCGAACGTCGCCGCATCCAATACGTCGCCGAAGTTTTCCCTTTCCGCGAGGACGACCGGAAAACTTCCGGTTTCCCCGATCGCTTCCGGAGCCGAAATCAATTCGACGCCCCCAACCGCTCCCGGAGCCGACGGCGCGCATCCCGGAAGAAGCCGCCGGAGCGCCGCCGCGTTGACGGCATTGCATTCCCCGGCAAGTCCAACTCCGCCGCGGGGCAGGGAAAACTTTTCCCCGGAAAAAAATCCCGGCAGAAACTTTTCGCGCAATGCGACGGCTCCGAAACGGCGCCGGATACCGTCCGTCGCCAGAAAAAACGCCGTCTTTTCGCCGAAAAGACACCATCCCCGCTCCGGTACGCGCCACGGTCCCGAAGATGACGGCGGAAGCATCCGCGCCCCCGCCGGAAGATGTCCCAACTGCGTCCAAAGCGACGCGGCGATCGTTTCCATCCGATGCCGTCTCCGGAAACACTTTTGTTTTCAAGTTAATATATCACGCGTGCGCGTCCGTTGCAAGGGGGAAATCGTCCGGATTTTTACTTGAATATCCCGTCCGGCCGTGATATGTTATGCGGTATGGACATTTCGGAACTCAAACTCTTTTTTTCTCGCTTCGCCGCGACGTTCGATACGAAAATCGACGACGTCGGCCGGAATCTGCGGATGAAACGCGCCCACACGTTCCGCGTGGTTTCCGACGCGCGGAAGATCATGACGGCGGAAAATTTTTCTCCGGCGGAATTCGCGGCGGGTGAAAAAGCGGCGCTGTTGCACGATCTTTCCCGGTTCGAGCAGTATTCCCGTTTCCGGACGTTCCGCGATTCGGAAAGTTTCGACCACGGTGTGCGTTCGGCGGAAATCTGCGAAGAACGCCGTCTGCTGGCAGGCGACCCCGCCGCGGGGGAGATCCTTTTCGCGATCCGCCGCCACAATCAACTGGAAATCGGCGATGCGCCGTCGCCTTTCGCGCAAAAAATCGCACAGGCAGTCCGCGACGCCGACAAAATCGACATTTTCCGCGTCATTTTTTCCTTTCGCAACGATCCGCAGGTAACGTTTTCGCTTTCGGACAAAAAGAAGATCTCTCCCGAAATCCTCGCCGCGCTTCGCGAACACCGCTCCGCCGATCACCGGCAAATGCGCTCCGTCACCGATTTTCTCGCGGCGAAACTTCAATGGTTCCGCGAATTGAATTTCGCGGAGTCCTACCGGATCGCCATCCGGCGGGATCTGCTTCCGAAACTCGCTTTGATGCTCGACGGCGTCCCGGAGATCGTTCCGCTGATCGGAGAAACGAAAGATTTTTTACACCGGAAAGGCGGCGTTTTATGAAACTTTTTTCCGGAAAATGTCCTTTTTTCATCGGCGGGACGCTGCTCGCCGCGGCGTTGGTGTTCGGAGCCGGGATTTTCGGCGCCCGCGCGGGCGTTTTCGACGCATTCGTCGGAGCGGGCAATTGCGTGAAAAATTTTCTCGCCGACTCCTGGTGGTGTGAAAAACCGGATTTCGACGGACAGTTCGCTTTGTTGCTCGGCATTTTCGTCGGCGCCCTGCTCGTCGCGCTCGTTTCCGGAAATTTCCGTTTCAAAGGCGACGGCGGCATCTTTTTCGCGCTCATCGGGGGTCTTGCGGGCGGTTTTCTCGTTATGACGGGCATTCTCGTTTCCGGCGACACGCTCTGGGGCCATCTGACCGGATGCGCGTTGCTGTCGGCGGGAAGCTGGGTCTTTCTTGCCGCCGCGTTGGGGGCCGCCGTCTTTTTGAGCGTCCTTTTTGCCGGAGCATCCTCCGGAGGCACGGCGCGGGAAACGGAAAAATCCGCCGCCAAAACCGGAAAGGACTCCCGCAAATGAATGTGTTTTACCTGCTCGGCGCCGCATCGGGCAACGCGCTCGTCGCCCGCGCCCTCCTTCTCGGCATTTTTCTCGGAGCGACGCTGTCGCTGACCGGATTCGCCGATCCCGACCTCGTTAAAAACGCTCTGGCGCTGCGCGACAAAAACCGGATGCTCTGCTTTTTATGGGCGTTGCTCCTCGCGCTCGTTTTTTGCCGCATCGGCATCGCTTTCGGGTGGATGCCGCGCATCTCGTTTCCCGCGTCGTTTCTCGGACCATCGCTTGTCGGCGGCATTCTCTGCGGCGCGGGACTTGCGCTCGGACGGCTCGGACCGTTCGGCGCACTGGCGTCGCTCGCGCACGGCAGGATCGCCGCGCTCGCACTGCTCGCCGGCGCACTGCTTGCTGTCGCCGTCCATCAGGAATTCGGCGAACGCATTTCCCGCTTTCTGGAAGCGCGGGACATCCCGCTCGGTCAGGCGTCTTTCGACCGCGCGCTTTTCGCTTCGGCGGACCCTGCGCTGTGGGCGGCGGTCTTTGTTGCGGGATTGCTTTTGATCGTTTTTTTCGCGCTGCGGAAATCTTGACGCGGCGCGCCGTCTTGTACAACCGGAAGCAAGGAGGATTTTGATCGATGCGAAAAAATTTCGGTCCGCAAAGCTGGCTTTTCCCGATGCCGGTCCTGATCGTCGGCACGTTCGACGAAGAAAACCGCCCCGACGCGATGAATGCGGCGTGGGGCGGGATACACGACACCAATCAGATCGCAGTCTGCATCGCCCCCGAACACAAGACGGCGAAAAATCTGTTGCTGAAAAAGGCGTTCACGGTCGCTTTCGCCGATGCGGCGAACGTTTCCGGGTGCGATTACGTCGGGCTCGTTTCCGGAAATTCGGAAAAACACAAACTGGAAAAAGCGGGGTTTCACGCGGAAAAAGCCGCGTTCGTCGATGCTCCCCTGATCCGGGAACTGCCCGTTTCTCTGGAATGCCGGCTCGTTTCCTTTGATGAAAAAACGGGATGCACGGTCGGCGAGATCGTCAACGTTTGCGCCGACGAAAAAATTCTCGGAGCCGACGGAAAAATCGACGCGGAAAAAGCCGGATTCATCGCCTTCGATCCGGTCTGTCACGTCTATCGCCGCATCGGCGGGGTCGCCGGTAAAGCGTTCGAGATCGGCGCCGCGCTCAAATGAAAGGATGGGAAGTCATGCAGAAACATATCGTTCTTTTTTTCGCGTTTTTTATCGGTTTCGGGATCGCTGCGGCGGAAGCCCCGCTTCTGCCGGAACCTTCCCGCGACGGCAAAACCACGCTCGACGAAGCGTTGCAAATGCGGTGTACCGTACGGGATTTCGACGCGATCTCCGAAAATGAAATGCCGCAGCTCGCCGCCGATTTGCTTTGGAGCGCCTGCGGGATCAACCGGAAAGACGGCAAAAAAGTGGTCCCCGCCGCGCTGGCGCGTTATGCGGTGAGCGTTTATTTCGCCGACCGTCGCGCGGTCTATCGTTTCGATGCGAAAGCGAACAAATTGGATTTCGTTTCCGACGGCGACGCACTGGTTTTCTGCGCGAGCAACCGCGCGATGTGTGAAAAGGCGTCGGCGGCGTTGCTTTTCGTCATCGACGACGGCGTCTGGGGCAAAGAGCGTTCGGAATACGCCGCGCTTGAAGCCGGAGCGATGATGCAAAACGTTTATCTTGCCTGCGCCGCCCGCAAACTCGGTACGGTCGCCTGCGGCAGTTTCGACGGAAAAAATCTGCAGAAGCTCCTCGCGCTGAAATCCGGCGAACGCGTTTTTCTGACGATGCCCTTCGGGCGCCTTCCCGCCACCCGCTGAATAAGAAACGGGGACGGCGGTGATGAACCGTACCCACGCGGGAAAACCGGCGTTCCGGAGCCAAAGTTCAAAATAGACGCGCACTTTGTAACGCGCGGAACTGCCGGCGTGATCCCCCATAAAAAGGGATCGTTCGTCCCAGGTGATGAAACAAGTGGCCTGGCGGTCTCCGACCGAAACGCGGCTCCGGCTGGATTGCAGAAGTTCGACCCCCCGAATCTTTTCCGGATGTCCGGCGATCGGCAAGGGCTGATTCAATTCCCATATGCGTTCTCCGACGCGGCAGGCGGGGCGTCCGAAATAAAGACCGGGGTGATTGTACCGCAGATCGTGATGCGTACCGACGCCTCCGTAATTCCCCATGGGGTCGGCGACGAGCGCGCCGTCAACGAGCCGGATGATCAATTCGTGATCCAATCCGATCTCAAGATCAATGAAATCCCCCGTCATTTCCGCAGATTCGAAATTCCGCCTTTCGAGGCGGGCGCATGACGCTTCCTGTGCCGAGATTTGCAATTGGAGCAACTTGACGGATTTTTCCAGTTTGTCGCGCTGGATCCACGCCGCTTTGTAGGCCTTGCAACAGGCTTTTTTTTCGGCGTTGTAATCACTCCAGTTGAATGGCGGAGAATCCACGTCGCCGTGTTTGCGCCGGCAAATTCCCTCGGAATTTCGCTCGCGTTTCACGGCGCGGTCGAGATCGCCGTTGAGGATCTTCAAACGGCCGTTGAGCGACCGCAAATGGTCTTTCGCGCGCCGGATTTTGATTTCAAGCGACCGCTCTTCCGCGGGAGAGCGGGGGTTTTCCGCAACTTTTTCGGGTGGCGTTACGCCGCCCCCGTTTATTTCCTTTTCCCGCGCGGCGATCTCCTGTACAAGTTCCCCGTAGCGCGGAGCGAGCGTGCAATCTTTGACCAGTTGCAGAAGTTCGACGGCTTTTTTCGGATCTTTTTCCTGCCGGGCAAGTTCAAGCATGGCGTCAAGCCGTTTGCCCTGCCTTTCGCCCTCCTGTTTCAACTGCTGTTGTTTCGTCACTTCCTCCAGTTGAACTTCCACAAGCTTTTTTTCTTCCGGAGAAAGATCATCTTCACCGATCACGTCGATCCCGTCGTCGTGAAGAATGCGGACGCCTTCGGCATCGACCGATACGATCTTCACATTGCTGAACCCCCCGAGCATCGGAAAGATTTTCGTTTCAGCCGACACTCCGGCGCAGAGAAATACGCCGGACACCAGACACAGGATCTTTTTCATATCGTCTCCAGAAAAACGCGATGATTGCCGCGGAGAAAATCCTCTCTTTTTCCCCTTCCACGGAACTTACTTCCGGAAAATCGCGCTTTCTTACACAAAAAAAAAGAAGCGGGGAGAGCATTGACTCTCCCCGCCGGAAAGATCCGCCGGAATCACGCCGTGACGAAATCGAGTTTCCCCTCTTTCACTTCGACGCGGACGGTCGCCCCCGTCGGCACCGTGCCGTCGAGGATCCGCCGCGACAGCGGCGTTTCGACAAGCTGAATGATCGCCCGTTTGAGCGGCCGCGCACCGAAATCGGGATCATAACCGGCCGCCGCGATGAGATCCCGCGCTTCGGGCGTGATGTCGAGCGCGATGTCCTGGGCTGCGAGCCGTTTCGCCACTCTTGCCAACTGGATGTCGGCGATCCCGGCGATCTCCTCCTTGCCGAGGGCGCGGAAAATCAGCGTTTCGTCGATCCGGTTGAGGAATTCGGGGCGGAAGTGCCGCCGCAATTCCGCGACGAGATCGTCTTTGAGCTGTCCGACGTCCCCGTGACGCGAAAGAATGAGATCGCTGCCGAGATTGCTGGTCATGATGATGATCGTGTTTTTGAAATTGACGGTGCGTCCCTGCGAATCGGTCACGATGCCGTCTTCAAGGATCTGCAACAGGATGTTGAAAACGTCCGGATGCGCTTTTTCGATCTCGTCGAAAAGCACGACGCTGTAGGGACGGCGACGCACCGCTTCCGTCAACTGGCCGCCTTCCTCGTACCCGACGTACCCGGGAGGCGCGCCGACCAGCCGCGAAACGCTGAATTTTTCCATATATTCGGACATATCGATACGCACCATCGCCCGTTCGTCGTCGAAAAGATCGGCGGCAAGCGCACGCGCAAGCTCCGTTTTGCCGACGCCGGTAGGTCCGAGGAAAATGAAACTCGCGACGGGCCGGTTCGGATCCTGCAATCCGGCGCGGGCGCGCAACACCGCGTCGGCGACCGCCGTGACCGCTTCGTCCTGGCCGACGACCCGGCGGTGAAGCCGGTCGGAAAGTTGCAACAGTTTTTCTTTTTCGCTCTGCACGAGCTTGGCGACGGGGATCCGGGTCCAGCGGCTGATGATTTCCGCGATGTCGTCCTCGTCGACCTCTTCCTTGAGCAACCGTTCGCCTTTGGCGTCCCGGATCGCCGCTTCGGCGGCGGCGATTTTGCTCTCGATGCCGGGGATGGTACCGTGCCGCAATTTGGCGGCGCTTTCGAGATCATATTGTCTTTCGGCGGCATCGAGTTGACCGCGGGCGGTGTCGAGCGCTTCCCGGTAGTCGCGCAGATCGGAAATCGCTTTCTTTTCATTTTCGTAACGGGCGCGCAACTCTTTGCCGGTCGCCTTCAATTCGGCGACTTCGGCTTCGAGTTGTTCCCGGCGCCGGACCGACGCGGGATCCTTTTCATTGCGGAGTCCGGTGATCTCAATTTCCAATTGCATGACGTGCCGCTCGTTCTCGTCGAGTTCTTCGGGACTGCTGTCGATTTCCGTGCGGAGCGCGGCGGCCGCTTCGTCGATGAGGTCGATCGCCTTGTCGGGCAGAAAACGGTCGGAAATGTATTTGTCCGACAACACCGCGGCGGCGACGAGTGCGCCGTCGCGCAGTTTCACGCCGTGATGGATCTCGTAACGCTCTTTGAGCCCGCGCAGGATCGAGATCGTATCTTCCACCGAGGGAGGATTGACCAGCACCGACTGGAAGCGCCGTTCGAGCGCGGGATCTTTTTCGATGTATTTGCGGTATTCGTCGAGCGTCGTCGCACCGATGCAATGCAGTTCGCCCCGCGCCAGCATCGGTTTGAGCAGATTTCCGGCGTCCATCGACCCTTCGGATGCGCCCGCCCCCACGACGGTATGCAGTTCATCAATGAAAAGAATGATCTTCCCCTCTGCGGAGGTAACTTCTTTGAGCACCGCCTTGAGCCGTTCTTCGAATTCGCCGCGGTACTTCGCGCCGGCGATCAGAGCGCCCATATCCAGCGCGACCAGACGCCGGTCTTTCAGACCTTCGGGGACGTCGCCCCGCACGATCCGGCGGGCGAGTCCTTCGACGATCGCCGTTTTTCCGACGCCGGGTTCCCCGATCAGAACCGGATTGTTTTTCGTGCGCCGCGACAGGATCTGCACCATCCGGCGGATCTCCTCGTCCCTGCCGATGACCGGATCGAGTTTGTCCTGCATCGCCATTCGGGTGAGGTCGCGCGAATATTTGTCCAGCGCCTCGAACGTGCCTTCCGGATCGGGCGACGTCACCCGCTGGTTGCCGCGGATGCTCTGCAACGCCTGAAGGACTTTGTCCGACGTCACGCCGGCGTTTTCCAACAACTCGGCGGCGGGACCGCGATTGCCGACGATCCCCAGAAGTAGGTGTTCGACGCTGACAAATTCGTCGTGCATATTGGCGGCGTGCTTGGCGGCGTCGTTCAGCACCGCGGAAAATTCGCCGGACGAATAGACCTCGCCGACCTCGCCGACTTTGGGCAGCGATTTGAGCGTGTCTTCGATCCGCGTTTCCAGCAGCGCCGATCCGACGCCGAGTTTTTCCAGAATGGAGGGGACCAGCCCGTTTTCCTGACGGACCAGCGCCGCCAGCAAATGGATCGCCCGCATCTCGTTGTTTTTGTATTCGACCGCGATCTGACGCGCCGTCAGCAACGCTTCCCGGCTTTTGGTGGTGAATTTTTCCGCATCCATTGTTCCGTCCTCCTTTTTGTTGTCATTGATTTCCACCGCCTTGTCAGCAAAAAACGTGCCGACGACTTGATTTGACAAATCCTCCCGTTCGCGTGTATATTGTAATGCGACAAATTGACATCATCTGCGACAAAACGGCATATTATTATGGAATACCCTTATATCGAAAGCCCGCACAACGACGCCGTCAAACATCTCGTCAAACTCCGCGACCGCCGCCACCGCGACCGCGAGAAACTGACCATCCTCGAAGGATACCGCGAACTGACCCGCGGCATCGAATACGGAATGGAATTCGTCGAATGTTTCTTTTCCCCCGAACATTTCCTCGGAGAAAACGAATTTCCGCTCCTTGAATCCATCGCCCGGAAAGGGATCCCCGTCCGCCGGCTCGCACCGCATCTGCTCGAAAAAGTTTCCTACCGCGACCGCCCCGAAGGTCTTCTCGCCGTCGCCCGCACCCGCAACCACGATCTCGC
>JAKSOG010000089.1 GCA_024405715.1 Victivallaceae bacterium | reverse complement strand
TTGTCCATCGAAAGGATCTTTTCAAGAACTTTTTGATTGCTTTTCGCCTTGACTTCGACCGCTTTCCCGCCCCGGAACCGGATCGAGAAATCCTCGATGAGCGCGCCCTGCCACGACAGCGGTTTCGTCGCCACCAAAATGCCTTCGGCATCGCCTTTGCGGGGCGACGTGAAAATTTCCTCCGACGGGATGTTGGGATTGAAAACCCGTCCCGACAGGTCTTTTTCAGCCGCACCGCAGAAGATCCCGTCGGGGATCAGTCCGACGCGGAAATCCGTACCGTTGGCGGAACGGTATTCCAGCGCGACGAAACGCCGGGCATTGAGCATTTCGCACCGGCGGTGGATCTGCCGGTTATGCGCATCCCAGTTGCGCACGGGATCGCCGTTGGCGCGGGCGGCGTCAAGGATCGCTTCCCAGAGTTTTTCCACGGCGGCGTTTTCGGAAAGTTTCGGGAAGACCTTTTTCGCCCAAGCCTTGCCGGGTACTCCCGCAATACACCATTGATGGCGGTTTTCCATCGCGTCGCGGTAACGCTTGATCCTGCCGAGTTTCGCGGCGAGCGTGCGGGAATATTTTTCCTGGTCGACGCCCGCCATGCCGTCGGGATCGTCGGAATCGAGCCACAAGCGGCAGGGAAGTTTTTCGACCTGATATTTCCAGCGGGCTTTTTCCCACGGTTCCAATGCGGAAAGCCGTTCTTCGCGCTGATAAATCTGTTCCATTTTCGCGACGGGCATATCCACCCAGTTGAGAACGACTTTCCCCGCGCCGCGACGGTAACACGCCTCGACCACCATCCGGACGAATTCCACCTGATCCAGTCCGGCGGTCAAAACGACATCCTGTCCGGGATCGGGATTGATCCCCTTTTCCACGAGCAACCAGGCATACGATTCCAACCGTTTGCGATCCATATCACAAATCTCCGTCTTTTTTTCCGGCGCAACGGGGGCAGATCCACGTCATCCGCACCTCGATGTGCCGGACATGCTTTTTTTCCACGCAGTCGGGGATCTCCGGCATTCTTTTCAGCGGGAAATCGACGACGGCACCGCATTTTTCACAGACCAGATGACCGTGCGGCGCCGCGTCCGCGTCATAATGGGCGTTGTCGATCTGATCCATGCGGTAGAGTATTCCCGCTCCGGAAAATTCGTTGAGGATGCGGTAAACGCTTTCGCGGGTGATCGTCGGGATCGTTTTCCGGACGGCATCGCGCACTTCATCGACCGAAGGATGATCGGGCAACGTGCAGACGTATTCGTACACGGCAAGCCGTTGCGGCGTGCATTTCCAGCCGTTTTCCCGGCACAGCGTCCGAAACGTCGAAGCGTTTTCCATCGTCTCCCCTGCGACCTTGGTGTGTGTCCGAAATATAGCATCCTCCGCCGAAAAAACAAGTCCGGAAAGATTTTTTGCCGCAAGAAACGTCTTTCAGAAACCATTCCGCTCTTTCATAAAACGGCGCGGGCAGAGTATAAACGGCGTGCGCCGCCGACGGAGACCGCTTCGCATCCGCCGGCGATCCGGGCGTACTTGGTACGATTTTGTCCGGGACAGAGCAACGGGCAAGTTGCACAAAAAAAAGGACTGCGGCAAAACACCTGCGTTTTGCAACAGCCCTTTTTTAACCGGAACGGGCTTATTCGCCCATTTCCTTGAGCGCCGCTTTGCGGCTCAAGCGGATCTTTCCGGTCGAGTCGATGTCGATCACTTTGACGGTGACGAAATCGCCTTCGGAGCAGATGTCGGTCACTTTGTTGACGCGGTAATCCGCCATTTCCGAGATGTGGAGCAAACCGTCCAGCCCGGGCAGGATCTCGACGAAAGCGCCGAAATCGCGCACCGTGACGACTTTGCCGCGATAGACTTTGCCGATCTCGGCTTCCGCGGTCGAAGCGAGGACCCGCTCCTTGGCGGCGGACAGCTGTTCGAGATTCGACGCCATGATCTTGACGGAACCGTCTTCGGCGACGTCGATCGACGCACCGGTTTCGTCGGTGATCGCACGGATGTTTTTGCCTCCGGGGCCGATAAGGGCGCCGATTTTTTCCGGATTGATCTTGACGACTTCCAGACGCGGGGCGCGCGGGCTGATCTCGGCGCGCGGCTTGGCGATGCACGCTTCGATAACGTCGAGGATCTTGAGACGCGCGATGCGGTCGCGCTCCATTCCTTCGCAGAGCAGATCAATCGGAATGCCGGGAAGTTTCAGGTCGAGCTGGAAGCCGGTGATCCCGTCACGGGTGCCGCAGACTTTGAAGTCCATATCGCCGAAGTGGTCCTCCGCGCCGATGATGTCGGTCAGAAGAAGTTTCTCGCCGTTGTCGCCGGTGACCAGACCGCAGGAAATCCCCGCGACCGGCGCCGTGATCGGCACGCCGGCATCCATCAGCGCGAGGGTCGCACCGCAGACGCTCGCCATCGACGTCGAACCGTTGGAACTCATGATTTCCGATACGCAACGGATGACGTAGGGGAAATCCTTGGGCACGACCTTGGAAACGGAACGTTCCGCCAGATTGCCGTGGCCGATCTCGCGGCGTCCGGGCCCGGTGATGCGACCGACTTCGCCGACGCTGAAATTCGGGAAATTGTAATGCAGATAGAACCGTTTGACCCCCGCTCCGGTGGGACTGCCCAGATCGTCGTACTCCTGGGCGTCCTTGTCGTTGCCGAGGGTGGCGATCACCAGCGCCTGAGTCTCTCCGCGGCTGAAAAGCGCACTGCCGTGCACGACGGGGAGCACGCCGACTTCCGCCGACAGCGGACGGATCTCGGTGATCGAACGGCCGTCCGGACGGAACTGCTTGGTCAGGATGACGTTGCGGGTGACGGTGCGGACGAAATCATCGAACCCTTTGGCGGTTTCCAGCGCGAATTCGTCGTCGCTCATTTCGGGGAATTCGGCGCGGATCCCGGCGCGGGCGTCGGCGAGCAGCGCGTCCAGCGCACCCTGACGGTCCTCTTTGCCGGGGATCGTGCACGCCGCTTCGATGCGGTCGGCGCAGAAAGATTCGAGACGTTTCTGCAGATTTTCCGGAACCGGGAAAAGTTTGTATTCCTTTTTCGGGCGTCCCGCTTTGGCGGCGAGTTCCACCTGCGCGGCGCACTGTTTTTTGATCGCCTCGTTGGCGGCGTACATCGCGTCGCGCATCTGGGCTTCGCTGACGAATTCCGCTTCGCCTTCGATCATAATGACCTTGTCGGGACTGCCGGCGTAGATCAGATCAAGTTTGCTTTTTTCCATTTCCGCGCGGGTCGGATTGATGACGTATTTGCCGTCGACCAATCCCACGCGGACGGCGCCGATCGGGCCCTCGAACGGCAGATCCGAAAGCATCAAACTCACGGAAGCGCCGAGCATCGCGAGCACATCCGGCTCGTTGACGCCGTCGGCGGAAAGCAACGTCGCGCAGACCTGGACTTCATTGAAAAAGCCCTTCGGGAAAAGCGGACGGATCGGCCGGTCGATCATACGGCAGGTGAGGATCTCCTTGGTCGACGGACGCCCTTCCCGCTTGATGTAACCGCCGGGGAATTTGCCCGCGGCGCTGTATTTTTCGCGGTAATCGACCTGCAACGGGAAAAAATCGGAACCGTCGCGGGGCGCGCCGCTGCACGCGGCGACGAGCACGATCGTATCGCCGAGGCGCACGAGCGCGGCGCCGTTGGCGAGTTTCGCGACCTTGCCGCTGGAAATTTCCATCGTGCGGTCGCCGTCGAACTGAAAGATCACTTTTTCTTCAGCCATTTTTTGTAAAAATCCTTTCCAATGATTGATGGATATGGTACCGTATGTCGCATCATTTTCGGCGGAACGGGTGTTTCTCTCCCGTCCGGATGGGCTTCGCGCGGAATCCCGGTATCAATTTCCGGAAACGCTCCGGGAACTGATAGCGACCGAATTCCACAAAAGCCGCACCGGATGCCGGAAAAGATCCGACACGCGACTTCAATTGTCTTTAATATACACGCGGGCGCGTGTCTTTACAAGTCAAAATGCGAGGACTTTCGCTTCCGGGTGCTGATGCCGGAACCAAGTCCGCTGGCGGCGGGCGTAGCGGCAACTGGCGGAAACGATCTTTTCCAGAAGCGTTTTCCGGTCGAATTCGCCGCGCAAAAAACGCCCGATGTCGGCATATCCGATCGCCTGCCACGCCGTAGGCGATTCCAGCAATCCGGCGGCGATTGCGCTTCGCGCCTCCTCGATCCATCCCGACGCGAGCATTTTTTCCGCGCGTTCGGCGATGCGCGCGCGCAACGCTTCGGGCGAGCGTTCGATGCGGTACGCCTCGGCCTCGTAACGCAACGGGGCGTCCCGGCGCGTTTGCAGTTCAAGAATGGATTTCCCGCAGAGCGACACGACTTCCAGCGCCCGGATGAGTTTCCGGCGGCAGAAACGCCATTTTTCCAGCGCGGCGGGGTCGCGCCGCGCCATTTCTTCGATGAGCGCCGGATATCCGGCGTCGGAATCGTAGAGTTCGTCGAGTTTCCGGCGCAGAGCGTCGTCGCCGGGAAGTTCGTCCAGTCCGCGCAACAGCGCCTTGACATAAAACCCCGTGCCGCCGCAAAGAATCGGAAGTTTTCCGCGCGCGGAAATATCCCGTATCGCCGCATCGGCGAGTTTCACATAGCGGTAGACGTCAACCTTTTCGCCGAAGGGGAAACAGCCGACGAGATGGTGCGCGATCCCGGCGCGTTCTTTTTCCGTCGGTTGCGCCGTGCCGATCTCCAATCCGCAGTAAAGCTGCATCGAATCGGCGGAAACGATCTCGCCGTTGCGTTCGCGCGCCGTTTCGAGCGCCAGCGCGCTTTTGCCCGACGCCGTCGGTCCGATGATGACGAGGATTTTCACGACCGCGGCTCTTCCAGCAGGAAACGCAGTTCGTCGAGCGACAACGCGGAGTTTCCGCCCGTTTCGACCAGTTGATCGAAAAGTTTGCGTTTGCGCCCCTGCAATTCGAGGATCTTTTCTTCGATCGAATCGCGGACGACGAGTTTCATCGTCGTCACCGCCCGGGTCTGCCCGATGCGGTGCGTCCGGTCCGTCGCCTGCAGTTCGACGGCGGGATTCCACCACGGGTCGTAAATGATGACGCGGTCGGCGGAAGTGAGATTCAATCCCGTGCCGCCGGCTTTCAGACTCAAGAGGAAAAGCGGGATGTCCGCCCGTTCGTTGAAACGGTCGACGCGCTCCTGACGCCGGAGCGTCGAACCGTCAAGATATTCGAAGCGGATGTTTTCCTTTTCCAACGCGGGGATCAGGGATTGCAACAACGACGTGAACTGACTGAAAAGCAACACTTTGTGAGAACTGTCGATGGTTTCGTGAAGCAGTTCCGTCAGCAGTTCCGTTTTCGCCGACGAAACGCCCTTTCCGGCGCCGCCGGGCAGCAAAGCGGGATCGCAACATATCTGGCGCAACCGCAGCAACGTGTTGAAAATCGTCGCATTGCCGCGGGCGTCGCCGCGCCGGAAAGCCGCGAGCGAGCGCCGTCCTTCTTCGAGGACCCGGTCGTAAAGCCGACGCTGGTCGGGCGCGAGATCACAATAAAACACAAGTTCGCTTTTGCCGGGCAGATCCTTGCCGACTTCGGCTTTGGTACGGCGCAGAATGAAAGGTGCGACGCGCATCGCGAGGTCTTCGCGCAACTCCCCGTCGGCGGCGACGTCGGCGTAGCGGCGGCGGAATTCCGCAAGCGTACCGAGCATGCCCGGTTGTAAAAAGTCCATTACGCTCCAGAGGTCTTCGGGGGAATTTTCCAGCGGAGTGCCCGTAAGGACCGCCCGGTGGCGGCTTTTTAAATCTTTGCAATTTTTCGCGTTTCCCGAACCGGGATTTTTGATATGCTGCGCTTCGTCGAGAATGACGAAATCGAAATCAATGCGCGCAAGTTCTTCCCGGCTCAATCGCGCCGCCGTATAGGAAAGGATCAGCAGATTGCAGTCGAGTTGATCGCCGAAAAGATGTTTGCGTTCGCCCCCCTGCGGCGCGGCGACAACGAGATCCGGCACAAAACGGCGCGCTTCGCGTTCCCAGTTGACCACCAGCGACGCCGGACAGACGACCAGAGCGGGAGCGCCGTCGCGTTTGAGACGCGACGCCAGCAATGCCAAGATCTGCACGGTCTTGCCCAATCCCATCTCGTCGGCGAGCAACGGATTGAAATTGCGGTCGGTCATCCATTGGAGGAAAGCGACGCCTTCTTTCTGATACTCGCGCAACGTCCCCTCGAAACGGAAATCGGGCGGCGCGATCAAAATCTTTTCCGGATTTCCGTCGCGCAGTTCTTCCGGAAGCGCGCCGGGGATCGGGCGCACCAGCGAGAGAAAATAACGCAACGAGAAACGGGGTACTTCAAAGGTCTCCGCGGTCGGATTCAGATTGCGTACGACGCTGTCCGCCGCACGGAAAAAGCGGCCGAGTTCCGACGGGATGCGCAACGGCGCTCCGGCGCCGTCGAGACAATAGTCGCTGCGGGAAGCGGCGCGTTCGGCGAGATGATCCCAGGAAAGCCGGCGGCCGTTTCCGGATATGCGGTATTGAAGGATGTAACCTTCTCCGACTTCCGATTGCAATCGCGTTTCAAATTCCACGCTTTCCACGCCCTTTCCGCCGCGGCAAAGGGCGGCGAGCGTCGCTCCGAGCGCGATCTGCGGATAGCGCGCCAGATAATCCGGAAGGACTTTGTCGAGAAAAAACCCCGCCCGGTCCGCCCTCCCCGAACAATCGAGTTTCGCCTCGTTTCCGTCGAGGGTGAAACCGAAAAGTTCGAGTGCCGTTTCAAAGCGGTTTTCCAATTCGCGGTCGCGCCGGCAAAAGGAACGCCCGTTCCGGACGAACGTCCCCGTATGCATCGGCAGAAGCGATTCATCGTAAAGATAACGCACGCTCAAAAGCAACATCCCCTCCGAAAACCCGCCGTCGAGCAGGATCTGCGGCGTAAGTTGTTTCGGCTCCGGCGACCGCGCGAAAACGACGGGGAACGGAAAATCCGCAAGATACTCTTCCCGGGTAGTGCCCGCCGGCACGGTCTGGGGACCCGAACGGAAAAAATTGCGCAGAAACGTGATCTCGCAGGTCGCGGGAATGAAAAAGTATTCTCCGTCCCTGCCGAGCCAGCATCCGGCGCGTCCCGCGACGACCTTGACGCTCCCCGAAGGGATCGCCGCGCCGCCGACCATAAACCCCGGATGGAGCTTTTTTCCCGAAGCGATCAGGACCGGCGCCGCCGGCTCGCCGTGGATCGTCAGGACTTTGCCGTCCCGGAAAAAACGGGGAAATCCGACGAGAACGTGAAAAAATTCCGCCGTCGCTTCGGCGTCGAGCATCACATGACCGCCCGAAATTTCCCCCGCGACGGCAAGGAAACGGATGATCTGTTGCTCCTGAAGCGAAAAATCTTCGTACCGGAGCGTGACGCCCAGATTTTTATCGAAATAAAGTTTGCGCAGATTGTTGAGGTTTCCGAGATATTTCCGACCCCCTTCCCCGTAGAGCGCGACGGCGAACGTCACGTTCTCCCATTTGCTGGGCACATGGGGGGAAGCAATGCACGCTTCCAGTTCCAGATACGCCGTCGGCGGACGGCAACGCCGGGCGAGGCGTGAAAAATCCTCCTGTTTGAGTCCGGCGTAATAACTCGGCGGCGGTTCGTCGACGAGGCGCCGCCGGGCGGCGATGGCGCCCGAATACATGATCAGCGCCGCGCCGTGTGCGCACAGGGGCGTTTCGCTCCGGCAGGGACAAAAAGAACGCGCTTCGTCGCCCGTTTCCACGGCGCACTCGAACGACGCGCCCTCTTCGTCCGAGAAACGGCCGCAAAGACGGTTTTCCCGGTCGCGCCACGCGCCGAGCAACCGGTCGTTTTTCAAAAGCTGTTTCGCCGCCTTGACGTTTTCCGCGCCGCAGCGGGCGGCAAGCCGTTCTTCAAAACTTGATTTCATTACGAAATCCTCTTTAATCAGGATGTGCAATTAATTAAAATAGCACGCCGCAAAGTTTTTTCCAAATCAAAAACGCGCAGTTTGAAAAAATCGCGCGCGCGAAGTATATTTTGTAAAATTCCAAAAACATTTCATCCGGAGAAAACAAGATGATCCGTCGTCAGGGCCAATACCGCACCGAGCTGCGCGAAAAAATGCGCGGCGGATGCGGCACCGTCGCGCGTCGGGTCGGGAGGGAGGCTGCGGCTCAGTGCGTGCCGTGCGCGCAGCACAGGGACTGGTGGCACCGGTACGCGAAGGACGTCGGCTGTCCGACCGACTGGCCGCCGTAC
>JAKSOG010000088.1 GCA_024405715.1 Victivallaceae bacterium | reverse complement strand
CATCCAACGTCTTGACCGCTTCGCCGTCAAGTCCGAAACGCAGCCGCAGTACGCGCTGCTCCCGCGCCGACAGCGTCGCCAGCAATTTCAGCAATTCGTCGACGTCTTCGACGCGGATCTGCAACTCCTCGGGCGAAAGCGCCGTTTCGTCGGCGACGGAGTCGGCAAGTCCGCCGTCTTCCGCGTCGGCGTCGAACGAACGGATCGCACCGATGGACCGCTCCCCGCGCAGACGCCGCACACTTTCAAGCGGATAACGGCACGCCGCGGCAAGTTCTTCATCGGTCGGGGAACGGCGGAGCGTCGCGGTCAATTCGTTTTCCATACGGCGGATACGACTCCAACGCCGCCGTGCCTCCACCGGGATGCGGATCGTCGTCGTCTGCCCGGCGAGCGCCTGACGGATCGCCTGTTTGATCCACCAGGTGCTGTATGTGCTGAATTTCGCGCCTTTGCCGGGATCGAAACGGTCGGCGGCAAGGACAAGCCCCCGGTTGCCTTCGGAAACCAGTTCATCCCACGGCAAACCGCGACCGAGAAATTCATTGGCGATTTTCAGGACGAGCCGGAGATTTTCCCGGATCAGTCCGTCGGATTCCGGATCGCGTTTCCCGGAGCGCGCCGTCATCGCCGAATCTCCCGCGCCGACCGTTCAGATGCGGTCGAGCGTCCCCTTGTAAGCGCCGAGAAGATCGTCGAGCGCGACATCGAACCGGTTGCCGCCGCAACGGAAAACAAGTTGCGCGGCTTCAGTCGTTTTGCCGACATACGCGACGGAACTGCCCTCGAAAAGCGCCTCGAATTTTTCCCGGTTTTCCGGAGAAACGGTCGCCACGAAACGGCTGTTGGATTCCGAAAAGAGCAAATCGGCGGCGCCGCTGCAATTTTCCTGCGGGAACGCGGCGAGATCAATGTCGGCACCGAGCCGGCCCGCCATCGCCATTTTCGCCAGCGCGACGCCGAGTCCGCCCAGCCCCGGCGTCGCCAGAGCGTTGACGAGTTTCGTGCGGGTCGCTTCGATCACTTTGGCGTAGAGCGCGAGCGCCGCATCGGCGTCGACGCGCGGAACGGCGTTGCCGACAAATCCGAGCATATTGAAATATTCGGACCCGCCGAGTTCCTTTTTGGTGACGCCCAAAATGTAGACGAGGTCGCCCGGTTTCTTGAAATCGAGCGTCTGCGCCAGGCGGATGTCATCCATTTTGGCGATCACGCTGAAAAGCAACGACGGCGGGATCGAGATCTTGCGGCCGCCGCGGGTACTGTCGTTTTTCATCGAATCCTTGCCGGAAATGCAGGGAACGCGGTATTTTTTGGTAAAATCGTAAAGCGCCTGATTGGCGCGCACCAGCTGGGCGAGTTTGTATTCACCGTCCGGAGTCTTTTCGCTTTTCACGGGATCGGGCCAGCAGAAATTGTCCAGTCCGGCGATCCGGTTCATCGCCCCGCCCACCGACAACACCCGGCGCACCGCCAGGTCGATGCTCGAAGCGGTCATCCAGTAGGTGTCGACATCGCTGTAACGCGGCAGGATCGCCGAAGAAAGCACGATCCCTTCGGTCGCAAGCGGTTCGATCATCGTCACCGTCGCGTCGGAAGCGACGTCGCGGCATTTGCCGACGTAGGGCTTTACAACGCTGAGGCCTTTGACTTCGTGATCGTATTGGCGCGCCTTGTATTCGTCGCTGGCGATGTTGAGTCTTCCGAGAAGTGCGACAAGGTCTTTTCCGGGATCGCGCCCCGCGTAGACCGGTTCCTCGAACTTGGGGGCCTTCCACGTCGCGGTCAAATGCATTTTGGGCAAACCGTCGTGCATGAACTGCATACTCAACGCCCCGACAGTCCGGTCGCCGTATTGCACATGGAAAATCCCGTCGTCGGTAAATTCTCCGAGTACGGAAACCTCGACGTCGCGTTCGCGGGCGAGCGCCTGAAATTCGGCGAGTTTTTCCGGCGGCACGGCGAAACTCATCCGCTCCTGCGCTTCGGAAACGAGGATCTCCCACGGTTGAAGTCCCGCATATTTGAGCGGCGCTTTGGCGAGGTCGATCCGGCAGCCGCCGGAAACTTCCGCCATTTCCCCGACGCTGGAAGAAAGTCCGCCCGCGCCGTTGTCGGTGATGAAGCGGTAGAGGCCGCGGTTGCGCGCCTCGATCATAAAATCGCCGAGTTTTTTCTGGGTGATCGGGTCGCCGATCTGCACCGCCTGAACGGGACTGCCTTTGTGCAGTTCTTCGCTGGAAAAGGTCGCGCCGTGGATACCGTCCTTGCCGATGCGGCCGCCGCCCATGACGATGAGGTCACCCGGCAGGATCGTTTTGTCCGCGCCGGCGACGCCGTTGATCTTTTTGGGCAGTTTGCCGACGGTGCCGCAATAGACCAGAGGTTTGCCGATGTACCGGTCGTCGAAATATTCCCAGCCGTTCCCGTAGGGAATGCCGCTCTGGTTGCCGCCGTCGATGACTCCCTGATGGACGCCGTCGCGCAACCGGCGCGGGTGCAGAAGTCCTTCGGGGACGAGTTCCGGATCGCAGAAAGGCGAGCCGAAGCAATATCCCCAGACGTTGATGAGCAATTCCGCGCCCTGTCCGGTCCCCATCGGATCGCGGTTGACGCCGACGATCCCGGTCATCGCGCCGCCGTACGGATCGAGCGCCGAAGGACTGTTGTGGGTCTCGACTTTGAAAGCGAGATCGCAATCGGCGTTGAAGTCGATCACGCCGGCGTTGTCCTTGAAAACGGACACCAGATAATCGAGTTCCCGGGCGAGTTCCCGGGTGCTTTTCTGCACAAACGTCTTGTAACAGCTGGAAATGTGGCAAGACGTGCCGTTTTCCAGATCGCGGTAGTCGATTTCGGCGCTGAAAATCTTGTGCTTGCAATGTTCGCTCCAGGTCTGGGCGATGACTTCCAGTTCAAGATCGGTCGGCTGTTCCGTCAGTTGGTAGGCGTCGCGGCCGGAAGCGGTACGGAAATAATTCTGGATCGATTTCATTTCCTCGATCGAGAGCGCCAGCGTGCGGCTGCGGCAGATTTCCATCAACTTATCGTCGGAAACTACCAGGTCGATCGTCCGGACGTCGACTTTTTCTTCCGAACCGGCGCGGGGCAGATTGGCGGGGATCCCGGACGCGGCGATCTCCTCCGCCGACAGCACGAGCACGCTCTGGATGAGCAAGTTCGCAAGCAGTTTGGTGCCAACAATTTCGGCGAGTTCGCGCGTGGCGTCGCCGCCGAGGAGATATTCCGCACTCGAAGCGACGAATTCCCCGTCGGAAAGTTTGCGCCCGAGCACATCGGAGGCCGCCTCGCGGAGCGTGCGCGCGACGTTGTCGGTCACGCCCGGCCGGAAGCCGACGGCGACGAGATATTTGCAAGGCGTTTCACCGGGATAATTGGCGGATTTCCGGTCGCCGACGACGTAATACTGCAGAACGTCGTTGCAGAGAAATTTCGCCAGTTTTTCCGCCTCGTCGGGCGAGATGTCCGCGTCGATCGTATAGACGTTGCGACTGCGAATCGCGCCGCAGTCGGCGTGATAAAGTTCGGCGATCTGCCGGGACAACTTTTCGCCGCGGGCATCGCGCCACTGCGGCAACGGACCGATTTCGATACGGTAAAGAGCCATAATTCAAATCCGGGTTAAAGGGTTGATGGTGTTTGGGATACGGTCTCTCCGCGGAGCGACTGCAAATAAAAACGATGACTGGATGCATACCGTTCGGCGTAGGAACGGCTCAAACTTTTGGTCACATATTCGCGGTAACGGGTCACCCGGCGGGCGACCCGGTCGAAAAACGCCCGAAGCTGGTTGACGAGCGTGATCTCGGTCGCCGTCATACTTTCTTCGCTGGAAGCGTATTCGCTGTCGTCGCGCAACGGCGAAAAATCGTGCGTTTCCTCGCTGTTCAGGGAAAGCCGGTTCTCGAAGGCGACGAAACTTTCCAGCGCGTCGGCTCCGGCGTCGAGCAGTTTGACGAAATCGAGAAAACCGCGTTCGCGCCGTTCGGTGTCGGGACTCGAGAGGATCGAAATGATCTTTTCGGTGTCGCGTTCGACCCGGCGGAGCAATTTTTTGGTTTCCAGATAGATCGCCTGCCGTTCGCCGCCGGAAAGCGTGAAAAGTTCGGCACGCATCAATTCCGCCACCCGGTCAAAGGCGGCGTCGCGCCGGCCCATCAGCGGGATCAGATTCATCTTGAGCAGATGATCCGTCCGCCTGTGCGGACGGAAATCCGCCGGTTCTTTCGGATCGAAAAACCCGAAAGCGCGCCGGACCGCCCGACCGATGGTGTTTTCCGGCTGCATGCGCATCAGGCGTTGTAACTGAATTGGAATGCACGCACCGCGCCGACGCTTTCGCGGATCTTTCCGAGCACCGCATCGGGGACGACGACACTGGTACGCACCACCGACAACGACCGGCCGGAATCCGGATCCTGGGGCGCGCGGATATCGACGATGTTGATCTTTTCCTGCCCGAGGATACCCGCGATGCGTCCGATGATGCCGGGTTCGTCCTTGTACTCGACGAAAAGATGGTTGCCCGCCGGATCAAGATAAAGTCCGTCGAAATTTCCGACGCGGGAAATCATCAGATGCCCTTCGGTGATCGTACCGCGGACGCTGATCTGGTAGATCGGGTCCTTGCCGGCAAGCAGATCGACCGTGACCGATTCGCCGTAACGCTTGTTGTTGTCGACTTCGCGGTTGACCAGCTCGATGCCCGCGGCTTCGAGAGCCTTGGCGGCGTCTTTCGGATTCCGGTCGGCGAAATCGGGGCAGATCCCGGCGGCGATCGCGCTGGTCAGCCACGGACCGAACTTCGAGAGGTCGCCGTAAAAACTGGTCTCGATCCGCACGGGATTGAGATCGCTGCCGAGATAGGCCTTGCAGAGTCCGGCGATGGCGAACGCGAGTTTCTGGTATTTCGCATCCAGACCGTCGGGAAGCGCTTTGTTGACGACGGCGCTGGTGATGCCCTTTTCAAAATAGTCGCACGTCTGCTCGGCCGCGCGGCAGGCGGCGTTGAAATTCGCCTCGAACGTGTTGGCGCCGAGGTGCGGCAGCATAATGTCGGCGATGTCGCGGACGCTTTTTTCACCGGCGATATCTTTGGGATAAACGTCGTTGCAGAAAACGATTTTCTTTTCCGCTTTGACCGCGCGGAGGTCGTCTTCGTTGACGATGCCGCTGCGCGCGCAGTTGACGAGCATCGCGCCCGGTTTCATCAGATCGAAAAGACGGCGGTTGATCATTCCGCGCGTTTCGTCGTTTTCGGGGATGTGGAGCGTGATGCAGTCCGCCTGCGCGAAAATCTCCTCGACCGTGCAGAGTTTAACGCCGAGTTTTTCGGCGAGCGCGGGCGAAAGGAAGGGGTCGTATCCGAGAAATTTCGTCTCGAATCCGGCAAGCCGTTTGACCACCAGTTGCCCGATGTGTCCCAGTCCGAGGATGCCGACGGTTTTGCCGGTCAGTTCCCGGCCCATGAATTTGCTCTTTTCCCACAGTCCGGCGCGGGTCGAAACATCGCCGGGCACCACATGGCGGAATGCCGCGAGGATCATCGCGATCACTTCTTCGGCGACGCCGTTGGAATTGGCGCCGGGGGTATTCATCACGTCGATGTCGCGCTTGCGGGCGTATTGGATGTCGATGGTGTTGAATCCGGCTCCGGCGCGGACGATCAGTTTCAAATTCGGCAATGCGTCGATCACTTCGGGAGTGACTTTTTCGCTGCGGACGATCAGGACTTCCGCGTCGGAATGACGCCGGATCTGCTCGTCGAAGGGCGTCGTCGCGTCGAGCACGACGTCATATCCGCGGTCCGTCAGGATCGCCGCCGCCTGTTTGTCGAGTTTTGTCGGAATGAGAACTTTGCGCATTTTGCCGTACTCCTTAAAAAAATTCGTCCCGAAACAAGGATTTTTTGATGTCGGTGTATTTAATATATCACGCGCGAGGCGGTTTTTCAAGGTCTTCCGGGGTTGACAAACGTGTCGTTTTTCGGGAAGAAACCATACCGGTTGGCACCGGAGAAAGGAGCATTATGATCGAATTTCAGGAAAGTGTGCTGATCCGCCGACACGAAGAGGGTGCAACCGCTTTTGCCGCGAAGAGTGAAAACGCATTGCGCGACGACGACGGCGGCAGCCGTGAGGTGCGGATCTTTTTTCTGCCCGGATCGGCATCCGTCCGCCTCGGCGATGAAATCACATACGGCGGAGCGGCGTTTACCGTCGCGGCGCTCCGGCATTGCCGTTCCGTCGACGGGCGCATTTCTTATCTGCGGGCGGAAGCCGTCCGTTAAACGCGGGGGAATTTTTTATGATTGACAGTACTACGCTCGGACGCATCAAGCATTATTTTTACGATCCGGTTTTCGGAAGCACGTCGTTGCTTCCGCTGGGGACGACCCTCGTTTTGTCGCCGCTGGAAAAATTCTACGACGGCAAGATCATCAACGGGAACGGCGTTGACGAAAGGGACATTCTCATTTCCCGTGAGATCCAAATTTCCATTGAGACCAAAAACGTTGACGGGGCCCTTGATCTGCTGGGGGAAATCGTTTCCGACGAACCGCAAAGCGAAAGCGCCCTGCGTTTCATTCCCCGCGGCGGCAACGATCCCGTTCTTGTTTTCGGCAAAACGCGCTTGCGGGGGACCGCCCAATGGCGGCTCAACACGGAGAGCGATCAAAGCATCGTTCTTGATTTCATCGCCCGGCCCGACGAAAGCGGGCGGCTTTTTTACCGCACTTGAAGATTTCCGACTTCCGGCGTATATTAAGCAAACGTCCGTGGGCGATTAACTCAGTTGGTTAGAGTGTTTGCTTTACACGCAAAATGTCGGGGGTTCGAGTCCCTCATCGCCCACCATCCTTCGCTCGCCAAAAGGCGAGCTACGGATGGCAGGCCATCTCTCCGAACAAATGAGAGGGGAGTGGCTTGACAGGAGTACCCGCAGGGGAAGGATGTCCTCCATAGCACGAAGTGCGACGGAGGACCATGCGCTCGGAAAAATTACATTGGCAAGCCGTGGCGAAGCCAGGCGAACCCGGAGTGGAAGACTGCCCCGGCGGAAACGGACGAGTCCCCGCAAAATTCATTATTTGATTCATTTATGCACAAAATCCGCGCGCGGACACCTTTATCCCGCGGCGGAACATTAGAAATCCTTCGCGGCGAAAAAGCGCAGGATCGGCAGGAGCGTGTGCCGGGGATCGCGCAAGCCAGGATGGGTGCTGTTGACCGTGATCCGGTGAAATGGTTGTCCGGCGGGGAGCGTTGTATTGCGAAAAGCGACTTTGCCGTCATACTTCCCGGTGATGATCCCGACGGGCGGCAGATACGACGGAGCCGGGATGTTGTTGGCAAACGATTTTTTCCGCAACGCCATATCATCGAGCGAAGCATTGACGGCTTTTATCAGTTTGCCTCCCAATGATGCCCAGAAGGAGCCACGATTGGGAGGACCGAGCATTACGATCGCATCGATCTGACGTTGGATCATTCCTGTAAATCCTAATACCGTTAGGCGTTTTCTTGGCACACAACCTATGCCGGTAAAAAGTCTTAAAGTTTCCTTGAAAAATCGTGCTTTCCCGTTATATTTATTTGTGAGGCAGTACGACAAGGTGTAGCAAGGGCGTTCACGATCCGGAAATGGATTATGAAAGCCCCGGATCACGGTCTCGGAACGGAAACGCATCCGGGCGTTGCATTTTTCCGTAAGCCGGGACGGAAATATGGCATTTGAATGATTGTTTTTTGCATTGGATGGAATTGCCGGATGATACTGCAAAAAGGAGGATGCAATGAGTGAACTCAAGAAGGATTCGGTTACCCCGAGCATAAGAGTCCATGTATACCCCTCGTCATGGACCAACGGGGATGTCGAGGTCGGCGCGGAATTCATCGGATTCGGCAGTATGAATTTGAAGTACTACAGTTTTGACAAACAGTATTGGCAACCCTATGAAGACAGCATAACCGTATCCAAAAACCGGAAAATTTATTTTCAGGCGGCGGATTCGACAGGCAAAGTAGCGCGCAAGGAATACAAGGTCTCCAATATCGACAAGGTCAACCCGACGATCTCGGTCAAGGCGGGCACCACGGCGTGGACGAACAAGAACGTGAAGCTCACCGCCACGTTCACCGACAAGCAATCCGGCATCGAATTCAAGCGATACCGCTTGAACGGCGGAGACTGGAAGAGCTACACGGGGGCGATCAGCGTCAGCAAGAATCAGGAGGTCTATTTCGAGGCGACGGACAAAGCCGGAAACATTACGACCAAAACATACGAAGTCAAGAACATCGACAAGACCAAGCCGACGATCTCGATCAAAGCCAACA
>JAKSOG010000087.1 GCA_024405715.1 Victivallaceae bacterium | reverse complement strand
CGTCAGCACGCCGTCGCGGGTCTTGGCGGTGATGTTTTCAACGTCCACCGCGTCGGAAAGCTCGAACGCCCGCCGGTAGCGGATCGGGATCCCGTTCCGCCGGAGAGTCCCGACGGCGGAAAGTTCCAGCACGCGGTCCTTGACGTCAAGCGTGACGCCCGCGGCGGGTACGCCGGGGATCTCGATGGTCACGACGGCGCCGTTTTCCGTTTCCTCGACGTCGGTCGCCGGACGCACGTCGTAGAAGTTTTCGTTCTGAAGTTCTTTGTCGCTCATGATAAATTCCTCCTTTTTTCGGTCATTTTTACTCGGTTTCGATCCGGATGGCGCGCGCGGTCTGCGGCGCGCTCTTTTCGCGTGCCACTTTGATCGTCAGCACACCGTCGGCATAATGCGCCTCGGCACGTCCGGGGATCACGGGCACGGGGAACCGGACGCTTTCCTCGTATTCGCGGAGATTGCGTTCGCGGTAGACACAGCGCCCGCCGGAAGCGTTTTCAGCGGCTTTCTGCGCGCGCCGCACCCGGACGGTGGCGAAATCGCCCGTCAGTCCGATCTCGAAATCCTCTTTCGCGCACCCCGGCGACGGCATTTTGAGGATCACCTCGTCTTCCGTCGTTTCAAGTTCGATCTTGGAATCGAAAAGCGTGAAATCGGTGAAGCCGGTCATCCCGGCAAGCCACGTCCGCAGATTCCCGCCGAAAGGCAACTGGATCGCCCGGCAGGGATCGAAAACGGAACTTTTTTTGAGCAGATTGTCCATCGTTTCATCCTCCTTTTTTTACCGGTCCCGGATTTTCCGGTTTCCGTCCGGGATTCAGCAAAAACCGTGCCGGAACTTTTTCGGGGGGAAACGCATTTTGTTTCCTGCGCCAACGTGACACATTTTTGCGACAAAATGTAACGGTTGCGGCAAAAAAAAACGGGACCGCCGAAACGGTCCCGGAACAAACGGCAGGCAAAAATCAATCGTCGTTTTTCTCGATGGGGATGTCGAGTTTTTTGCCGATGTCGATCAACCCCTGGTCTTTCATCGGTTTCGGACGGCGCAAACGTTCCTGTTGTTTTTCTTCTTCGGTCAGGAGTTTCGACGCGGTGAGTTTTCCGGCGTCGGGATCCTGAAAATCGACGCCGGCGTGCGCTTCGACACCGCCCATGCGGGTCACCATACCGGTCGACGGATCGCGGTAGAGCATCGGGATCGTTTCGGAGGTGCGCCAGTAACTGTTTTCAATGTTGAGGCCGTCCAGACTGAATGCCAGATAATGGAAGATCCGCGGCGACAACGGCATCAGCAGATGGATCCGGCTGAGCATATCGATTTCAGCGTGGAATTTTTCACGCCCGACCATTTGCCCGATGCGCAATACGCCGTAAACGTGAGTCTCGTCCTCGACCACCAGATAGTAGTATTTGCTGACCGATTCCGTCAGCGTGCGGATCGAATAGGTGCGGGTCTTGATCTCGCTTTTGCCGTCGCCGTCCAGATCGGGCAATCCGACGGTGCGGGTCCATACGGGATTGCCCGATTCGACCCGGAAAACCTGATCCTCGCTCTGGTATTCGTCGGGCAGAAGATTATGCGAGATGAACGCGGCGACGCGGTAAGTGCCGCAACGGTCGAGGCGGTAATATTTGTGAATGGGAATGATCATATTTTTAATTTCGCCGGGAGCGATCACCAGCCCGGTCACCGAAATATCCTTGCCGGGGATCTTTTCGACGCGGCGGTTGTCCTTGCCGCGGATGTCAAAAAGAATGAACCCCTGCAAGCGCGGATCATTGCCGAAAAGCAACGCCCGTCCGGTATCGTTGCGGATCGTCACGCAAGCGTAAACCGGCTCGTATTGCATATAATTCATCCGGTTGAGGCGCACGCTGATGCCGACCGCCGCCGCAAAAACGGGGAGCGCGGCTCCGAAAAAGAGAATCGCCACAAAAATTTTGATCCGTTTCATAGTTGTTTCCCGATTTGTTTCACCAACCCGATTGAAGACGCACGGCGAGCCGTTCCGGCAATCCGGCGTCGAGAATTTTCTGTTGCGCGGAGCGAATGTCGTAAGGCAGACGATAACGGGTGACCGTCGCACGGTCGGTGTCGATCACGGCGAAACTCGCCCGCGGATCGCCGTTGCGCGGCTGTCCGATGCTGCCGACGTTGAAAAGATATTTTTTGCCGCGGGAATAAGAAACCGTCAACGAATCCGCGACCGAAAAATCGGTATCCCCTTCCGGAACGATCGTATTGTGCCGCCATTCGGGAATTTCGATGATGGCGGGCATTCCCCGGGATGCGGCGGCGTCCTTGACGAACGCCACCGGGGCGTGGCTGTGTCCGCAAAAACAAAGTTGTGTAAGCTGATAGGAAAAGTTGTCTTCGGCGTGATGCGCTTCGATGATATATCCCCAGTTGCGGGGCGTGTCCAGCGTCGCGTGAACCGCGGAAATGCCGGTGCCCGGTATGATCACGGAGTCGGGGCGGCGCAGAAAGGCGCGTTCCTCCTCTCCGAGTTGCTCCCTCGTCCACGCGATCGCCGCCTGGGCGATGCGGTTGAATCCGGACAACTCGATGTTGCCGTCGGTGGCGAAATCGTCGTGATTGCCGACGACCATCGCGCGGAAACGCAGATTTTTGAGCATTTCGATGCAACGCACGGGTTCCGCATTGTAACCGACGATGTCGCCGAGCGAGATGTATTCCCGGATGCCGAGACCGCTGCAACGCTCAAGGACCGCGTCCAGCGCGTCGGCGTTGGCGTGGATATCACTTAAAATCGCGATTTTGGCCATAGTTACAGTCGTTTCCCTCTGCGATATTTCAAAAGCGGGACGCTCCGCATCCGGTGTAAGCCGGATTCTGTGCCGGAAACCGAAATTTCCGGCGGCGATCATCTGTCTATGCGACCAGAACCCGGGGCTGATGACGCCGCGAGCCACGGCTCGCCCCCTATTTGGTCTTGCTGCGGGAGGAAGTTTACCCTGCGACGGAACTCTCGTTGCCGCCCGGCGGGCTCTTGCCCCGCCTTTTCACCCTTACCGGACGGATCCGGCGGTCTGTTTTCTGTGGCACTGGTCTTACCGCGGCATATCGGCCGCGGCATCCTTCTTTTCAAAAGGACTCCCCGCTCTCTGCAGTCCGGACTTTCCTCGACCGGTAAACCGGTATCCCGTCCCGGTCGCGACCGCCCGCGAATGCAAAGCATCCCGGTTTTAATATAACGCGCGAAGATGGATATACAAGCGCGTCAACACGCTTTTTTTTTCAGTGTGCCAACGCAGTGCTTTCGCAATGAAAATGTCGTAAAATGCCAAATTTCCGTAAAAAAAACAAAAAAAAAGCAATTTTTTTCAAAAACGCGCTTGCATATTCAAAAAACCGGGCGTATTATTAAATCAGGCAACGGGTGCCGGTGATACGACGGCGCACCGAATTCAAAAAAAGGAGAGTATCATGGATTACAAGTTTTATGATGTCAAGGCGAAAGATTTCGTGAAGACTGCCATCACCGAATGCGTCGTCTACGGCGCGAAGAGCAATCCGCGTTACGCTGTCCGCGGCAAGACCAAAGACGGTCGCAATCTGACCTGCTTCGTCAGCAAGGCCAATTTCGACAAAATCAAGAAATCCGTGAAGTAATTACGCTTTTCTGAAGAACCCCCGCCGTGAAAACGCGGCGGGGGTTCTTTTTTTGGCGTTTTTCCGTTTGAAGCGGGCCCCCCGTCGCGGCGGAAAAAATCAGTAGATTTTACGCAACTCGCTGCGGCGGATCTTGCCGCTGTTGGTTTTGGGCATACTCTCGATGAAGTCGATCTTGCGGGGATATTTGTACGGAGCCGTATGGTGCTTGACGTACTCCTGTATCTCCTTTTTCAATTCTTCATCGGGGGTCTTGTCCCGGGTGAGAACGATGAACGCCTTGACCAGTTGACCGCGGGTTTCGTCCGGAACGCCGACGACCGCGCATTCGAGGACGTAGGGTAATTCCATCAAAACGTTTTCGATCTCAAACGGTCCGATGCGGTAGCCGCTGGATTTGATGAGATCGTCGATGCGGCCGACGTACCAGTAATAACCGTCCTCGTCCATCCACGCCGTGTCGCCGGTATGATAATAACCGTCGTGCCAGACCGCGGCGGTGCTTTCGGGGTCGTTGTAATATTGAAAGAAAAGTCCGGGCGTCCGGTGGGGTTCGGTCTTCACGCAGATCTCTCCGGTCTCGCCGGGGCGCACCTGATTGCCGTCGGGATCGAGCAACGCAACTTCATAAAGCGGCGACGGTTTGCCCATCGAACCGGGTTTCGGAGTCATTCCGGCGAGGTTGCCGAGAATGACGGTGCTTTCGGTCTGCCCGAAACCCTCCATCATTTTGAGATTGCTCGCCTTTTGGAATTGATAAAAGACTTCGGGGTTGAGCGCTTCGCCCGCGATGCAGGCGTTTTCAAGCGACGAGAAATCGTAGTTCGAGAGGTCTTCGCGGATGAAAAAGCGGTACATCGTCGGCGGCGCGCAAAACGTCGTGATGTGACAGCGCGCGAAAAGCGGCATAATGTCCGCCGCGGAAAAACGGTCGAAATCGTAGACGAAAACGCCCGCTTCGCAAAGCCATTGCCCGTAGAGTTTGCCCCACATCGCCTTGGCCCATCCGGTGTCGGAAATCGTCAGATGCAGACCGTCGGGATTGACGTTCTGCCACCAGCGCGCGGTGATGATATGGCCCAGCGGATAGGAAAAACTGTGCACGACGGCTTTGGGATAACCTGTGGTTCCGCTGGAAAAAAACATCAGCATCGGATCGGTCACCTTGAGGTCGGCGGGACGCTTGAATTTGTCGCTGAAAAGTTCCAGTTGCGAATTGAAATCGCGCCATCCCGGCAACGTGCCGTTGACGCCGATCTTGATTTTCACGTCGGGACATTCGGCGCAGGCGGCATCGGCTTCTTTCATCACGTCGCCGTATCCGGTACAGATCATCGCCTTGACTCCGGCGTGCCGGAAACGGTAGATGAAATCGTGTTTGAGCAATTGATTCGCCGCGAGGATCGCGATCGCTCCGATCCGGTGAAGCGCGATCTGCAGGATCCAGAACTGCCAGTGGCGGCGGAGCACCATCATCACGCGGTCGCCCTTTTTGATGCCGAGCGAAACGAGATAATTCGCCGCCTGCGCGGGCATTTCCGAGATCTGACGGAACGTGAAAAGTTTTTCCTCGTGGTCGCGGCTCATCCAGTGCAACGCGACTTTGCCCGGACACTTTTTCGCGAGGGCGTCGACGACGTCGTAGGCGAAGTTGAAGTTTTCTGGGTAGTGGTAATCGACCGCCCGGAGATGTCCCGCTTCATCGACGGTCTCGCTCATAAACTTGCGGTAGATGAAATCGTAATCGTTGCGCGACACTTTTTTCGGAGCCGGGACGTCGAGTTCGACGAGCCCTCCGTCGTCGCCCTGCATCACGATCGCGAGAAAATCGCACGGTTCGCCGTCGGCGGCGACCACCCCGTGTGGATGCGAAGAATCAAGCAGCACGCTGTCCCCTTCGTGCAGGACTTCGATCTTGTCGCCGAGCTGGATGCGCAAAGAACCCTTGATGATGTAATCGAATTCGTGTCCGCGGTGGGTCGTCAGATGGATCGGAAGTTTCTCGTCCTGCGGCTGGGCGGTGACGAAAAGCGGATCGACACGGCGGTTTTTGAGTTTCGGCGCCAGATGGAGATATTCCAGTTCGGCGCGGCGTTTGATCGGCATACCTTTGCCGGCGCGGGTGATGTTGTAAAAGGAAAGTTTCGGCGCTTCGCCGCTGACCAGCGCGCTGACATCGACGCCGAAGCGTTCGGCGCACTGGTACAAAAAGGCGAAGGGATTGTCGATCCTGCCCTCTTCGTGCTCCAGATACTCGGCCTCGGATACACCCGTAACTCGTGCCATTTCCGCTACCGGAATATCCAGCACCTGTCGAATTTCCCGGATGCGTTTACCCGTCTGTGTAAACTGATTATCCATTTGATTCTCCGAATTTCGCACGAAAGGGACGCACCGTCCCATTCACGATAAATATAGATTGCTTAATATAACCCGTCATAAGGAAGATTGCAAAAATTTTTCGCATCCGCGCCGGGCGTTTCCGCCGTGCGGCGCATCTCCTCCGGCGCGCGAAAAAAAGAGTTGATTTTGCGCCGCCTCTATGATATATTAATCCGTCGTTTACTCAAAAGAAGGTCGGGAAATACCCAAAACAAACGAGGTGATTCGATGAAAAAGAAACAGGCGGTACTCGGTTTCGATATGGAAACGGACATCGGCAGCTGGACCAGCATGTATCACGGGTTCAAGATCGGCACGCCGAAAATTTTGTCGATCCTCAAAAAGAACGACATCAGCGCGACCTTTTTCTTCACTGCGGACGCGGCGAAAAACAACCCCGATCTGGTGAAAGCCGTCCGCGACGCCGGTCACGAGATCGGTTGCCACACGCTTTTCCATGAAACGATCGGCGACGCGCTTTTCGAGATCCCGGGAATGATGCCGGTGCTTCCGGAAGAAGTCGTTCACCGCATCGAACTTGCGACCGAGATCGTGACGGAAATTTCCGGCGTGCATCCGACAAGTTTCCGCTGTCCGCGCCTCTGGGGTTCGACCGCGGTCGTCAACGCGCTGGAGCGTCTCGGCTACAAAGCGGACGCGACCTACCCGATGTATTACTACCGCAAACAGACGACGCCCTATCATCCGAGCAAAGACAACTGGCTGGAAAAAGGCGATCTCAAAATCATGGAACTGCCGAATTTCGCGGACTTGTCGATGGAATCGCACGATCCGTACGGCCGCGACCTCGACCAGTGGCCGCTGTGGCGCACCGAGAACGCCGAAGCCGTGATGACGCACATCAACGGGTACAGCAAATACTGCGCCGAACGCGGCGAGGAACCTTTCATCTGTTTTTACATGCATCCGTGGGAATTCGCGCCGATGCCGGCGGGACTCATCCACTCCGGAGAAGGCGCGGTGTTGCCGGATCCCTTCATCATCAAAAACTGCGGCGACTACGCGGCGCGCGAACTCGACCGCCTCGTCAAGATGATGAAAGATTCCGGTCTGGAATTCTGTCAGGCGTGTCAGGCGATCGCCGAATAGAAAAAGGTCATCGGGGATCATGCCGCAAACGGTTCGGTTTGCGGCATTTTTTTTATTCTTTTACCATTGCCAGCAATTTCGCCGCCGCCGCGGTCAAGGTATCGTTGCGGTTGCGGATACAGCAGATCTCCCGCGGTGGGATGCGCTCTTTCAGCGGCAGTTGAACGATGAGGTTTTCCTGATTCTGCAAAAAATCTTCGGGGACAAAACCGATGCCGAGATTCTGTTTCACCAACGGCACGATGTGATCGTAGGACGCCGCCTCGATATCCGGAAAAAAGTTGATGCCGTGCCGGGCGAAAAACTGCATGTAAAAATTGCGGGTCCCGGTTTTTTCGCCCAGTGAGATCAGCGGATAAGCGGCAAGTTCCCGGAGCGTATGCGCCTTTCCGGTAAGAAAATCGAAATCGCGACCGCCGATGGCGACTTCCTGAAATACTTTGAAGCGTTCGACCGTAAACTGATCCGGCAATTCGATCGGGGTGATGACAAAGGCGAAATCGGCGAGCCCCGTCCGTACCGCATCGACGCATCCCGCCGAGGAATTGCCGAAAAGCCGGATGCGGATGTTTTTATATTTCCGGTGAAATTGATTGAGTACGGGCAAAAGCAGCAGCCGCAAGCCGATCTCCGTGACGGCGACGGAAACCATTCCCTGATGCAATGCGTTTTCCGCTTTGAGTTCACCCTCCGCGAAGCGGATCTTTTCGACCGCGGGACGGATGTATTCATAAAGTTTTTCTCCGCCCGGCGTCAACTGCATTCCGCTGGCAGTCCGGATAAAAAGCGGACTGCCCCATTGCGCTTCAAGCGACTGGATGATCCGCGACACATTCGGCTGATTGTTGCCCAACTGCCGGGCGGCGAGCGTCAGACTGCCGCATTTGGCGACGAAATAAAAGATTTTGTAGTAATCGTAGTTGATTTTCATGTTTGCCACCCATATCAATATAATATATTTGATATACTATATATGTATTTGAGTATTATGCAATCCGGAGTATATTAAAAAAAGCGGAACACCATCTTTCAAATCGGAAAGGAGTTTTATGCAGTACCTCAATATGCGCCCCTCTCAACTGCGCGAGGCGCTGAAAAAGAACATCCCCGCGGTACTTCCGCTCGGCGTGGTCGAATATCACGCCGAACATCTGCCGCTGGGATTGGATTGCTTCACCTGTCTCGACGTCATTTCCCGGATGGAAAAACGCCGTCCGGAAACGATCGTATTGCCGCCTTTTTA
>JAKSOG010000086.1 GCA_024405715.1 Victivallaceae bacterium | reverse complement strand
ATCTGCGGCAAGTCGTTTCCGGCTTCCTCGAAAAACGGTTCGCGCACCAGCGAAGCGAACTTGAAATCCGGCGACGCGACCGCGTCTTTGCCGATGCGGACGATTTCCGCGTCTTCCCCGGATGGTCCGCGCCGGAAAGCGATGCGGCCGAAATCAATGTCGGCAAAAATGCAATTCGGCGCGAAAAGAACTCCGCGTCCGACGATCTTTCCTTCACAGGAAATCAGCGTTTCCCCGTCGCCGACGTGATCGGTATTGGCAAGACCGCTTCCCGCATTGGCGAAAACGACCGCATTCCGCCGCAATGCGGAATATCCCGTCGCCAGCGTCGCGCGCCGACCGGGCGCTTCCGCGGAAAACGCATCGGCGCCGAGCCAGAACAACGCATCGGCATCGGGTTCGGAACCGTCGATCTCCCCGACCGCGACGGCAAACGTAAAGCCCCCCGCATCAAAGCGCAACCGTTGCGGCGCGATGCCGTTGCCCGCCGCTTTTTCCGGGATCACGGAAACGATGCGTCCGTTGCGGGCGACGACGGCGGCTCCCGCCGTGCGTCCGTCGAACGACCACAGCGTGCCGAAAACGGCGATCCCGTCGCCGGTGAGAGCGGCGAATTTTTCCGCCGCGCGGCGGCACGCGTCAAGAAAATCGGCGCGGCGCGCCAGATCGCCGCAGGGATCGCCGCAGACGGCGTAAGCGGGAAAAACGACCGCCGACGCGCCCTGTTTCGTCGCCTCGCGATAACTTTTTTCAAGCGCTTTCAGATTGCCGGGAAAATCTCCGGGCGCCGTCTCCGGCGACACCGCTGAAATACGGTAGAAGCGATCCATTCTTTCTCCCTCCATGGGTTGTGAAAAAAACGCGCTTATTTTTTCCGTTCAAAACGGTTTTCCGTACCCTGCATCAGCCGGACGATGTTGCTCCGGTGCCGGACGATGGAAAAAATCCCCAGCGCCGTGCAGAAAATCGCCGTCGCAAGGTCTTTGGCGACGACCCCGCAGAACGCGAAATCGCCGATCCGGCACCCCCAGACGACCGCGATGAGCGCCGCGCTCGCCGTAATGCTGGCGACCGAAACGTAACGGGTCGTCAGAAAGACGATGCACCACAGCGCCAGCGCAACAACGACCGCAAACGGCGCGATCGCAAGCATCGCGCCCGCCGCCGTCGAAACGCCTTTGCCGCCCTTGAATTTCAAATAGCAGGGAAAAACGTGTCCGAGCACGGCGCATCCGGCGGTCGCAAGTACCGCCCACGGAGCGGCGGTGAAAATCCACGTCGCCGCCAATGTCGGCAGAAAACCTTTGAGAAAATCACAACCGAAGCAGAGTTTTCCCGCGAGGTTTCCGCAACAGCGCGTCACGTTGGTCGCGCCGATGTTGCACGACCCCGTTTTGCGGATGTCGACTCCGTTGTAAAGCCCGATGAAAAGCCCGAAAGGAATCGCGCCGATCAAATACGCGGCGGCAAACGCAAGTATGAAAGCATAAAACGGCATAACGGACTCCGAATTTCCGGCGGTTGACCGCCGATCATTTTTTCAATTCCGAGGCGAGTTCCGCGTCGGACTGCAAGACTTTTTCACGCTGTTCTTTGCGGAAATCCGCCAATTTTTGCGCCAGCGCGGCATCTTTGACGGCGAGGATCTCGATCGCATAAAGCGCGGCGTTTTTTCCGCCGGCTTTGCCGCAGGTGACGGCGCCGACGGGCACTCCGGGCGGCATCTGGACCGTCGCCAGAAGCGAATCGAACGCATCGAAAGGCGCCGACGGCACGGGGATCCCGATCACGGGAAGCGTCGTATGGGCGGCGATGACGCCTCCCAAATGCGCCGCCATCCCGGCGGCGCAGATGACGACCTCGACCCCTTCGGATCGCGCGTTGCGCGCGAACTCGGCGGCTTCATCGGGAGTCCGGTGCGCCGAAAGCACCCGCGCGACGAAAGGAACCCCGAATTGTTGGAGCGTATCAAATGCTCCGCGGACGATCTCCAGATCGCTTTTACTGCCGAGTACGACTGCCACACTCATAACACAACTCCTTGATTTAAAACCGGAAACGGGTGAATTTCACAAAATACAACGCCGAAAACGCCGCCCCCGCCCCCGCCAGCGTCGCAACGATTTCCGGCAACCGGTTGCGGAAAAGCGCTTCGCTTGCAAGCACAAAAAACAACATCGCCAACGCCCAGAGCCACGGCTTGCGCTTCAACGCCATCGTCAATTTCACGATGATCGTCAGCGCCAGCGCCAGAATGAAGATCCGGACCGTTTCCGTCATCGTTTACACACCGCTTTTTTCGGCGGCTTCCGCCATCTCCCTGACGTAGCGGCGGCGCCGCTCCAATTCCGACAGATACAGTTTGCGCAACCGCAGACTTTTGGGCGTGACTTCGACCAGTTCGTCGTCGTTGATGTATTCGAGCGCCTGCTCCAGCGAAAGTTTGCGCGCCGGCGCGATCTTCATATTGCGGTCGCTTCCCGCCGCGCGCAGATTGGTCAATTGCTTCGCCCGCTGGACGTTGACGACGAGGTCGCCTTCCTTGCAATGTTCGCCGACGATCATCCCTTCGTAGCATTCGACGCCCGGCTCGATGAAAAATTCTCCGCGCTGCTGCAACCCGTCGATCGCGAAGGGGATCGCTTTGCCGCCCGCCATACTGACCATCACGCCGTTCTGACGCGACGGGATCGAACCTTTCATCGGTTCGTAATGGTCGAAAATGCTTGAAACGACCGCTTCGCCGCAACTGGCGGTAAGCGCTTTGCTCCGCAGCCCGATCAGCCCGCGCGTCGGAATGAAAAATTCGACCAGCTGGCGGCTGCCGCGCGATTCCATCTGGATCAATTCGCCGCGGCGCAAGCCCGCAAGTTCGATGATTTTGCCCGCGTATTCGTCGGGGACGTCGATCGACAGCCGCTCGATCGGCTCCTGTTTGACGCCGTCGATCTCTTTGCAGATGACCTGCGGTTTCGCCACCGACAATTCGTACCCTTCGCGGCGCATCGTTTCGATCAGGATCGCCAGATGCAATACGCCGCGCCCGGAAACTTTGAATGCGTCTCCTCCGGGCAGATCTTCGACGCGCAACGCGACGTCGCGTTCGATTTCCCGGTAAAGCCGTTCGCGCAACTGGCGGCTTCCGACGTATTTTCCCTCTTTGCCGAAAAACGGCGAATCGTTGATGCGGAACGTCATCGAGATCGTCGGTTCGTCGATGGCGATCGCCGGCATCGGCTCGGGACATTCGACGTCGCAGATGGTGTCGGAAATGTCGATGTCGGTCACGCCGACGATGGCGCAAAGATCGCCGCAACTCACCCGTTCGACTTCCTTGCGTCCCAATCCCTCGAACGTGAAAAGCTGTTTGATTTCCGCCGGGCGGGTCGTGCCGTCGCGCTTGATAATGACCATCGGGCGTTTCAGATCCAGTTCGCCGCGGTAGACGCGCCCGATGCCGATGCGTCCGACGAAACTGGAATAATCAAGCGTCGCCACCTGCGCGACGACGGGGCCTTCGACTGCTTTGGGCGCAGGCACATGCTCCAGGATCGCATCAAGCAGCGGCGTGATCGATTCGCGCGGGTCGGCGAGATCGCGCACCGCCCAGCCGTCGCGCCCGGAAGCGTAAAGCGTCGGGAAATCAAGCTGTTCGTCGCTGGCGTTGAGTTCGCAGAAAAGGTCGAAAACTTTGTTCTGCACCGCGTCGGGGCGGGCGTCGGGTTTGTCGATTTTGTTGATGACGACCAGAGGACGCAATCCGAGGCGCAACGCCTTGTCGAGCACGAAGCGCGTTTGCGGCATCGGACCTTCGGCGGAATCGACGAGCAACAGCACGCCGTCGGCAAGTTTCAGCACGCGCTCGACCTGTCCTCCGAAATCGCTGTGTCCCGGCGTGTCGATGACATTGATCTTGACGTTTTTGTAGAGGATGCTGATGTTTTTGGACAAAATGGTGATGCCGCGTTCGCGTTCCAGGTCGTTGCTGTCGAGAAAGCAGTCGACCATTTCCTCGTTGTCGCGAAAAAGTTTTGATTGGCGCATGATCTGGTCGACCAGCGTTGTTTTGCCGTGGTCGACGTGCGCGATGATGGCGATGTTTCTGATTTCCATAAAATTCGTTGCCGCGCTTTCCAAATGGTTGAACGGAAAAAAGCATATATAATATAGCATAATACACCCGCTTCTTCAACCGGAAACGATTGCAAGCTCCGGTGCCCGGTGTTATATTAAAGGCAAAACGGAAATCAGTTCTTCAACGGAGAATGTTTATGGCTTACGACAAAATCAAAATTCCGGCGGGCGACAAAGTCCGCATCGGCGCGGACGGCGCCGTCGCCGCATCCGACCGCCCCGTCATCGGTTTCATCGAAGGGGACGGCGTCGGTCCCGACATTATGGCGGCGGCGATGCACATCTGGAATTCCGCCGTGCAAAAGGCCTACGGCGGCCGCCGTTCGATCGCGTGGATGGAACTTTTCGCCGGAGAAAAAGCCAACCGTGTCTACGGCCGCGACCTTTGGCTGCCCGACGAAACCGTCGACGCGATCTCCGAATATCTCGTGGCGATCAAAGGACCGTTGACGACGCCCGTCGGCGGGGGGATCCGTTCGATCAACGTCGCATTGCGCCAGAAACTTGATCTGTACGCCTGCGTGCGGCCGGTGCGCTACTTTGAAGGCGTCCCCAGTCCCGTGAAGCACCCGGAAAAAACCGATATGATCGTTTTCCGCGAAAATACCGAAGACATCTACGCCGGCATCGAATGGATGCAGGGCTCGCCCGAGGCGCGGAAAATGATCGCGTTTCTGCAAAACGAAATGAACGTTTCCAAGATCCGTTTCCCGGAAACGTCGAGCATCGGCATCAAGCCGGTTTCAGTCGAAGGCAGCGAACGGCTCATCCGCGCCGCGCTTGATTACGCGATCCGCAACCGCCGCCGAAGCGTCACGCTCGTCCACAAGGGAAACATTATGAAATTCACCGAGGGCGGCTTCAAAAACTGGGGATACGACCTCGTCCGCAAAGAATATGCCGGCAAAGCGATCGCCGCCGCCGCCTGCGACGGCGTCGCGCCCGAAGGGCTGATCCTCGTCAGGGACTGCATCTGCGATGCGTTTCTGCAGCAGATATTGACCCGTCCCGCGGAATACGACGTCATCGCCACGATGAATCTCAACGGCGATTACGTTTCCGACGCGCTGGCGGCGTGTGTCGGCGGCATCGGGATCGCGCCCGGAGCGAACATCAATTACGCCACGGGGCACGCGCTTTTTGAAGCGACGCACGGCACCGCGCCGAAGTATGCGGGGCAGGACAAAGTCAATCCCTGCAGTCTGGCGCTTTCCGGAGAAATGCTGCTCCGCCACATCAATTGGCACGAGGCCGCCGATCTCGTCGTTTCCGGCATCGAACGCGCCATTGCCGGACGGCAGATGACCTACGATCTCGCCCGTCTCGCCGAAGGCGCCGTTGAATTGAGCTGTTCGGCCTTTGCGCGGGCGGTCGTCGAGCGGATGTAAACGCTCCGTCTACCGGGGATTTTGTTCGCCGGTCTTCAGCCGGATCGAAGCGGACGACGCGGCTTTTTCAGCGCCGCCCGCCGTGCCGTCGGAGGGTGCGGCGTTTCCGTCCGCCGCCGTATCGACGACCAGTTCGCAGTTTTCCCGCAACGCGGCGGAAAGGATCTTGCCGTGGCGGAAAAGAAAGCCGAACGTGAACGTTTCCGGATTGCAAGTCGTTTCCAGCATAATACCGTCTCCGTAATTGACGACGTTGTGGCCGCAACCGCACAGTACGGCCAGCAGAATGCCCGCGAAGAACGATTTCATCATTTCCCCATCCTTTCCAGATATCTTTCGATTTTTCCGAGCCGGCCGTCGAAGCCGGTCATACGCAGATCGCACATATTCTGCGGCACGCGGTCGCGCAGATCCTCGCGCAACTGCCGCATTTCGCGGATAATGACGCCGAGCAGCGTCGAAATCAGCACCCCCGTCAGCGCGAATATCGCGCCGACGATTTCAATGAGCAATGTTTCTTTCATTTCCGGCGCCACGCGAAACTTCCGCCGAGCCGCAGACAGAAAAAGAAGCGCAGACTTTCCATGACGGTGATCGCATTTCGCACGGAAAAAAATCCGTAACAGAAAATCCCGCTCGCGATGCCGTTGCGCAAAAAACGCCAATCCGCCGCCAGGCGCGCCGGCGCGCCGCCGCCGATGGCATATTCCCGGTCATGAATGAAACTTGCCGCATACAGTACCGGGTGCATCGCGGAGATCGCCCGGCGCAACCACGCGGGAAACCACGCCGCCCCGATGCCGTTGCAATCGCGGAGCACCGCGTCGTCGTCGTCGAGCAATTCGCGCTTTTTCAATTTCGCCGCCGCCGCAAATTCGCGGACCGCCGCAATCGTCATAGCCATATTATTCGTCCTTTTTTTCATCGCCGGACACCGCCGCACCGAAAATTCCGGCGACGGTCGCATCGTCGATGCCCAGTTGCGCCTGCACCGCCCGGAAATCGGCGTTGTTGCGGTCGAGTTCGTTGACGGTATTCCAGAAAAAACGCAGATTTTCGTTCCGTTCGTATTCCGAACGGAACCGCGCCAATAATTCGGGATGCCGGGTCTCAAGAATTTTCACCAGCTGGTAGCGCGAACAGGTCGCCGGCGCTTCGGAAGCGGGATCGGGCGCAAACGCATACCCCGCCCCGCGCAGTTGCGCGTCCGTCGGATTCCAGACGACCATCCCTCTGAACCGCAAAGGATTTTCAAATTTTTGTCCGTTTTTTTGCCACATTGATCTCTCTCCTCGCGTTTTAATTTTACGGAACGTCGGTCACATTGGGGCATCCTTCAAAGGCGCGCAAGGCATCGACGTTCGGCGCGCAAGCGGCAATGAAGTCCGCCGCGCTTCCCGTAATTCCCGCGCCGCTTTTCAGAAACATCTGACTGATGTTCACAAGCGATGCGTAACCGCCCAACGGAGCGTTGGCAACCAAGTCACCAAGATCGCAGATAACATTTGACGCAACGGCGGTCGTCGCACTGCCGAACGCCTGTTTGGTATCCTCGATATCAGGCGGAAGTTTCGTTAATTTTATGAGGGCTTTTATCCCGTCAAACGCGTAAGAGAGTCGGGTCACCGTGTCGGGAACATTGGTAAATCCGGCACCGGCAAGGTGTGAACATGTGTGAAACAGCGAACTCATATCGGTCAACGTTCCCAATGCCGGCCAGTTGAAGTTGCATCCGTATACTTTGTTGCGGTATGTCTGCATCGGCTCGTTCCCCGTTGCCCCGAAAACGACCCGGTAACAGCTGCCGATGATTTTGACCGTATGATCGCCCGGCACAAGATAAGAGTGGGAGAACACTTGTCCGCTCGTCGGCGCATATTCCACCGTCCCGTCGCCCCAGTTGACCTGACAGCCGCCTCCGGCGCGCCAGTACGGGGCGAATCCCCACGGTTCGTTTGCGGAAGTTGTTTTGACAAGCAACTCGAAAACCCCTCTGCCCGGCGTATATTCCGTGACAACCATTTTCCCGCCCTTGATGGACGCGAGATAACTTTTGCCCGCCGCGAACGTCGGCAAGGAACCAACGATGCCGAGATCCTGAAAATAACTGAACTGCGGCGTTGTCGTGCCTCCGGCAAACGTCCAAGTGATTTCGCTCTCGGAATCGCTCGTCGCCGTGGACGGGATCGTCAACGATCCGATGGCTTCGGGAACAACGTATTTCGTTCCCGCCGAGATCGGAACGCAAGCCGACGGCTTGCGGACGACCGGATCCGTCCCCGGAACCCAGCCGATGGTGTTGCCGAGAAAATAATCTCCGCCGTCCAGCGTCGAACGGACAGAAACTTCCGTCACGATTCCGGGCGTCAGAGAAAATTGTCCGTTCGTGTATTCAACCGTCGCGCCCGTCCAAGCCGGATTGCCGCCGTAGAATTCGCCGAGGGAACGGATCTCCTCCTGAAGTACGGCGGCAACGTCGGAAAAACTTTCAACGTCTCTCAAGTCGGCGGAAATTTCATACGCTTCTTCATTCATTGAGATCGTGATGTCGATCGCACCTTCGCTGTTGTGGAAAAAATGCATATAGTCGGAAAGATCTGCGCTCGCTCGGGTACTCGCGATAAAGGACGTCGCCCCGACCGTGACCGTGCCGCCGGGGAAAGAAGAAAACGATGCGGAAATCGTATTGCCGTCGATCTCGATGTTTTCGCCTGCGGCGTATTCGACGCCGTCTCCTTTGATCCCGCACGGCTTTGCGGTGTAGTCGCCGTCGGCAAATCCGGATGCGAGCGTGATGACGTAAGCGTCGTCCGTCCATTGCCGCGACACGTCCGGCGATGTCGTGATGTTTTTGCCGTCACCGTCGATAAGATCGTATTCGCAACGTCCGAAAACGCCGAGAAAATCCTCGT
>JAKSOG010000085.1 GCA_024405715.1 Victivallaceae bacterium | reverse complement strand
TTCAATTGCACACCCGGATCATGCTCTGGGGCACCTTTTTTCTGCTTTTCGGCGGGATGCTTGTGCTTTACTATGCGGAATCCGAATGGTCGCTTTTCGACAGTTTTTTTATGTCGGCTTCGGCGCGGACTGCGGGATTTTCCTGCTGTAAACTGGAATCGGATATCGGTTATGACGTTCTTATGTTTTTAATGGAGATCGGCGGCGGTTCCGGCGGTACGGCGGGCGGCATCAAAATGACCACATTCGTGATCGCCTGCGCGGCGATCGTCAACACCTCGATCGGCAACAAAGACGTCCATCTTTTCGGATACACCATCAATCCGATGACCGTTTTGCGCGCTTTTTCGCTGATCATCTATTTCCGGTTAGTCCTTTTCGCATCCCTTCTTTTGCTGGAATATCTTTCCCCCGATATCGATTCCGGCGCGCTTTATTTTGATGCGGTCTCCGCGTTGAGTACGACCGGATTGACGGAAGGGGCGGTGGTGAAACTCGGCGCGTCCGGCAAACTTGTCATCTCGCTTCTGATGTATACCGGGCGGGTCGGACCGCTGACCTTTCTGCTCTTCCTTTTCGGTCGTCAGCAACTCAAACAAATTGACTACCCCGAAGGCGATATCATCATCGGATAGACGATGCATTTTACATAAAAATCCGGATTTCTTGCGCTCGATTCAAAGACTTTGAACGCAAAGACAAGTCGGAAACGAAAAAAGAGCGTTTTCCCGTGTTTTTGGCGGGAGGGGATATTTCCCGCAACGTACCTTGTATCATAAAAAAAAACACGCTCTCCGGGAATGCCGGAAAGCGTGATTTCATCCTGAAAAGTGGTAGCGGGTCCCAGACTCGAACTGGGGACCTGCGGATTATGATTCCGACGCTCTAACCAACTGAGCTAACCCGCCGCCTTGTCTTATAAAATACTACCGAAGCGGATTTTTTCAACCTTCGGGAATCAATTTTTCACAAAAAATCTCAATTATGCGGCAGAAAGGGCTGCCCCTGCAAACGGCTCTCCCGCACAAAACAGCGCATTCCGGGATTGAGCGCGGCAAGGTCGCCCTTTTCGATTTCCGCCGCCGATACGAATCCCCGCACCGAAACGACCCGGAGCCGGAGCGGAGAATCCGCCACCTCATAGATCATTCCGGGAAAAACGCCGTGCACGCTTCCGACCGCGAGGATCGCCAGCTCCGTTTCGCGGTCCACGGCGAGGATATGCGTTTCCGACGGATCGCGCATATTGCTCGGTTTCAACAAAAAAACCAGCGCATTCGTATTCCGCTCCAAAGCGTCCAGTTTCAAAAACATTTCCGCCCGTTCCGCAGAATCGTCGGGCAATGCACCGTATTTTTCGCGCAACTCGCGGATCAGCGCGCTCGTTTTCAGCGCCTGCGCGGTCCCGCGCACGGCGATCTCGTTGAGCAACCGCAACAGATTTTCTTCGCGCCGCGCGGGCGACGCGATTTCTTCCGTATCGAGGATCCCCGCGACCGCAAGTTGCAGATCGGCGCGTTTTTGCGCCTCTTCCGCCGCTTCGCGCCGCGCCAGACGCAATTCTTCCCGCAACACACGGTTGTCCGCTTCCAGCGACGCGACGCGCCCGCGCAACGATTCTTCCTCGCCGGCGCCGACCCGCAAAAAAATCGCCGACGACGCCAAAATCAAAAGTGTTACGCCTTTCATCGCCGCTCCTTTTTTGCCGTTTCGCCGTTTAAAGTATATCACGCCGACGACTTTTTTTCAATGCGCGCAAACGGAATTTTTCGCGCATTCCGGAAAACAAAAAAACCGTATTATTTCTGTGAAATCTTTTGCAAATCGCGCGTACAGGTGTTATATTCAACAGAAAAATATGATGTTCTGGAAATCGCACATAAAAATCACGGAGGAAATACGATGGCAAACAATCCGAAGTTGACCGTCCTGCACGAAATGATGCGTGGGAAAAGTTTCGAATTGGACAAAGACGTTATGAGCATCGGACGCCGGGAATCCATGGATATCTGTATTCCCGAATCCAGTCGCAGCGGCCACCACGCCGACCTTATCCGCAGTGAACGCGACGGCCGCATCGTCTACACGTTGCGCGACAACGACAGCACCAACGGCACGCGCATCAACGACAAGCAGATCACGGAGCAGGAACTGAAAGATTCCGATTTGATCCTTTTCGGGATGGTGGAAGTCCTCTACGAGGCGAAAGATCTCAAACCCGCCGCATCGCGCACGTCGCCGACCATCGACATTTCCAATTTGGATTCCGGCGTGATCCGTCCGACGGTGAACCTCAATCCGCTGGCCGGACGCGAAGCCGTCCGCAACGCCAACGTGCGCCGCGCGATCATCGCGGTCGTCGCGTTGCTCGGACTGTGTGCCGTCATCCTCGCCGGACTGATGCTTTTCAACAGCTTCTCGGCATAGCCGAACATCAAGATTTCCCCTTTTTCAAGGAGCAGTATGCAAGACGAGTCCCAAACCCCTCCCCCGCCGGAAAAAGAACCGGTGAAGGAAGCGCCCCCGAGCGGAAACAACGAAAAACAAGCGCAGAAAAACGATCGAGCTTCCGATCAGACGCCGCCGCGCCGCCGCCCGGAAAACAAGCCGCATAATTCGCGATCGGCGCTGATCTGGCTGGGCGTTCTGATCGCCATCGGCGGTCTGATGCTTTTCAAGGATTTCGGCGATTCCGCCAACGAAGAACTCAACCAGAGCATCTTTGAAAAGTACCTCAGCGAAGACCGCATCCGTACCGCGATCCTCACGTCCGAAGGCGACGGCGTCTATGCCGTCGAAGGAAAAATGCTCGCCGACGTCCAGCCCCCCAACTCCGGCGGCGCCGTGGCGGTCGGAGTCAACGACGCCGTTTCCTATCACACCCGGATCATCCATTCGGCGCGCATCGCCGAACTGCTCCGGCATACCGAAGTGCAGATCGACGGCAACAACGGCGGCTTGTGGAATTTCCTTTTCGTCGGACTTCTGCCGGTGCTGTTGATCATCGGCTTCATCTATTTCCTCTCGGCGCGCCAGATGCGCGTCAACGGACGCAACGCGATGGATTTCGGCAGAAGCAAGGCGCGGATGGTGCCGCCGGACGAACTGCACGTTTCCTTCAAGGACATCGCCGGAGCCGACGAAGCGAAAGAAGAAATTTCCGAACTCGTCGAATATCTGCGGGATCCGTTGCGGTTCCAGCTCGTCGGCGGACAAATCCCCAAGGGATGTCTCCTCGTCGGCGAACCCGGCACCGGTAAAACGTTGATGGCGAAAGCCGTCGCATGCGAAGCGGGCGTACCGTTCTTTTCCATCAGCGGCAGCGACTTCGTGGAAATGTTCGTCGGCGTCGGTGCGAGCCGGGTGCGCGATATGTTCGCCGAAGCGCGCAAACATATGCCCTGCCTTATTTTCATCGACGAGATCGACGCGGTCGGCCGTTCCCGCTTCTCCGGTTGGGGCGGCGGTCACGACGAACGCGAGCAGACGCTCAACGCGATGCTCGTCGAAATGGACGGTCTGGAAAGCCGCGCCGGCGTGATCGTGCTGGCGGCGACCAACCGTCCCGACGTACTCGACCCGGCGCTGCTGCGCCCCGGACGCTTCGACCGCCAGGTGGTGATGGATCTGCCCGACATCAACGGACGCCGCCAGATCCTCGACGTGCATATCCGTAAAATCAAATGCGACGCATCCATCGACCTCGACGTCATCGCCCGCACCACGCCCGGTTTTTCCGGCGCCGACCTCGCCAATTTGTGCAACGAAGCCGCGTTGCTCGCGGCGCGCCGCAACCGCGAATCCGTCGGACAGCGGGAACTTGAAGAAGCGCGCGACAAAGTCAGTTACGGCAGTGAACGCCGCAGTCGCAAGATCACCGAGCGCGAACGGAAACTTACCGCCTATCACGAGGCGGGGCATACGCTCGTCGCCCTTTTCCTGGAACATTGCACGCCCGTCCACAAAGTGACGATCATTCCGCGCGGCCGCGCCTACCTCGGTGCGACGTTCACGATGCCCAAGGAAGACGTTTACACCCGAAGCCGCCTCGAACTGCTCGACGAAATGGCGATGACCATGGGCGGACGCGCCGCCGAAGAACAGATTTTCGGCGACATCACGACGGGGGCTTCCGCCGATATCCAGCATTTGACGACGGTCGCGAAACATATGGTCTGCATCTACGGGATGAGCGAAAAGATCGGTCCGGCGAAAGTCGGAGATTTTTCCAATCATCCGCATCTGCGGATCGACGGGCCGCCCGCCGATATGCCGTCGACCGACACCCAGCGGGAAATCGACCTGGAAGTGCGGCGTCTTGTCAACGAGGCGCTCCAAAAAGCGCGCGAAACGCTTCAAGCGCACGCTGCGGACCTGGAAAAACTCGCACAGGCGTTGCTGGAAAAAGAAACGCTCGACGTTTCCGAGATCCGCACGCTTTTGGGATTGACTCCGGAAACGGACGAAAATGCAGAAAATCCCGCCGCGAAAGATCTTGCGGAAACGGGAAACGACGCGCTGCGGCCAAATGGAAACGACGCCCTTTGATCCCGTGCCGGGCGGACTTCGTCTGGCGCTTCATCTGCAACCGGGGGCGAAGCGGACTGCTTTCGCCGGGATCTACGGGGACAAGGTAAAACTTGCCGTACAGTCTCCCCCCGTCGACGGACGCGCCAACGATGCGGCGATCCGTTTTCTCGCGGCCCACTTCGGCGTGGCGGCGCGGGACGTCGAAATCGTTTCCGGCGCGGCGAGTCGCGACAAACGGTTTTTCATCCGCGGCGACGCCGATGTGCTGCTGAAAAAAATGAAAGACGTTTTGCAATGAATCGGAAAGCGCTCATTTTTCTCGCCGACGGAATGGCGGACGAGGCGTTGCCGGAATTGAACGGCAAAACGCCGCTGGAAGCGGCGAACACTCCGGGAATGGACGAAATCGCGCGCCGCGGCGCGAGCGGCACGTTTCTCACGTTGCCCGCCGGATTGCCGACCTCCTCCGATGTCGCCAATATGTCGGTACTCGGATTCGACCCCGTGCGCAACTACCCCGGTCGCGGTCCCATCGAAGCGGTCGCCCAGGGCATCGAACTCGCCCCCGACGACGTCGCCTGGCGTTGCAATCTTGTTTTCGTTTCGGACGACGGCGTCCTGCGCGACTACTCCGCCGGGCACGTTTCGCCGGAAGACGCGGCGCGCCTGATGGCTGATCTGCAGCGGAACTTCGGCTCGGAGGAAGCGACGTTCCATACCGGTGTAAGTTACCGTAATCTGCTGGTACTGCACGGCAAACGCTTCTCTTCCGAGATCGACTATTTCAAACCCGATTCTTCGCAGGACATCCCCGTCGCGGAATTACCGTTGACACCGAAAAACGATTCGGCGCAGGCGCGCGACACCGTCGCTTTTCTGCGCGCGCTCGGGGAGCGATGCGCCGCATTTCTCGCGCATCACCCCGTCAATCGCGGAAAAAGATCCCCCGCCAACGCCATCTGGCCGTGGAGTCCCGGCAGGATGCCGAAACTGCCGCCTTTCGGGACTCTTTACCCCGGACGCAACGCCGCCGTCATCAGCGCCGTTGACGTTATCAAGGGGATCGCCCGTTGCGGAAAAATGGACGTGATCGACGTCCCCGGCGCGACCGGATTTCTCGATACGGATTACGCCGGGAAAACCGCCGCCGCGCTCAACGCGCTGAAAACGCACGATCTCGTCTATCTCCACGTCGAAGCGATCGACGAATGTTCCCACCTCGGCGATCTCAAACTCAAAATGCGCGCGATCGAAGATTTCGACGCCAAAATCGTCGTCCCCGTTTTGCGCGCGCTCGACGGATCGGACGTCAACTTCGCCGTGCTTCCGGATCATCCCGTACCGATCAAGCTCCGGTGCCATACGACGACGCCCGTGCCGCTCGCCGTTTGCGGTCCCTGCGTCCGATGCGACGGCATCGGATTTTTCAGCGAAAACGAAGCCCCGAAAGGCGCACTCGGCGCACTCGGCGGCACGCAACTGGTACGCAAACTTCTGGAGCTCGACCGCTGATGGACAAGCGTCCCGTTCGCCGTTCGGCCTTGGAAGAGGCGTTGCGCGCACTCGACCGCACCGCACTGACGGAAAGCCGCCTGCGCGAAAAACTGGAACGCTTTGATTTTTCTCCGCGGGAAATCGACGACGCTCTGGAACAGTGCCGCCGGCGCCGCTTCATCGACGACGCGCTTTTCGCGGAAAATTTCCGCGATGAGCTTTTCCGCGGCGGCGACGGTCCCCGCCGGATCCGGATGAAACTTGCGCGCCGCGGCGTGCCCGCCGATGTCATCGCTTCGACGCTCGCCGTCGATCCCGACCGCGAAATTGCCGCCTGCCGGGAGGCCTGCCGTAAAAAATTGCGTTCACTCACCCGCGAAAGCGATCCGCGGAAAAAACGTGAAAAACTTTTCCGTCATCTCGCCGCCCGCGGCTTTTCCGCTTCGGCGGCGCAGAAAATTCTGGCGGAAATCGCGGACGGCGGGCAATAAATTCCGCCGGTACGTCGTTAAGGATATGAAAACATTCTCAAACCAATACGGGAGAGCGTCATGAAAAAATATCTTCGTTACGGGATCGGCACGGCGGTCGCGGTCGCCGTCGTCGCGGTCGTCGTCGCATTGTGGAAAAATTTCTACGGGGAAGAAAACATTTTCCTCTTTTCCACCGAAACGATCCAGTTCGGCAACGTCGCGACCACGATCAGCGCCAGCGGCACGGTCGAACCGGAAGAACTGGTCAACGTCGGAGCGCAGGTCAGCGGCAAAATCATGAGTTTCGGAGTCGACACCGACGGAAATCCGGTCGATTACCGTTCGACCGTCACCAAAGGGATGGTGCTCGCCCACATCGACGAAGTGCTCTACGAAGCGGCGTTGAGCGAAGCCAAAGCAAGCAAACTCAAAGCGCAGGTGCAGATTTTGAGCGCAAAAGCGACCATCAATCAGGCGCAGGCGAAACTCGTCCTCGCCGAACGGAATTGGATCCGCGCCCAGGAATTGCATCCCAAAGGTTCCATGGCGCGCAGTGAATACGACAGTTCCGAAGCCGAATATCTCGTCGCCAAAGCCAACGTCGAAGTCGCCGAGGCGTCGCTCAAGGAAGCGGAAGCCCAGATGGAGATCGCCGAAGCGGCGATGGTCAAAGCGGAACGCAACTTAAGTTATTGCGTCATCGTTTCCCCGGTGGACGGCGTCATCGTCGACCGCCGCGTCAGCGTCGGGCAGACGCTGGTCTCGAATATGAGCGCATCGAGCATTTTCCTGATCGCCACCGACCTCAAAAAAATGCAGGTCTGGGCTTCGGTCAACGAAGCGGACATCGGCAGCATCCACAACGGGATGCCGGTCGTTTTCACCGTCGACACTTTCCCCGACGAGGAATTTGAAGGCGTCGTCACCAAAGTCCGCCTCAACGCGACGATGTCGCAAAACGTCGTCACCTACGTCGTCGAGATCGACACCGACAATTCCAACGGCCGGCTGATCCCCTACCTCACCGCCAACGTCAAATTCATCAAAGCGATGCAAAAAGCGACCTTTTCCGTCTCGAATGCCGCGCTCCGCTACCGCCCGGATCCCGAAGTCGTTTCCCCCGCCTACCGCGGCAAACTCGACGACTACCTCGGCCGCGGCAAGCATACCGTCTGGGTCCCCGACGGAAAACAGACGCTCCGTCCGATCCCCGTCGAAGTCGGTCTTTCCAGCGGCGCGGCGGTCGCGGTTTCCTCGCCCGAACTCAAGGAAGGGATGACGATCGTCACCGCCCACCGTCAAAAAGTCGTCGCCGCCGGAGACAAGAAAAAAGAAGACCTTTCCAGTCCTTTCGTCAACAAAGTCCCGACCCGCGTCCGCAACAGTGCAAAAGGCAAGTGATCATGCTGATCGAGCTGAAAAACATCCGAAAGACCTATTACCTCGGCGAAGTCGACGTGCCGGTGCTCAAAGGCATTTCGCTCTCGATCGACCGGGGCGAATACGTCGCACTGATGGGCGCATCCGGTTCCGGAAAAAGCACGCTGATGAACATTCTCGGCTGTCTCGACCGTCCGACGGAGGGCGATTACTTTTTTGAAGACGAAGAACTGGGCCGCGCTTCCGGCGACCGGCGCGCGGTCGTGCGCAACAGGAAAATCGGGTTCGTCTTTCAAAGTTTCAACCTGCTTCCGCGCACGTCGGCGCTTGAGAACGTCATTATGCCGTTGAGTTACACGGCGGGCGGAATGCCGATGGAAGAACGCCGCCGGCGCGGCATCGCCGCGCTCAAGGAAGTCGGTCTTGCCGAACGCATGGGACATTACCCTTCGCAACTTTCCGGCGGTCAGCAGCAACGCGTGGCGATCGCCCGCGCCCTCATCAACCATCCGCCCGTACTGCTCGCCGACGAGCCGACGGGCAACCTCGATTCCAAAACCAGCGTCGAAGTAATGCAGATGTTCGAGAAACTCCACGAAAGCGGCATCACGGTGATCCTTGTCACCCACTCCAACGAGATCGCCGCGATGACCCGGCGGCAGATCCGTATGATCGACGGCAACAT
>JAKSOG010000084.1 GCA_024405715.1 Victivallaceae bacterium | reverse complement strand
ACGCAGGAGGTCGTCGACGAAATTGCGGGCAACACCGAGGTTGTGGCGGTCGAGCGTCGAAACGAAATGGCCGTCGCCTTTGCCGTCGAGGTATTCCTCGAATCCCGCCCACGTTTGTTTTTCCTTGTGGTAGACGCCCTCGCCCACGGGGATGCGCGTTTTCACTTTTTCCTGGATCGCCCGGCGGAACGCCATATCGGCGAGTTTTTCCGCGGGGCAATCGGTTTCCACGGCGATCATACCGCAACCGATGTCGACGCCGACCGCGCTCGGGATGACCGCGTCTTTGACGGCGACGACGCCGCCGATGGGCATTCCGTAACCGACGTGGCAGTCGGGCATCAATGCGACGTGATGCGCCAGCGCCGGATGATCGGCGAGGTTGTGCGCCTGGACCATCGCGCCCGACTCGACTTCGGCGCACCAGCTTTTGATCGGGATCGCACCATCTTTTTCCTTGATCCATTTCATTTTATTTGATTTCCTCTTGTTTGAACCGCTCCATATCCTATTCCGTTATACAAAAGTTTCAAAAAAAAGCGGGCGGCCGATGCGGTCGCACCGACCGCCCGCTCCAAAACAGGAAGACATCGTTATGATTTTTTCCGCTTCAGACTTGAATGTTTCCGTTTGAGTCGCTACGAGTTAAATCATCATTGGGGTTTCCTGCCCGCAGATATCGTATCGTATGTCGTAGGATTGTTGATGTCTTTCCCGTTTTGCCGGCGAAGAAACACGGAAGCAGAGCGCAAAACGCGCGGTTCCCGTTTTTCTTCGCTTTCCCTTGTTTTACGGCAACTCCACTTTTGTCGCCGCGTTGAACTCGTCAAGTTCGTCCTGCAAGGCGTCGATCTTCGCCTGCAACAAATCCATGCGATTTTGGACTTCCGCTGCAGTGACGACAACTTCTTTCAGGATCGTATCACTGCCGTAATTTCGCTGCTCATATCCCTCCGTCGTATTGACATCCGCAAGATAAGCGAGCATCGATTTGATTTCGTCCATTTCCGCCAGTTTCCCGGCAATCGGGGCATTGGCGCCCGTGATGACTTTTTTTAATGCGATCAACCGTTCGTGTACGCGATAGGCGTCTTCGAGGACGGCGTGCAGATCAAAACTGCGATTGCTTCCTTTCACCACGGAATTTTCCCGATTGATGATTTGAAAATCGGTTTTCAATTTCCCCGCGAGACGGCTGCGCTCTTTCAGCGCCCTTGCCAAAGATACTTTCATGGTTTTTCTCCTTTCCAAATTTCGTTTTCAGACGCCATCGCCGATCCGGGGACAGTTTCTCCGTCGCCGTCGGAGTGCCGTCTGCAAAGTTTACAACCTGCTGACCGACAGAACGGGAGCGGATAAACCTCTCCTTCCGGAAGTCGGTTTTCTTCCGAAATGCGGCGATATCCGCCGCGATGGATCACGACAGTTTGCCGCTTGTGGCACCCGGGGAAGGACTCGAACCTCCGACACTATGGTTAACAGCCATACGTTCTACCGCTGAACTACCCGGGTATCGCCTCGCTTCCCGTAAAAGCAAAAAGCGTGCCAACATTGAACGCCCCGCGCTTTTTTTTATTTTTCACCATAAAAAAAATTTTTCTTCCCGTTTTCGCGGGACATCGGACTTGCAAAAAACCGGAGAAAATTTATATTATATTATAACGATTTATAAAAAAGGATAAAAAATGAAAGTAATGATCTCCCTTCTGGGTTGCCGGCTCGACTCGCACGGGCGCGGCACGGGCCGCTGGGGCATCTGGCGCCCCTCCGTCGCACTGGCAATGCAAAACGACATCCATTTCGACCGCTACCACCTTCTCTATCAGCCGGAATTTTTCCGGTTGATGGAGGAAGTCAAAGCCGACATCGAAAGCGCTTCCCCCGGCACCACGGTGATCCCCGAGGAACTTCCGATGGACGACCCGTGGGATTTCGAGGAAGTCTATTCGCGGCTCTATGATTTCAGCCGGAAAAAAAATTTTTCCGCCGAGGAAAACGAATATTACATCCACATCACGACGGGAAGCCACGTCGCGCAGATATGCCTTTTCCTCCTGAACGAATCGCACCACCTGCCCGGAGTCCTCGTACAGACCCAGCCGAGCCGGCAGGGCGACGCCAAAGGCACCTACAACGTCATCGACCTCAATCTCGCGCGGTACGACCTCATCGCCAGCCGTTTTGAAGAAGAACGCCACGACGATCTCGCCTTCCTGAAATCCGGCATCGCCACGCGCAACGAAAAGTTCAACCGCCTCATCGAAACGATCGAACGCGTCGCAATCCGTTCGGTCGATCCGATCCTGCTTTCCGGTCCGACGGGCGCGGGCAAATCGCAACTCGCCCGCCGCATCTACGAACTGAAAAAACTCAACCGGCAGATCAAAGGCGATTTCATCGACGTCAACTGCGCCACTTTGCGCGGCGATCAGGCGATGAGTACGCTTTTCGGCCACAAAAAAGGATCTTTCACCGGAGCGGTCGCCGAACGCAGCGGACTGCTGAAAGCCGCCGACGGCGGCATTCTCTTTCTCGACGAGATCGGCGAACTGGGCTCCGACGAACAGGCGATGCTCCTGCGCGCGATCGAGGAGAAGAAATTTCTTCCGCTCGGCGCGGACCGCGAAGAATCCAGTTCCTTTCAGCTCATCTGCGGTACCAATCGCGACCTGCGGTGCGCCGTGGAAGCGGGACGCTTCCGCGCGGATCTGCTGGCGCGCATCAATTTGTGGGATTTCGTCCTGCCGGGACTGTGCGAACGGCGCGAAGACATCGAGCCCAACCTCGAATACGAGTTGACCCGCTTTTCCGAAAAAAGCGGCAAGCACGTCACGTTCAGCGCCGAAGCGCGGCGCGCGTTTCTCGATTATGCGCTGGCGGACGAAACGAAATGGCCCGGCAACTTCCGCGACCTCAACGCAACGGTCGTGCGCATGGCGACGCTCGCCGCGGGCGGCCGTATCGACCTCGCGACGGTGCGGGACGAGATCGCACGCGCCCGCCGGGAACCGGATGGAAGCGACGAGACGCTCGCCGCGTTGCTCGGCAAAGATTTTGACGCGCGTTTCGACCGCTTCGATCTGGCGCAACTCCGGGAGGTCGTGTCCGTCTGCCGTTCGAGCCGCACGCTTTCGGAAGCGGGGAAACGGCTTTTCGCCGTGTCCCGGCGGGAAAAAAGAAGCGTCAACGATGCCGACCGCCTGAGCAAATATCTCGCCCGTTTCGGACTTGATTTCGCGGCGCTGAAATCCTGAGCCGACAGCGCGTCAGAAACCGACTTTCCCCGCGGCGAGATCCCGGTTGCCGCGCTTGGCGGCGCTTTCCGCTTCCAGCGCGTCGAGCAACGCGCGTTCGGTCGGGGCCTCGTCGAGGTAGAAAAAACTCTGCCGCACCGTCCGGAAATCCCCGGGCGCCAGCGCGGGGATCGCCGCCAGACGGGCGCAGTCGCCGCCTTGAAGTTTCCTGCCGAAAAACGTCTCGAAAAAGTGCATTTTCCCCGCTTCGTCGAGGTAATCGAATTCCAGCTTGAACGTAAAACGCCGCAAAATCGCCGGGTCCAGATTGGCGGCGAAATTGGTCGCGCCGATCATCACGCCGTCGAAAACCTCCATTTGGTGAAGCAGTTCGTTGACCTGCGACACTTCCCAGGAATGCTGCGCCCGGCTGCGGCTTTGGACCAGTCCGTCGATCTCGTCGAGAAAGAGGATGGACTTCTCCTCCGCCGCCTCGTCGAAGGCGCGGCGGATGTTCGCTTCCGTGCCGCCGACGTACTTGTCGAGCAAATCGCTGCCCATCCGGACGGTGATTTTCGTTTCCAGCACGGAACCGAGGTATTTGACGAATTCCGTTTTGCCCGTCCCCGGAGGACCGGAAAGCAGAAGATTCATCCGGGGCCGGTCGGCATCTTCCCCGGAAGCGGTCCGGAAGCGCCGCACCGCTTCGATGATGCGGTCGAGTTTGACGGCGCCTCTGATGTTGATCCCCTGCAGAGAATAGTCCTTGGCGGGGGCGTTTTTATCTCCCCCCGGAGTGGAAATGCCCAAAAGTTCGCAATGGGGCTTCATCAGTTTTTCGACGAGCTCGTCGACTTCGCCGGGATCGGGCGCAAGTTTCACGAGATTCTGCAAAATCAACGTGATGCCGCCCGCGCTGACTGGATAGCGCGTCGCGTAACGGGACAACTGCTTCTCGTTCAAGAGTTTACCCAACTTCATTTTCCGCACGTTGTTGCGCCAGACCGCCAACCGCTGGTGATTGGAAAGCGGCTCGAAGCGGATCGAATAGTCGAAACGGCGGCGGCTGGATTCGTCGAGCGCGAACGCCGGCGTGTTGGAAATCCAGATCGTCGGCGTAACCAGTTCATCCAGAACGCTGTTGAGCATACCTTTGTCGCCGGATCGGCTGTCGTAAAAAACGGAATCCCGGGCGCCGCAAAGCATCGCATCGGCTTCGTCGACGACGATGATGCTCGACGCCGGATCGACCTGTCCGTCGCAGATCTTGAGCGCGCCGAAGCGCGCCGTCGAAGAACCGGAACGCGTCTCGACGTGCTGTTCGACGAAAAAGCAGTCGCGCTTCAATTCCGCCGCGAGCGTCCGGGCGAAACTCGTCTTGCCGGTGCCGGGGGCGCCGTACAAAAGGATGTGGGCGGCCCCTTTCGCCGACAGGATGCGTTTGAGCATCGCGCCGTGCTTTTCAGCGAGTTCCCCGTAGAACTCCCACGGCAGCGATTCGCCGGAAACGCGCCGGAAAAACTGATTGGCGAGCGGTTCGTTGCAGGACCCGGCAAAATAGCGGCGGAAAACCATCGTCAGATCGTTGTCTTCGTCGAGACACCCCAGCCGCCGCAGTTTTCCTTTGTCGCTCAAAACCTCGTCGATCTCCTCGATCGCGCGGTCCAGACACTTGGCGATGAAAACCGTCTTGTCGGATGCTTCCGTGCGCCGATGATGACCGTCGGCGATCTCAAGAAAACCGAAACCGATGAAAGTCACGACGAGCAACACCTCCGTTTCAAGATCGGAAAGTTTCAGCATTTTCTGCAGTTCCCGCGTCCGCACGGCGAAAGGGTCGGAAGCGTCTTTTTCTTCCGGACGGCGGGCGATCTCGTCGGCGACCGTCTTTTTCAGCAAATCCCGCAATGCGGAACGACGGGATTCCACGTTCCAGATGTTCTGCATAACGTCCGCGACCCTCCGTTCCCGGCGCACGAAATCGCTTTCCTCATCGAAACCGTCCCCCGCTTCCCGGTGCGGAAATTCCGCATCAAGCAAATCGAGCCACTGCCGCGGGGATTTCAGATCGAGGATGACGTTGAAAACGTCGTCGTCCTCGATGAACGCGCGGTGGTTGTCGATGAAGTGGAAAAAGTAGGTCAACGCCTTGGTCCGCTGCCAACGGCTTTTCTTTTCACGATAATGTTTCATAACGGCCTCCTTGTTTTCGTTTTCGCCCTCCTTATAGCAAAAACCGTGCCAGCAAACCGGCGAAGGAGAAAAAAATTTCACAAAATGCCGTCTTTGATTCTTTTTTAATCACCCCGGATCGTTTTTTGACCACCGGTATTCTTTTTCACGTCAAACCTCCAACCGGAGTTCCGGACGATGAAAATCTATTTTCACAAGTTCGCCTTGGAAATGGAATCGATGATCGCGCAGACGCCGAGGACGACGGCGCCGACCAGCATCACGGGAAGCATCAGGATCTGTTCGATCGCGCCGGGGGATCGCGTTGGGACTTCCGGTTTCGGTTTTTCCGACGATTCATCGTTTTTGCTCCACAGCAGATTTCCGCTTCCGTCGCGGACGACGACGGTGCCGGGAGCGATGCAAACGGTGCCGACTTTTTCGCCGGAATCGTTGCGAAGGACGCGTATTTCCTCGCCGCGGCAAAGAGGAAGCATCGCCGCCGTCAATACGGCACAAATGATTTTTTTTCTCATAAATCCTCCTTTTTCGCGTCGGCAGGAAACGATGCGTTCGTTTTCGTGCCGGCGTTGTTTTGCTGTTCCCGATGGTTTCTTTTTTGAACAAAGCGGCCGATCTTATACCGCCCGTCATAAAAGAAATACGAAATGAAAAAATATTTTTTGACATTGAATGGAATGGAATATATTGTAAAAAGGCAAAAAAAAGAGGAAAAAACGATGAAACGCATCGCATTGGTTTTTGCGGCATTACTGCCGGTGTTGCCGCTTGCCGGAAAAGAGGAAAAAGAAGACGATTTCGTCCGGGCTCTCCGGATCGACGCCGTCGTAAAAAAAGATTTTTGCAGAAGCGCGGAACTTCTGGCGGGACTTTACGATGAAACGGAAAAAAAGGTGGTCTACGCCGACGATCAGATCGTAAGTTTCCGCATCGACCGCGCGGGATATACGGGCGGCGCGCACGATTGGCACAACATCGAAGTCGGAACGCTCGACCGCAAAAGCGGGAAACGGCTTACGCTCGACGACGTCGCGCCCGGTGAAAAACGCGCGCTTTTGACCAAAGAGATCAAAAGCGCGCTGATGAAGATCCTTGAAGTTTCAAGCGAAGAAAAACTCATGCAGAGACTCCAGGCAGAGCCGTTGCCGACGGAAAACTTCTATCTCGACGGCAACTTTCTTCACATGATCTACAACGAATACGAGATCGCCCCCTACTCCGAGGGCAATTTCGACGTCAGGATCCCGTGGCGGTTCCGATGACCCGCGCGGGAAAATAAAAAACATCCCGCTATTTCGCCTTTTTCACCGTTTCGGAAAAAAGCGCGTTCAGTTCATCCACGGGCGGCGTCCGGTAGTGCAAAAGTTTCACGGCATCCTCGGCGAATGCCTTTTTTTCCATATAGGACGACCGCATTGCTTCACCGACGCGGACGACGCTCTTTTCCGATGCGGACTCCTTGCGGCATTTGAGCGCGGCAAGTTCGGCGCGCAAAGTTTCTTCGACGAAATCTTCGTCGAGCAACCGGATGAATTCGGTCGGCGGCATCGTCTTTTTGCGGACGCACCACGAAGCGCACAAAAGCGCGCGCCAAGCGTAAAAAAGTTTTTTCAGCGCAATGGAATGCGCCGCATCCATCGTCGCCCAGGCGTTGACCGCCATCGCCAGATAATGGTGCGTCGCTCTTATCGGATTGAAAAAGCGCACCAGCAATTCGCGCATCCGTCCGAAAAATTCCGGTTCGGCATAATAAACGATCGGACTGCCGAGCCATTCGTTGAACGCCGGATTGCACCGGGCGAAAAGGCGCAGACTTTTGCGCAATTCCCATCCGGAAAGGTCGATGTCTCCGGGGAAATCCGCCGCAACGGTGTCCGGTTTTTTTTCGGCGATATCCCAGTACCACGGTTCCGGTTTCACATAGACGATCCGCACGTCGTAATCGCTGTCCGCCGACGCGAAGCCCCACGCCCGGCTGCCGGACTCGACGGCGAAAAGCACCCGGAGATCGTTTTCGCGCTCCACCTTTTTGACGGCTTCCATAATTTTATCGCGCATGATCTTTCTCCCATTGCGTTGAGACCGACAACAGCAGATGATCGATCTGCTCCCGGTCGGAAGTTTCCGGCAAATCGGAACTTTTCAGGGCGTCGAAAAGCGTTTCCGTCAGCGTTTCGACTTTGCCGATAAGCGTTTCATACGGAAATTTTCCGGCGCGCACGGCGAGAAGTTCGGCGAGTTTTTCGCCGGAAAAGCGCACCAGCGGCCGACCGCACCGGGCGATATTCAATCCGGAATAGAGCAAACGGAACGTATGCATCAAATTTTTCGCATCGTAATCCAGTTCCCCCGTTTCCTGACTTTGCCAGCGCCGTTCGTTGCGGGATCTGCGCCATTCCCAGTAACGGCGGTGTTCGCTTTTCGCCTGCTCGAATGCGTTTTTGTTGAAGAGCAAAAAACCGCGAAAGCGCGTTTTTTCGTCGTCATACGGGATGTTGCCGCAGACGAGATTGCCGTTGCGGAAAACGCCTTTTTCGCCCGGTCCGTAGTGGTAAAGCCGGAAAAGTTCTCCGGAATACTCCACCGCCGCGGCCCGGTACTCCCGAAGATCGACGCCGTTTTCCGCAAGCGTATGCGGTCTGCCCGGCATCCCGTTTCCGGCGGCGGGCAAAAACCGGCAGAACGTTTCGGGCGTCGGCGCCGTTTCCGGTTGCGGATGACGGACGAGTTTGTTGCGTCCCCGCGCTTTGCGGATCTGTGCGAGCGCATATTCTCCGTAACTTTTTCCCGCTTCGCGCGAAACGAAAAGATCGCGGCGTCCGGAAATGGTTTGCCAATAGCGGGAACTCTTTAAAATGCAGTCTTCCGGCAAAAACAGCGAATCAAGGACGTTCGGATTGCCTTTGGCGGCCAGTTCCAGATAATTTCTCAACGGATAAAAACGGTTGTCTCCGCGCGCATCAGATACTTGCGTAACATCTTCAAGCATAGAAAGATAACGCCATTTTTCCAAAACGAACACCCCCAGCGAATCGCAGTCGCTTTCCGGCGTGGCGGTCCCGAAAGCAAAACTCCCCCACCGCGCGTGAAAGATCACATGTTCGCAACGCGGTCCGGACAAAAAACGGAACGAAAATCGCGGATCCATTTTTCATTCTCCGGCAAGATGGTCGAACCAGTCGCAACTTTCCGCCGAAAAGACGGGGATGCCTTCTTCGACGAGAAATTTCATCCGCGTCGCCGTGCCGAATTTTCCCGTGACG
>JAKSOG010000083.1 GCA_024405715.1 Victivallaceae bacterium | reverse complement strand
GGTCATATCTCATTTGCCAAACCACGACGGGGGGCGAGGTCCGTTTTTCGCCGCAAAAGCGGCGAAATGTCCGTTTGAGTCCGTTTTTGTCCGTTTTTGTCCGTTGGGGGAAATCAGTCGTACAACTCAACCGCTTTTTTCGCGAAACGGGGAGTCGTGTCGGAAGTCTGTTAAAAACAAACGCGCCCGCCATCAATGACGAGCGCGTTGTGTAAACTCAAAAATTGGAGCCAATGATCAGAATCGAACTGATGACCTATTCATTACGAGTGAATTGCTCTACCGACTGAGCTACATTGGCACCACATCCGCTTAATATAGCAGAGTTTTTCGGTTTTACAACGCCGATGCCGTTCTTTTTCGCCCTTTTTTCGGTTCCCGCCGCTCCCGGAACGGGAAAAAAACGGGTTTTTTTCAAAAGGGCTTGGATTTTTTCACAAAGTGAGGTATATTATAGAACGGTTTTGGATATTTTTATTCACCATAACGCAAAAAGAGTGGAAAAATGGGCAGTCTTAAGAAAAAACGCCGGGCGAAGATCGCCAAGCATAAGCGCAAGAAGCAACTGAAGGCCTTGCGGCACAAGAAAAAGTAATTTTTCCCGTGCTTCTTGCCGTACGACTCAACGTCCGCTTCCACGGATCCGTCAAGGCGGACCCTTTCGTGTAGGAGCGGACGTCGTCTTTTTTACTGCCGGATAGCCCCCTATGGACATTCTGACGAAAAAAGATTTTCTCGCCGATGCCTCGGTCGAAAAACTGCAGGCGTGGTGCGCCGGAAACGGTCTTCCGGCTTTCCGCGCCCGGCAGATCGTCGGCTGGCTCCGCGAAAAACTCGTCTTTGAACCCGAAAAGATGGGCAATCTGCCCGTGTCTTTGCGCCGGGAACTCGCTGATTTTTTTCACGCGCCCGCGTCGCGCGTGGCGGAAAAAGTTGCCGCTTCCGACGGCACCGTCAAATTACGCATTCTTCTTGCCGACGGCGAATCCGTCGAAACCGTCCTGATCCCGACGCCGGACCGGTTGACTTTCTGCCTCAGCACGCAGGTCGGCTGTCCCGTCGGATGCCGTTTCTGCGCCAGCGGGGAATTCGGCTTGACGCGCAACCTGCGTTGCGGCGAGATCCTTGAAGAATTTCTTCTTTCCGCCCGTGAAGCGGGCCGCAAACCCGACAACGTCGTTTTTATGGGCATCGGCGAAGGACTGCTCAATTTCGACGAGTTCGCACGGGCGTTGGAGATCCTTTCCGCTCCAGCACCGGACGGATTCGGTTTCGCGCCGCGGCGGATCACCGTCTCGACGAGCGGATTCGTCCCCGGGATGCTCCGTTTCGCCGGATTGAAAAAGGAATACAATCTCGCGGTCAGTCTTCACGCCGTCGACGATGCGACCCGCGCCGTACTGATCCCCGATCCGCTGCGTTACCCCGTCAAAGAGATCCTCGCCGCGGCGGACTCTTACCGCGACGCTTCCGGAAGACAATATACGATCGAATACACGCTCGTCGCCGGAGTCAACGATTCTCCGGAAGCGGCGCGCGCACTCGGTAAAATGGCGTCGGAGCATCACGCGAAAATCAATCTGATCCCGCTCAACCGGGCGAGGGGGGATTTCCGCCGTCCCGACCGCCGGACGATCGAATCTTTTGAAAAGGAAGTCGCCGCCACGGGCGCGCGGGTCACCCGCCGTGCCGAACGCGGATTGAAACGCGGAGCCGCCTGCGGACAGCTTCGCAGCGAATCGCTAACGAAAGGTCAACGCGATGAATAAGTTTTTGCCTCTTCCCGTATCGTTGCTGCTGGCGGCATTCCTTTTTGCGGGATGCGAATCGGATGATTTTCAGGAACCGCCCCGTCCGGCTCCGCGTAAAATGAGCAAGGCGGAAAAGGCGCGCAAGGCCTTGCGCGACCCGATTTCCGATATGCTTAAAATCGAACGCAAGGAAAGCAAACCCGTCATCGGCGATTCGGACGTTCTTTCCGAATCGGAAAAAAAGGCCTTCAAGGAGAGCTGGTCGAGTCAACACGGCGAAGCCGAAGCGTTGCACGGCGCGGTGATGGAACAGCACTCCCGGGACAAGGAAAAGATCGACAACCGCGTTTTTTATTGAGGATCCCGAAAACAATATGTCTACCGATTGGTTTCTTGCCGGACGCTATCTGAAAGTACGGCGCAACGCAGTATCGTGGATCACGCTGACGAGCGTCGTCGGCGTGACGCTCGGCGTCGCCGTGCTGATGATCGTGCTGGCGGTAATGACCGGATTCACCGACCTGATGAAGAGCAAACTGGTGGAAACCCAGGCGCATTTTCAGGTCCTGCCGGCTTTCGGGCGGATCACTGACCGGCGCGCCGCCGTCGAACGGACCGAAGCCGCCGGCAACGGCGAAGTCGTCGCGGCTCCGGTGATCATCGCGCCCGTGCTGGTGCAATACGCCCCGCATCGGCTGGATCCGCGTATGACGGTGATGGCATTCGATTCCGAAAACGATCTTCCGCGTCTGGCGGAAAAAGGACGTTTCCGCTTCGACGAACTTCTTGTAGAGCGTCTTCCGGGCGATCTGCCCGGTCGCCGCGGCGTCGTCGTCAGTGCCGCGACGGCGCGCGAATGGGGCGTGGCCGCGGGGGACAAAATCTATCTGCATTCCGCGGAAAAACTGACATCGCTCATCAAATTGGACAAGGGAAAAGTTTCTCTCAACCCCGACGCCCCCGCTTATTTGCCGGAAGAATTCGTCGTGCGCGGCATTTATTCGGCGGGGAAATACGATTTCGACCGTCAGATGATCTTTCTTGATTTCGACGACGCCGCCGATCTTTTCGGCTACCGTTACCGTGAAGCGACGTTGTTGCTCGGTTGGGGTGCCGATGCCTTCAACCAGCGGCAACTTCTGGCGTCGCTCCGGGAAAAACTGCCCGCCGGACTTGTCGTGCGAGGATGGGAAGAAAACAACCGGCAGTTGCTCGGCGTGCTCGCGGTGGAAAAAAGGATGATGTTTTTTCTCCTGATTTTCATCGTGCTGGTGGCGGCATTCAGCATCGCCAACACGCTGATCACTTCGGTTTTTCAGAAGACGCGCGAGATCGGCGTACTCAAAGCGATCGGCGCATCCGACGGTACGGTGCGGCGCATTTTTCTGTTGCAGGGATTTCTGATCGGGGTCATCGGCAGCGGATGCGGGATCCTTTTCGGGTGGCTGGTGATTCGTTTCCGCAACGATATCCTGCATACGGTTTCGCGTCTGACGGGAAGTGAACTTTTCCCGAAGGAATTTTACTATTTCAATGAGTTGCCGGCGAAAATCCTCGCGTCCGACGTGCTTTTCATCGTCGCGGCGAGCGTTTTGCTCTGCACACTCGGTGCGCTGATCCCCGCGATGCGGGCGGCGCGCCTCGATCCCGCAAAGGCATTGCGTTATGAATGACGATATGATGACGACTCCGATCCTCGAACTGCACGGAGTAGAGCGTACCTACCGCACCGGAGCGGGCGCTTTGCCCGTGCTCAAAGGCGTCGATCTGTCTTTGGCGCGCGGCGCTTGGTGTTGTGTTTTCGGCGCATCGGGAAGCGGCAAGACGACCTTGCTCAATCTGGTCGGCGCGCTTGAAACGCCCGACGCCGGCACGATTTGCGTCGACGGTTGCGACGTTTCGCGGCTTTCCCGCTCCGAAGCGGCGCGTTTCCGTCGCGTCAAGATCGGTTTCGTTTTTCAGGCATACCATCTTCTGCCGGAATTGTCCGCGCTGGAAAACGTCGCGCTGGCGGGGCGTCTCGCCGGAATGAGCGCACATGCCGCGACGCAGAAGGCGAAAACATTGCTTGCGGAAACGGGACTCGGGGAGCGTTTGAACCATCGCCCCCGGGAGCTTTCCGGCGGCGAACAGCAACGGGCGGCGATCGCCCGCGCGCTGATGAATGATCCGGCGCTGTTGCTCGCCGACGAACCGACCGGAAACCTCGACGCCGAAAAGGGCCGTGCGATCCTTGATCTTTTCGTCGAATTGCGCCGCCGCGACCCGTCGCGGAGTATTCTGATGATTACCCACAATCCCGAAATCGGCCGTTACGCGGACCGTGTCGTCGTCCTGCGCGACGGGATTTTGTATGAGGACCGATGCGATGCGCAATGAAATCCTTGCCGGAAAACGCGGGCTTTTCTGTCATTACCTTTTCCCGCTGCTTTTTGACGCCGACGGCGAACGGGCGACGGATCTCGACCGGACGGTCGCAAGTTTCGACGTCGACCGTTTCGCCGGACAACTGAAAAAAAGCCGCTCGAATCATCTGATTTTCACGTTCGGACAAAATTCCGGATATTACGTCGCGCCCAATGCCGTCGTCGACGCCTATGCGGGTGGAGGGCATTGTTCCCGCCGCGATCTCGTCGGTGAGATCATCGAAGCGCTGACGGCGCGCGGGATCCTTTTCATCGGCTATCTGCCGTGCGAAGTGCGCGCCAACTGTGCGATGCACGCGGGATTCCGCTGGACGACGCGGCGCGGCACCGCCCAGACGGAGTTTCAGAAACGCTATCTTGAAATGATCTCTTTCTGGGCGAAACGTTACGGGAAAAAACTTGCCGGATGGTGGTTCGACGGTTGTTACGCCTGGCCTTGGTTTCACCACCGGTTTTTGAAAATCGGCGAATGGCTGGAAGCGGCGCGCGCGGGCAATCCCGACGCGGTCGTGAGTTTCAACGACGGTTCCTTTCTGGAAAATTCCGTGATGCCGGTCTTCCGCGAACAGGATTATATTTCCGGCGAAGCCAACGATCTGCGCCGCGGCTGGCCGGTTTTGGCGAAAAGCGGCAAAGTATACCGTTTTTCGTCGCCGTTTTGTCCCGGCACGAAAACGCTTCGTCATCTGACGTTGCCGATCGATGCGCTGTGGTGGCACGGCAATGAAGAGTCTTTGCCCGGATGCAATCGTATTACGCCGCTTGCGGACCGGAAAAAGTTTGAAAAACCCGCCTTTACCGACGGGGAATTGAATCAGGCGATCAGACATTTCTGCGGCGTTGGCGGCGCGGCGACGTTCAACGCGGCGATCCGTTCCGACGGATTGCTGGCGCCCGAAACGATCGATCAGCTTGCACGACTTGAACATTAACGGAACCATTGGAATACTTGACTATGGACTATGAATTCGACAAAACGCCTTTGAACCGTTCGCAGCGTCATCCGGTGCGAAGTGTCGTGATCTTTTCCGTCGTGCTTGCCGTTACGGCGGGAATCGTTTATTGCATCGTGCCGCACGGCGGAGAAAAAGCGTCCGGCGGGAAGCCGTCCGTTGCGGACGCCGTTGTGCGTCCGGGCGTTCCCGATGCAGCGGAAAAAGAGCGGACGCGGGAAAATCAAACGCCGGAAATCCCGAACGAGGAAAATTCCGCAAATACGGCGGATGCCGCCGCCGCGGCGGGATCGGATGATCCCGCTTCCAAAAAGGAAGAGAAACCGACGGACGCTCCGGTAAAAGGCGTTCCATGGAGCGGCGATCCGGCGGTCGATCAGCCGGAAAAACCGCTTCCCGCGGAAACGCTCGACAAGGAAAACGCTCTTTCGGAAGCCAACCGCGAAGCGTTGCGCCGCAAAGGAAGCGAATGGCTCGTTTCCCATACCGTTTCCCGCGGCGACAATCTTGAACGGCTCGCCCGACGCTACCACACGACGCCGACGGCGATCCGGGAAATGAACCGCCTGAAAAGCGACGTGATTTATCTCGGCGCAAAATTGAAAATCGCGCCGGGGCCATGGAAAATCGAGATCTCCAAATCGGCGCGCCGGCTCCGGCTGTTCAATCTCGCCCGCGGTGAAGAACGCCTTTTCGCCGCATACGATGTCGGGATCGGGCGTGCAGGATCGACGCCGACGGGGGATTTCGTGATCGCTTTCCGGTTGTACCATCCCGATTATCTCGCTCCGAACGGAGCGGTCTTCCCTTACGGAGCGGAAGAAAATCCGCTCGGCGATTATTTTCTGAAACTTGCGCCGGAAAAGGCGAAGGACAAGCCCCTGGCGGGATACGGCATCCACGGAGCGCCGGACGACGCCGGAGTCGGCCGTTCCCTCAGCCACGGTTGCATCCGGATGCGCAATGAAAATGTCCAAGAACTTTATTTGCTCTGCCCGGCGGGGACCGCCGTGCATGTCGCAGATTAACGGAGGTTGAACAATGGCCCGAAAAACCGAACCGAAAAAAGACCCGGTCACCGTATTGCGCGACAAGATCGCCGAATTGCAGAAACTTTCGCAGGAAAATCATCTCGACGTCAACGACGCGATCCTGCAGTTGAAGAAAAAACTGGATGTGGCGTTGCGCAAAAATGCGGCGAAGCTGTCCCCGTGGGATCGCGTTTTGCTGGCGCGTTCGCCGGGGCGTCCTTATACGCTGGATTACGTTGAATTGCTTTTTACGGACTTCGTCGAATTGTCCGGCGACCGCCGGTTTTCCGACGACAAGGCGATCGTCGGCGGTTTCGCCAAGTTCCGCGGCGAACCGGTCATGGTGATCGGCACGCAAAAAGGACGCGATACCAAAAGCAATCTTTTTCGCAACTTCGGATGGCCCGGCGCGGACGGATACCGCAAGGCGTTGCGTCTGATGCGTCTCGCCGACAAAGCGGGCGTGCCGATCGTCACGTTCATCGACACGCCGGGCGCCTATCCGGGCATCGCCAGCGAGGAACGTCACGTCGGCGAAGCGATCGCCGTCAATCTGCGGGAAATGTTCGCGCTCCGCGTGCCGGTGATTTCCATCATCATCGGCGAGGGCGGGTCCGGCGGCGCGCTGGGACTCGGAGTCGGCAACCGCATCCTGATGATGGAAAACGCCTATTATTCGGTCATTACGCCCGAAGGATGCGCGGCGATCCTGTGGAAAGACCGCAAATTCGCCCCGCAGGCGGCGGAAGCGTTGCAATTGACGAGCGACCGTCTGCTGGAACTGGGGGTCGCGGACGAGATCATTCTTGAACCGGCGGGCGGCGCCCATTGCGACCGCGAAGCGGCGGCGACGGCGCTCGGCGAAGCGTTGGCGCGCCACCCCGAACAGCCGCAAAAAAAGGTCGCCGTCAAATTGATCGGACAGCGCTGCGAAAAATTCCGCCGTATCGGTCATTTCGTCGAGGACGCGGAAAAAACGGGGAAATGACGATGCTTCCCGAAATCACGATCCGTCCGGCGCGGGAAGCCGACGTCGGCAAGATCGCCGCTCTTCTGGACCCGTATGCCCGTTCCGGGACGGTGTTACCGCGCGACGAGGAAAACATCCGTTTTTATCTGCGGAATTTCCGGGTGGCGACGGCGTGTGACCGGGTGATCGGCTGCGTGGCGACGCGCGATGTCGGAGGGATGGTCCTTGAAGTGCGCAGACATGTAGTTGCACCGGATTTCCAGGGGCGCGGCATCGGCAAGGCGTTGGTCGAAAACGAAATTTCCCGGCTTCGGGAAAAAGGCGGGACGTGGCGGCTTTTCACGCTGACGCGCACCCCTCGCTTTTTTGAACGGCTCGGTTTCCGCGCGGTGGAAAGAAACCTTTTCCCCGCCAAAATTTGGAGCGACTGCCGGCTTTGCCCGAAAAATGCGTGCTGCGATGAAGTCGCATTGCTGACGACTTCGGAGGATTGAATTTTACGCTTCGCTCCGCGCCGGAGGTCCGCCGCGCAGGTGGTCGAGCAGTTTTTGTGCGAGCGTTTCGCCGATACCGGGAACGGCGGCGGCGATTTCGGCGGCCGTCTTCGTTTTGAGATTTTTGATCCCCCCGAATTCCCGCAACAAACGGAACTTCCTTTTTTCACCGATACCGGGGATCTCGTCGATGACGGAGTGTTCAAGCGCTTTCTGCCGCAGATTCCGGTGAAACGTGATCGCGAAGCGGTGCGCTTCGTCGCGTAACGCCTGCAACAGCCGGATCGCCGGATCATGCCGGTCGATGAGGATCGGTTCCGAACGGCCGGGCAAAAAGATTTCCTCGTTTTTTTTCGCCAGTCCGAGCACGGGGAAGGGGGGACAACCGATCTCGACCAGCGCATCGACCGCCGACGAAAGCTGTCCTTTGCCGCCGTCGACGAGCAGCAATCCGGGCAACGGACGCTTTTCTTCCAGAAGCCGCCGGAAGTGCCGGGTCACCGCTTCTTTCATCATCGCGAAATCGTCGCTCTGATGGACGGTCTTGATGCGGAAGCGGCGGTAATTGCCGCGGTCGGGGCGACCATCGGTGAAACAGACCAGACTGGCGACGGCGAGAGTGCCCAGAATGTTGGAAATATCGAAGCCGATGACGGGACCGTCGATTTTTTCCAGCCCCAAATTGCGGGCGAGCGAAAGCACGGCTTCGTTTCCCGGAGCGTTTTCCGGCAGTTCGGGACGGGCGAACGTGCGGGTGCGATGACCGAAAACCGCTTCCAGATTGGCGGAAATGTCGCGGAGTTTCGCCGCCGTCTCGAAGTGCATCGCCGCGCTTGCTTTTGCCATTTCCGCGCGCAGTTTCTCCCGCAGCGGCGTGATGTCTCCGGCAAGGACTTTCAGCGCGCCGTCGAGGCGTCGGCGGTATTCTTCCGGCGTGACGTTGCCGATGCACGGGCCGCAACAATCTTTGATCGTCCTTTTCAGACAATGACGACGGGTTTCCTCGTCGGGGTCGGAGGTGCGGCAACCGCGCAATCCGAAATGGCGCAACAGAAAATCCATCGTCGTTTTGAGCGCGCTTCCCTTCGGAA
>JAKSOG010000082.1 GCA_024405715.1 Victivallaceae bacterium | reverse complement strand
CTTCGGGAAAAGACCCCGTGGTTTATACGGTTACGTTTTCGGGGATCGAAAAAGCCACCGTCGCGATGTTGACGCAGGGGGATTTTCACGCTTTTGTATCAATGGGGCGGGAAATGATCGTCGCTTTTTTCGCCGCCGGAGCGTTGTGGGCGGCGGTGATGACGCCGCTGGTCTATTTCGGCGTGAAAATGATGATCGTGCGTTACCGGACTTACCGCAACCGGCGTTTCCGGCAACGCCGCGTGTCCGCCGGAGACCGCTGAAATGGACGCCCGCGAAGCGGCCATCGCGCTGAATCTTGTTTCCGGGATCGGTTTCGCCAAATTCACGGCGTTGCGCAATGCTTTCGGCTCTCCGGAAGCGATCCCGATGCGTACGACGCCGGATTACCTCGCCGTGCCGGGGATCGGCGAAACACTCGCCGGCAAACTCGCCGGATTCGACTGGACGGGCGAAGCGGAACGCGAGATCGATCTCGCCGATCGCGCCGGCGTGCGGCTGGTCACATATTTCGACGAGAGTTACCCTGATGCGCTGCGTCAGCTTTACGACCCGCCGCTGGTGCTTTATGTGCGCGGCACGCTCGGAGAATATCCCGACCGTGCGGTCGCTGTCGTCGGCACCCGCAGGACGACTTCCTACGGACGGAGAATGGCGCAAAACATCGCGGGAGACGCGGTCCGCGCCGGATTCACCGTCGTATCCGGACTTGCCTACGGCGTCGATACGGTCGCGCATCAGGCGGCGGTCGATGCGGGGGGACGCACCGTCGCGGTCCTTGCCGGGGGGCTGATGCATGTTCATCCCCGTGAAAATTTGCCGCTGGCGAATTCGATCATCGAACGAGGCGGCGCGTTGATCAGCGAATTTCCCATGGATTTTCCCGTCAGCCGCACCGGATTTCCCCGCCGGACCCGCATCGTAGCGGGATTGGCGCGTGCGACGATCGTCGTCGAAGCCGGAGCGGACAGCGGCGCGCTGATCACCGCCAGACTCGCTCTGGAAATCGGGCGCGAGATCTTCGCCGTGCCCGGACAGGCGGACAATCCGCAGGCGTGCGGTTGCCACAAATTGATCAAAGAAGGCGCGGCGCTGATTGAAAATTTCGACGACGTACTGGAAAATTTCGGTTTCGGTTTTCTGCCCGGTCTTGCTCCCGGTGAAACCGATGACGCCGCCCCCGCATACGATGCATCGGGTGTCGGCGACCTGCCGGAAAGTCAACGCCGGATTTTGGCGTGTCTCGACCGCGGCGACGCTTCGCTGGAGGAACTTCAGCAGGCGCTTGACTGCGAGGTTTCCCGTCTGCTCGCCGATTTGATGCAATTGGAAATGAAATTTCTCGTCGAACGCGGCCCCGATCAGGATTACCGGGCGTTCGGGCGCGTTTAGTTTTGTTTGTTTTGCACCCGCCGCAGATAATGGAGCGGCGTTCCGCTGTCGCCGTATGCGGGTTCCCCGCCGACGGCGCGCAAGGAAGCGTTGAGTTTTTCCCGTGCGCTTTCACTGGCTTCATCCGTCGACGGCTTATCGTCGTAAAGCCGGTACGATTGTCGGCGCGCCGCTTCGGCGACGGCGGGCATGATGACGTTGGCGCCGCAGAGGATCCCCTGCAGACGTCCGTTTTCGGGGTCGATCGCCTGCAACGCCGTTGTCGCCGCGATATTGACGTCGCGGAGCGTCAGACGGGCGAGGGAGATCATATTGAGCGAAAGTTCCAGCCGTCGCCGCCGTTTTTCCGGCGTGTCGGCGAAAGCCCGTCCGAGCGGCGTGTCGGATTGAGGCAGATAAGGCCCCATCCCGATCATATCGAAATCTTTTTTCCGGAAAAATTCGAGATCGCCGGCGAGCGAATCGACGCTTTGACCGGGCAGACCGATCATCACGCCGCTTCCGACGGTGAAACCCGCGTCGCGCAGATCGTCGAGTGCGCGTACCCGTGCTTCGAAGCGCGTTTCCCCGTCGTGCAATGCGCGGAAAAGGGCTTCGTCGGTGGTTTCGATGCGCAACAGATAGCGTTCCGCGCCCGCGTCGCGCCACGCCCGGTAGACGTCGGCGCTTTGTTCTCCGCAGGAAAGCGTGATGCCGGGGGAGGGGACGATTTTTTTGATCTCGCGCACAAGATGTCCGACGCGCCGGACGAATTCATCGTCGCGCCGTTCGCCGCTTTGCAAGACGACGGCGCCGTATCCGCATCCGGCAGCGAAACGTGCGGCGGCGAGGATCTCGTCATCCGTGAGCGTATAGCGCGGAAGCGCCGGATTGCTTTTGCGGATGCCGCAATAGAGGCAGTCGCACCGGCAGACGTTGGAAAATTCGATGAGTCCGCGCCGGAAAACTTTGCCGCCGAGGATGCGGCGTTTCAGATTCCCTGCGGCGCGATGAAGTTTTTCCGCCGGATCTCCTTGCAGAGCAAGCAGTGCGGCGAGTTCCCCGCGCGACGGGATTTTTCCCTTCGCGACCGCGTCAATCAAGCGCTCCATAACCGGATTTTTCCAGTTCGGGCTTCGGTTTTCCGGCGGTTTCGCCGAAGTAGTCGGGCGCGGTGTTGATCGGCGCGTCGGGCGCGAGATCCACCCCTGCGTCGCGCAGGATGTCGAGCGCGTCTTTGGAACCGCCCGCCGAAAGGAAACCGAAATAACGCTCCGTTTTCCCGGCGAGGATGTCCCGGGCGAGTTTCAGCGCCGCGCTCATTCCGGTCGCATACTTGTAAACGTAGAAATCGTAATAAAAATGCGGGATCCGCGCCCATTCCAGCGCGATGAGTTTGTCCGCTTTTACGTCGGGGCCGTAATAAAGATTGTTGAGCCGGAAATAGTGCTTTTCGAGCATATCCGCCGAAAGCGGCGTCCCCTTTTCGCAGAAATCGTGGATAAGCGCCTCGAATTCGGCGAACATCGTCTGCCGGTAGATCGTGCCGCGGATCTCGTCGGCGAGATGTCCGTACAGATACGCTTTGAACGCGTGGTCGCCGCCGTTCTGATCGAGCAGATGCTCGAACAGCAATATCTCGTTGGTGGTACTGGCGACTTCGGCGACGAAAATCTCGTAGTCGGCGTAGTGGTAACTCTGGTGCGTGCGGCTGTAGAAACTATGCATCGAGTGGCCCAGTTCGTGCGCCAGAGTGAAAACGTCGTTGAGCGTGCCGTTGAAGTTCATCAGAATATAGGGGTAACTGTCGAAACAACCGTCGGAATAGGCGCCGGAGCGTTTCCCTTTCCGTTCGGGGGCGTCGATCCAATGTTCGGAAAAGGCGCGCGCGAGGATCCCGCCGTATTCTTCACCGAGGGGGCGAAGCGCGTCTTTGACCAGTTTTTCCGCTTCCTGAAACGTGTAGCGTTTCCGGCACGCCGGAAGCAGCGGATTGTAGATGTCGAACATATCCAGTTTGTCGAGTTTCATCACCTTGCGCCGCAATGCGACGTAACGGTAAAAAGCATCCAGATGGGAATGGACCGCGGCGATGAGGTTGCGGTAAACTTCGACCGGGACCGCGTCGTCGTCGAGCGCCGCCGCGAGCGCCGAAGGATAATTGCGCAGTTTCGCTTCGGCGACGTGGGCTTTGACGTTGCCTTCGAGCGTCGAAGCGAACGTGTTGCGGAATTTGCGGTAGGTGCGGTAGAGTGCGCGGAACGCCTTGCGGCGGATGTCGCGGTCGGAAGATTCCATCAGTTCCAGATAGTTGCCGTGCGTGAGCCGGACTTTTTTCCCGTTTTCCCCCGTGACCGCGGGGAAGACGAGTTCCGCGTCGTTGAGGATGTCGAACGTGCCGGAGGAAGAACCGAGCGCGTCGGAAAGGACTCCGAGCATTTTTTCTTCGGCTTCGCTCAAAGAATGTTTTTTGCGGCGCCGAATGAAGCGGATCGTATATTCGTAGGGCTTCAACCGGCCGTTTTTCAGAAAAGTTTCGATCGTTTCGTCGGGGATCGCCAGCAATTCGGGGTCGAACCACGCGAAGTTCGGCGCGAGTTTCGCCGTCAGCGCCGCGACGCGGTCGACTCTTTCGCGGTGGGCGTTGATCGCGGTGTTTTCATCGCTTTTCAAATGGGCGAAGGAATGGACTTTTTCGACCAGGCGGTCGTAAGCGTCGCTCGTTTCGATCGCCGCCGCAAGCGTTTCGGGGGATTCGGACAACTTCCCCCTGTAAGCGAGAAAAGCCGCCGCGCGGGGTTCGATTTCCGCGAAATCCTTTTCCCAGGCGTCGAAGTCGGGGTAAAGTGCCGTCAGATCCCAGACGGGAAGATGTGGGTCGTTCGTCATTTTTTTTCTGTCCTTGATCGTTTACGCGGCGTCGCGTTTGCCGAATTTTTCCGGCAGGTGATGCGCCGCCCATATCGTGACGGCGAAACTTATCAGCGTCGCCGCCGTCACCCAAAGGAAAAACCAGCGGTAAGAATTTTTCATCAGGGCAAACAAATCGCCCGAAAAGAATCCGGGGATCCGCAACCCGAAGATCATAACGCAGGTCAAGTAGGAAAAGACCGTCGTTTTGAATTTGCCGCAGAGCCCCGCAAGATAAAGCATCAACAGCATATAGCCCGTGAAACCGAATCCGTAACCGAATTGTTCGACGGCGATCACGAAAGTCTGCAACACGTTGCCTTCGATCGGGCGGAACGCCCACAAAAGGTAAAGCAGGTCGGGGACGTTGAGCAGCAATGCCATCGGGAACAGCATTTTTTTCAAGCCGAAACGCGCCGCCGCGATGCCGCCCGCGACGCCGCCCGCAAGCATCGCCGCGATGCCGAAAATGCCGACGGCGGAACTGTACATTTCAAGCGAAAGGCCGCCTCCTTTCCCGTCGAGCAGAAATATTTTCGACATAAACGTAAGTTGTGCTTCCGCAAACCGGTAGAAAAGGAGAAAGCACAGAAAAACCGCAAGATGCGGGATCTTGACGAAAGAATGCAACGAATCGAGAAACTCCTTGACGCGGCGCGAAAATTCCGATCGTTTCCCGACGGAAGCGGCGCTGTCGTCCGGAAGCGCGAAAGCGTGCCATACCCCGAATGTGAAAAAGCCCACGGCGGCAAGGATGAAAGCCCCTTGCCACGGCGAAAGATGTGCCGCGCCGGAAAAATGCGCGACGAAAAGGAGCAGTCCGCCGTTGGCGGCGATCATTGCGATGCGGTAGAAAACGCTCCGCCAGCCGGAATAAAGCGCCTGACTGTGATCGTCGAGCGCGACAAGAAAAAAGCCGTCGGCGGCGATGTCGTGCGTCGCCGAGAAGAAACTTCCGGCAAGAAGAATGTAAAAGAGGACTTTCCCTTTCCCCGGCATGGCGTATGCCGCGGCGCCGAGAAAAACGGCGCCGAGAAGGAGTTGCATGGCGATGATCCATTTCTTTTTGGTCGCGTACCCGTCCACGATGAACGCCCAGAGGGGTTTTATCATCCACGGCATACCGAGGATGCTTACATATTTGGCGATGGTTTCGGGCGGATAGCCGAGCGCGGCGAAAAGGACGACGGCGACTTCGCAGATGATGGCGGCGGGTGCGCCTTCGACGAAATAAAGCGAAAAAAGCCACGAAAAAGGATGTTTTTTCATAAAAGTACCATCGGGTTGATGTTTTGCCGTTTTCATAATATAATTTCATTGCGGCGCAATATCAATGCGCGCCGGATTTTTTGTCGCGCGCTTGAAAAAGACGCATCTTTGCGGTATCTTTAAAAAAAACGGGTCGAGATTTATGCGTTGGGCTTTTGTCATTTACCGTTATTTCCCGCACGGGGGGTTGCAGAAGGATTTCGTCCGCATCCTGCGTGAAGCGGCGAAGCGGGGGCATTCCGTGACCGTGCTTTGCGCGCAACTTGACGCTCCGTTGCCGGAAACCGGAAACGTTGAAACAAAAGTTTTTCCCGTTCCCGGCTTCGGCAATCACGGCAAAATGAAAAAATTTGAAAAGTCGGTGCGAAAATTTCTCGCGGAAAAGGATTTCGACGCCGTGCTTCTTTTCAACCGTATGGCATGCGGGGATTTCTATTTCGCCGCCGACAATTGTCTGGCGAAGTGGTACGGCTCCCGGAGTTTCTGGCCGCTGTTGCGTTTCCTTCCCCGTTACCGGACGTTTCTCGCGCTGGAAAACAGCGTTTTCAGCACCGCGTCGCCGACGAAAATTTTCACGATCACGCCGGGGCAGGTCGAAGATTACCGCGCCGCCTACGGTACGCAACCGGAACGATTCATTCCGCTTCCGCCGGGGATCGATCCCGACTTCCGCCGTCCCTCCGACGCCGGAGCGTTGCACCGCGACGTGTGCCGGGAATTCGGTTTCCCCGAAACAACCTTGCTTTTGCTCCAGACGGCGGCGAAATTCCGCGTCAAAGGCGTCGACCGCACATTGCGCGCATTGGCGGCGCTTCCCGCCGTTTGGCGCGAAAAATGCCGGCTCCTCGTCGCGGGCGGAGACGATGCGGCTCCGGCGCGCCGGTTCTGCCGCGGACTCGGCATTGAAAAACAAGTCGTCTTTGCCGGAGCGCGAAGCGATATCCCGCGTCTTGTCGGAGCGTCGCAACTAATGGTTCACCCGGCGCGCAATGAAGCGACGGGGACCGTGATCGCGGAAGCGCTGGCGACGGGAGTCCCCGTCATCGCGTCGGGGGCGTGCGGTTTTGCTTCTTACGCCGCGATGATCGACGAAAAACTGGCGTTGCCGGAACCTTTCCGACAGGAAAAACTCGACGAAACGCTTGTCTTTGCGCTTGAAAATCTGGAAAGGCTCTCCCGGACGACGCGGGAAAAATGCTCCGGCTTCGATTTTTACCGGCGCGCGGAACTGGCGGTCGATGCCCTGGAAAGTTTCGCGGGAGTTCCCGCTTCCCGCCGCGGCAGATAAAAACAGAAAAAGAGCAAAACGGCTGCCGCCGCCGTCGCCGCGATCAGAAACGGCGTGAAACTGGCGGCTTCCGTCGCCGTCGCACCGCAACCGGGACCGAGGATCTGCGTGACGCCGATGACGATTTCGGAAACGACCGCGTATTTCCCGTTGCTTCCCGACGAAGCGAGCGCGTGATAGGAAACGTAAAAGAGTCCGGCGCCGAGCGCGGCGCCGAAAAGCCCCGCCGCCGCCGACAGCGCGAACGCATTCGTTCCCGTGGCGAAAGCGATCTCGCTCGTCATCACGGCGCAAACGATCCAAAACGGCGCGGCGGCGCGATGCACCCATTTTTTGAAAAAGAAACAGCCGGAAATAACTACCGCTTCGACGAGCGAACGGATACCGAGTGCATCGGCGCAGTCGCTTTGGGAAAGACCGAGCAACATCCCGCGAAACGTGACGGACGCCGTCATCATCGAAAGCGACAGAGAAAGCAATCCCGCGATGATCCAGCCCGCGACGACGGCTTTGTCCGGGGAAGCGGTCCCGTTTTTTCCGGAAGACGTTTGTGTTTCGGGCAGATTTTCCGCTTCCGTCGGATGTTTGCGGTCGGTCAGCAAAACGACGGGGATCAGCACGCCGATCAATGCGAAACAAAGCGCAAGAAAGGCGTTTTTGTCCACATATCCGCAGAACAGCGATCCCGCGCCTTGTCCGATGGCGACGCCGAAAAGATAGAACGCCGTCGACCGGGCGACGTCCGGCGGCGCGCCGTCGCATTGAATGCGCTTCAAAAGGAGTTGCGCGGGTACGACGTAGCAGGTCATCGAAGTCAGCAAAACGAGGTTCCAGACGACGAGCATTGGAATCGTTACGAAAAAATACGTCCCCGCCGCGCAGACAAGGATCCCCGCTCCGCTTGCCGTTACAAGATATGCGATGCGTTTCGGTGTGATGATCCTGCCGACGACCCAGGTCGAAAACGGATAGAGCAGACTTCCCGCCAGCGGAGGAAGCGACACCTGCCATCCCGTGCCGCCCGATTTTGCGATCTCCGCGGCGAAAAGGAAGCCGAATCCGTAGGAAATGAAATTCATCGCCAACGGCGTCATTCGGGTCAGTGCTTTGAGCATAAAAAATCCCGGTTTGCGGTTAATGTTAATTTAAAATAGCATCGTTTCCCGCAAAAGCAAATAAAAAACGCGGTTTCCCGAACCGGAAAACCGCGCGCCGGAACAAGCGGATGTTATTCCCACTCAATGGTGGCGGGGCCTTTGGGGCTCAAATCATAGAGTACGCGGCAGACGCCCGGCACTTCGTCGAGGATGCGCCCCGCGATTTTTTTGAGGAGAGCCCAGTCGAGTTCGGGGACGGTCGCCGACATCGCGTCGACGGTATTGACGGCGCGGATGACGACCGGCCAGTCGAAAACGCGTTTGCCGTCGCGGACGCCGGTCGAACGGTAATCGGGGACGACGGTGAAATACTGCCAAACTTTTCCGGCGAGTTGAGCGTTGGCGAATTCTTCGCGCAAAATGGCGTCGGATTCGCGCAACGCCGCGAGCCGATCGCGGGTGATCGCGCCGGTGCAGCGCACGCCGAGACCGGGACCGGGGAAGGGCTGGCGGTCGACCATGTTTTCGGGAAGCCCCAGCGCGGCGCCGACGACGCGCACTTCGTCTTTGAAGAGCAGTTTGACCGGTTCCACCAGTTTGAATTGCAGATCTTCGGGCAATCCGCCGACGTTGTGATGCGCCTTGACGCCGTGGCTTTCGAGGATGTCGGGGTAGATCGTGCCCTGCGCAAGAAATTCGATGCCTTCGAGTTTGCGCGCTTCCTCTTCAAACACGCGGATGAATTCTCCGCCGATGACTTTGCGTTTCGCTTCCGGATCGGCGACGCCCGCGAGTTTGTCGAGGAAGCGGTCGCTC
>JAKSOG010000081.1 GCA_024405715.1 Victivallaceae bacterium | reverse complement strand
GTCCTCATCGGATTTTTTCATCGCGGCGACAAAATGCCGGACGATGCCGCCGAGAAAGATAAAACTTGTCGAAGCGATCGGCAGAAACACGCCGATCGCCACGCACAGCGACGAAACGCCGAGACATTCCATGGTCAAGGCGATAAAAACGCCGACAAAAACCAGCGTCCACGACATCGTGTCGCACATGACGCCCTCGACGACAAGTTTCATTAAATGCGCCTGCGGAGCGGGGATCTGGACGGAGCCGAATCCCCAGGCGCGGTGCAGCAAAAGCAACACGCCTCCGAGGCATCCGGAAGTCACGACCACGCCGAGCATTTCGCCCAGTTGCATTTTCCACGGCGTGGCGCCGAGCAGATAGCCCGTTTTCAAATCCTGCGAAGTATCTCCGGCGATACAGCTTATGATACAGCACATGGCGGCGACGGCGAGCGACGCGATCATTCCCTGCGCCCCGGTAATGCCGGCTTTTTTCAGCACAAAAGCGGAAACGATCAACGCCGCGATGGTCATGCCGGAACAGGGCGAATTGCTGGAACCGATCACCCCGACGATGCGCGACGCGACGACGGCGAAGAAAAAACCGCAGATCATAAAAAGCACCACGCCGAACGCATTGAGCGGGATCGCGGAAAGCACGATCAGCAACACGAAAATCGCGGCGATGCCGGCGACAAGGAAACGGGGATCAAGGTCGCGATCGGTGCGTTCCGTTCCTTTGCCCGCCGTGCCGATCCCCCGGATGGCGTGACCGAAGGACGAAAGCATCACGGGGACCGCTTTGACAAGACTGATGATGCCGCCCGCCGCGACGGCGCCCGCACCGATATAGCGGATGTATGTACTCCATATCGCGGACGCGCCGCCGGCCTGATAGACTTCCCGCACGGCGCCGCCGGAAGCATCCCCTTCTCCGCCGAAATAAACCACCAGCGGGATCAGGACAAGCCAGCTGAGCAATCCTCCGGCAAACAGCGTTGCGGACGTGCGCAGTCCGCAGATATAGCCGACGGCGGCGAGCGACGGATAGGGTTCACAGCTGATTTCCGTATGAAGTTTCGTCAGCGGCAGGACCAGTTTCGAGACGCAGACGCGGAAACCGTCGATGAGCAGTTTCACGACGATGGCGATCGCGCCGCCCAAAAAGATGAAACGGGCTCCCCCCTGTCCGTCTTTTTCCCCGGCGAGCAACACCTGTGCGCAGGCGCGTCCTTCGGGAAAAAGAAGCGTTTTATGCTCCTGAACCGTCAGATACCGCCGGAGCGGAATCATAAAAAGTACACCGAGCACACCGCCGAAAAGCGCAAGCAACGTCAGCGTCGTAAAGGACTGCGGCTCGGCATGCCCTTCGTCCGCCCAGAGAAAAAAAACGGGCATGGTGAAAATCACGCCGGCGGCGACGGACTCCCCGGCGGAGGCGATCGTCTGGACAAGATTGTTTTCCAGAATGGAACGGCGCCGGAGAATGACCCGCAGCACGACCATGGAAATGACCGCGGCGGGGATCGACGCCGAAAAAGTCATGCCGACACGCAATCCGAGATAGGCGTTGGCGGCGCCGAAAACAACGGCAAGGATCATGCCGGTCAGCACGGCGACGCAGGAAAATTCCGTGCGCGTTTCCGATGCGGGAATGTAAGGATGGAATTTCTCTCCGGTTTCCGGGATACGGTCATTCATGGTATCGCTTCCCTTTCCGTTTTTCCTTGTTTCGTCCGTTAAAAATAGCATTTTCCCGCGGCTTTGTCAAGCACGGAAAAAGGAATGCGCTTGCAAACCGGGCTCCGTGTGCAGTATATTATCAGGGAAAAATTACGGCGCGGGAACGGGACTATGACTTATTTCGACGGGATTGATTTCGTCACCTTCGGCGACTGTCCGGATCACGACTGGATGATCCGCGGCAAGCGCTTCACCGACTATTACGGGATCCAATACAATCACGCGGGTACGCTCCGGCTCGCTTTCGACGGCGGCGAAGCGGAAACGTTTCACGGCGCGCATTTGTTTTTCACGATGCCGGGCCGCGTTTACGATTACGGGTGTATCGCGCCGGAAAAGCGCCATCACGTCTGGGTCTGTTTCAAGGGGCCGCGCGTCGGACGCTTCATCGCGGGAGGCCTTTTCGACCCGGCGGCGGCGCATCCGGTCTTTCCCGTCGCCGAACCGGAAAAATTCTACGAGATGATGCTGGCGTTGCAAAAATTGCTGCGCACGCCCGGAGACGACCGCCGCGCCGCGGCGGTGCATCTTCTGGAAACACTGCTGCTGCAAGTCAATGCGCAGGCGGCGCAGACGCCGCGCATCCATGTCCTCCACGAAGAAAAGATGTTGCGTCTTCGCGACCGGATCGCCGCCGCGCCCCAGGAAAAATGGGATTTCGACCGGACGGCGCGGCAGATGTCGCTTTCCCTGCCGCATTTCCGCCGTCTTTTTCAGGAGATCAACGCATTTCCGCCGAATCGCTTCCTCATCGAATGCCGGATGAAACTTGCCGAATCGCTGCTTTCCGGCACGGCGCTTTCCGTCCGGGAGATCGCCGGACGGTGCGGATACGACGACGCTTTTTACTTCACGCGGCTTTTCAAGCGCCGCAGAGGACGCAGTCCGCTGGATTTCCGAAAAGAATTCCAATTGTAAAAAATGGACTTTCCGATCACGGACAAAGCACATTTTTTCCATAAAGCGCGATTGGATTTCTATCTTTTCCGACGATATACTACTGCCACCACCAAAGCAAGGCTGCGTCCGTTTATGAAAATCGATCTTTCCGGAAAAGTCGCGGTCGTCACCGGCGGCGGCGGAGTCTTGTGTTCCACGATGGCGCGGAGTCTGGCGCAAAGCGGCGCCGCCGTTGCGATCCTTGACCTGAAAGAAGAAGCGGCGCAACGCGTCGCCGACGATATTTGTGCTTCCGGCGGCCGTGCGATCGCCGTCGCCGCGAACGTGCTGGACAAAGAAAGTCTCGCCGCCGCGGAAAAAAGCGTGCGCGAAAAACTCGGTCCCTGCGACATTCTCGTCAACGGCGCGGGCGGCAACCATCCGCGCGGCACGACGGCGCGCGAATTTCTTCTGCCCGAAGATTTGACGGGAAGTGCCTCCGGCACGACTTTTTTCGATCTCGACCCGGCGGGGATCGGATTCGTTTTCAACTTGAATTTCCTCGGAACTTTGCTCACCTGTCAGGCGTTCTGCCGCGCGATGGCGGAGCGTCAGCAAGGGATCGTCGTCAACATTTCGAGTATGAACGCCTTTACGCCGCTGACCAAGATCCCCGCCTACAGCGGCGCAAAAGCGGCGATCAGCAATTTCACGCGATGGCTGGCGGTGCATTTTTCCAAGGTGAATATCCGCGTCAACGCCATTGCACCGGGATTTTTTCTCACCGAGCAGAATCGGACGCTGCTGACCCGCCCCGACGGATCGTTGACTCCGCGCGGGGAAACCATTCTCGCGCATACGCCGCAGGGACGTTTCGGCACGCCCGACGATCTCACGGGGGCGTTGCTCTTTCTCTGCGATGAAAGTTCCGCTTTCATCGACGGTGTCGTCCTGCCGGTCGACGGGGCTTTTTCAGCTTTTTCGGGGGTGTAGTTTATGGACGGGATGTTGCAGGGATTCCGCTGGTACGGACCGGACGATCCGGTGCCGTTGTCCTTCATCCGGCAGACGGGGGCGACGCAAATCGTCACCTCGCTCCACCATATTCCTTACGGGGAAACGTGGAGCGTGAAAGAAATCAGAGAACGGCAAAAGATCGTCGCCGACGCCGGATTGACGTGGAGCGTCGTCGAAAGTCTCCCCGTCCACGAAGAGATCAAAACGCGCCGCGGCCGCTGTGAAGAATTCATCGGCAATTACAAGCGGAGCATCGAAAACCTCGCCGAATGCGGCATCCACACGATCACCTACAATTTTATGCCGGTACTCGACTGGATCCGCACCGATCTGCACTACAAACTGCCCGACGGCTCGGAAGCGCTTTATTTCGACAAGGCGCAATTCGCCGCCTTTGAAGTTTTCATCCTCAAACGCCCCGGCGCGGAAAAAGACTATTCCGCCGCCACACTCGCCGAAGCCGAAGCGTTTTTCCGCGCGATGACACCGGAAAAAGTCCGGCGTTTCACGACCGGACTGATCGACAATTTCCCCGGTTTCAAAGGCGTGACGCTCGAAAAGATCCGTTCGATGCTCGACGAATACCGGACGCTGTCGCGCGCCGATCTCGAAAACAATCTCATCCGCTTCCTTTCCGAAGTGTGTCCCGTCGCCGAAAAATGCGCGTCCATGCTCGTCATCCATCCCGACGATCCACCTTACCCGATCCTCGGACTGCCGCGCATTTTCAGCACGCTTTCCGATGTGAAAAAACTGCTGAAAGCGGTCGATTCGCCCGCCAACGGCGTCTGTTTCTGCGCGGGCAGTTTCAGCGGCCGGCCCGACAACGACGTCGTGGAAATTTTCAAAGCGTGCGCGCCGCGCGTCGGATTCATCCATCTGCGCAGTACGCATCACGACGAAAAAGGGAACTTTTACGAGGCGAACCACCTCGAAGGAAGCGTCGATATGTACCGTCTCGCCAAAGCGATCCTCGAAGAACAAGAGCGGCGCAAAAAGCAGGGCCGCTCCGATTGGAGGATCGTTTTCCGTCCCGATCACGGACACGCGATGATGGACGATCTCGCCAAGCCCCCCTGCCCCAATCCCGGCTACACGGCGATCGGCAGGATGAAAGGACTCGCCGAGATCCGCGGTCTGGAATTCGGTATTTTGAAGGCAATGCAGGAAGCGCGATGCGGAGAGGAAACGCGAAAATGAAAAACGACCGGGAACTTCACGAAATCGTCCAATCGCTTACGCTGGAAGAAAAGATCGGGCTGGTCTACGGCGACGGCAAGACCCACAACCACGGCGTCCCGCGTTTGAAATTGTCCGCGCTCGGCTTGAACAACGGTCCGCGCGGAGTCCGGCTCGAAGACGGCAGGACTGCGACCTGTCTGCCCGCCACGGTTTCGCTCGCATCGACCTTCGACAAGCAAGCCGCCCGTGAATACGGAAAACTCATCGGGGAAGAATGTCTGGCTTCGGGCGCTCAGGTACTCGAAGGGCCGGGGATGAACATCCAGCGTTCGCCGCTTTGCGGCCGCAATTACGAATATCTCGGCGAAGACCCGGTGCTTTCCGGCAAGATCGCCGCCGCCTACGTCGAGGGCTGTCAAAGCGTCGGCGTCGCCGCGACGCCCAAACACTTCGCGCTCAACAATCAGGAAACCTGCCGCCGCGTCACCTCCGCCAACGTCGACGAGCGGACGATGCGCGAATTTTATCTGCGCAATTTCGAGATCGTCGTCCGGGAAAGCCGTCCGTGGATGATGATGTGCAGTTACAACCGCGTCAACGGGATCTACGCTTCCGAACACCGCCATCTCGCCCTGGAGATCCTCAAAGGCGAATGGGGCTTCGACGGAGCAATCGTTTCCGACTGGGGCGCGGTCCACAACGCTTACCAGAGTTGCGTCCACGGCGGCATCGATCTGGAAATGTCCGGCGGCGAAAACGCCCGTTTCTACAAACCACTGACGAAACTCGTCCGCGACGGGCTGTTGCCGGAAAGCGTCCTCGACGAACACGTTTTCCGGATGCTCAAACTGATGGACCGCACGAAATGTTTCGAGCCGGAAAAACGGTGCGCGGGCTCCGTCAACACGCCGGAACACCGCAAAAAGTGCAAACTTTTCGCACAACAGGGCGCTGTACTCCTCAAAAACGACGGCATCCTGCCGCTGGACAAAACGAAATGCAAAAAGATCGTCGTCTGCGGGCCGAGCGCCGATCTGCGGCACGAAATGGGACATCACAACGTCTGCGGCGGTTCCGGGTCGGTCCATCCCGAATACGAAATCACGCCGCTGGAAGGGCTCCGGGAATATCTCGGCCCCGACGCCGAGATCCTTTATACGCCCGGCGCCTGCTTCAAGCAGGTGAACATCCCGCCGGGGCGGCTTTTCCGCACGGACGCGGGCGAAGAAGGATTGGAAGCCGAATTTTTCTCCTACGATCCGGCGACGGGCAAAATCGGAGAAAAACTCCCGTTGCGCCGCATCGACACGCAACTGGAACAGCACTTCGGGCACGACAACGCCTTCGTCGGCTCCAACGCTCCGGCGACGCCGCTCGACGACATTCCTTTTTTCGCACGTTGGCGGGGATCTTTCCTGCCGGAAAACACCGGCAAATGTTCGTTCAGTCTGCTTCATCTCGACAACTGCCGGGTGTGCTTGAAGATCGCGGGAAAAACCGTGCTCGATTCGGCGGGCGAAGCGTTCCGCGACTATGAATCGGCATTCTCTTTCGACGCCCGCAACGGGGAAGCCGTGCCGGTCGAGATCGAATTTTTCCGTTTTTCGAACAAAGGACAGGTCAGTTTCCGGTTGCTCTATGATGAAAAGATCCCCGTCGATCTGGAAGCCGTGCGCGCCGCCGACGCGGTACTCTATTTCGGCGGCACGAGCCACGCGACCGACCGCGAAGCGACGGGATTACCGCACCTCGACACTCCGGCGGACATCCCCGATTTCGAGATGCCGGCGAATCAGAACGAACTCATCCGGCTGCTCGTCGAAAACAATCCGAAGACCATCGTCACGCTGATCCACGGTTCGATTTTCAGCATCGAAAAATGGATCGACCTCGTCCCCGGCGCGTTGAGCGTCTGGTATCCCGGTCAGGAGGGCGGACGCGCGATCGCGGAAATGCTTTTCGGCGACGCGGAACCTTCCGGACGGCTCTGCGCGGCGTGGGCGAAAAAACTCGACGACTACCCCTGCCACAAATTCGATCTTTTCCCGGGGATCGTCGATCCCTACGTCGCCGCGTCGGAATATCTCGACCGCGACCGCGTCGGTTACCGTCATTTCGACACGGCGGGCATTGACGTGCGTTATCCTTTCGGGTACGGATTGAGTTACACGACGTTTTCATATGAACTTGTCGGCGTCGAAATTTCCGGACGGGATGCGCTTTCGCGCGTCAAAGTGACCAACACGGGCAAACGCGAAGGCAGCGCCGTCGTCCAGATGTATTTGCGCGACATCGAGTCGTCGGTCGAACGCCCCTTCCACGAACTTGCCGATTTCGCCAAGATACGTCTGGCGCCGGGCGAGAGCGGAATCGTCGAACTCGCCGCGACGGAAAGGGACTTCTCGTTTTTCTCGGAAAAAGCGGATGCTTTCGTTTTCGAGCCGGGGAAATTCGAGTTGCGCTTCGGCACCTCGTCGCGGGATCTTTTCGCAACGGAAACGCTTGATCTGCGCTGACGGACGCGATTGAAAAAAGACGGCGCACGCGGTATATTACGGCAGAAGCCGTTTGCGACATCGCACAGAAAGGATTCCGTATGATGAAATCTTGTTTCGCCGCCGTCCTCATTTTTTCCGCCGTTTTCGCCGCCGGTGGCGAAGATTTCCGTTTTTTCAACATCGTTCCCCTTGCCATCGGCAAAGAAGCGGTCATGGCACAGGAAATGATCGAATACCGTGAAAAAACGGGCAACCGCGACCTGCTTTACTGTCTCTCGCTCCACCCGGAGGGGAAACCCGCGATGCAGAAAGTCGATCGTTACATCGCCAGTTTCCGTGCCTTCAAAGCCGCGCTCGGCGACAAGGATGTGCGTTGCGGCATTCTGCTTCAAAGCATCCTCGGTCACTGGCCGCGGGTGGACAAGGAGATCGAGCCGTGGCAACGGGCGATCGACATCAACGGCCGCGAAACGCGCTTTTGCACGCTCGATCCCGCTTTTCAGGCATACATCCGTGAAGTCGGCCGCAAACTCGCCGCGGAAAAACCAGCATTCATCATGACGGATGACGACGTCCGCAGTTACTGTCCTGATCTGGAATGTTTCTGTCCGCTTCACATCGCCGAACTGAACCGCCGGCTCGGTACGCATTACACTTCCGAGGAAGTGCGCGATTACCTCCGCGGCGGTCATCGGGGCGATGCCGTGTACGACGCTTTTATGGAGATGGCAAATGAAATTCCCGTGACCGTCGCGACGCTGTTGCGCGAGGGCATCGACTCGGTCGATCCCGCGATCGAATCGGCGAGTTGCATGGCGGGTCGCGGGCAGAATATGGTCGCGACTTCGCGCGCGATGGCGGGGAAGCATCATCCGCCGATGCTGCGCATCACCAATCAGATGTATTGCGAAAATTCCCCCCGCGACGCATTTGCGCCGACCGTATTCCGGACGATGGGTCAGGCGGCGCAATACAGTGAAATACCTTTTCTGCTCGACGAATCCGACACCTGGCCGCATTCGCTTTACAGCCGTTCGGCGGCGGGACTGCACGCGAAACTTGCCGCATCGATCTTCTGCGGTCTCAAAGGCGCGAAACTTTGGTTCGTCAACGCGGAAAAACTCGGTATTCCCGTTTCCCGCAAGTACACCGAGATCCTCGCGAAAAACCGCGATTTTTATCCGGCGCTGGCGCGCGCCGTCGAGGGAACGACGCCGGACGGCGTGATTTTGCCGCTTTTTACGCGACCCTACCGGCTGCATCCCGTCGAATGCCCCAACGAACAGCGTTATCCGCTTGATTCGTGGGTCAATTCCCAGTTTGCCCTTTTCGGGATCCCGTTTTTCGGTTCGACGGATTACACGCTCGACCGCATCTACGCGCTCGGCGGCGAAGAAACGATCGACCGTCTCACCGATCAGGAATTGAAAACGCTCTTGTCGCGCCGCGTACTTATCGACGGACGCGCGGCGATGCGTCTGACGGAAAGAGGTTTCGCATCGCTGCTGGGGTGCGAAGCCGCACCGCGCAATTTCAAGGCGACTTTCGAAGTTTCGGCAACCGGACAAAAATTCACCAACGCGAAATCGGCGGCGACGCCTTTTCTGCAAAAAGTCGCGCGGAGCGCCGAAGTCGTGACCGCACTCGGTTTTTCCGCCTACTCCAGCGCGGAACACCAGGAAGCGGTCTCGCCCGGAGCGGTTTATTTTGAAAACCCGCTCGGCGGAAAGATCCTCGTGACGGCTTTCGAGATCGACGCCGCGCCGTCGGCGCGTTTCAGCGATTCCAGAAAAAAATTCCTCGAACTTTGTCTCGATCAACTTTCCGGAG
>JAKSOG010000080.1 GCA_024405715.1 Victivallaceae bacterium | reverse complement strand
GAAGCTGGGCCCGGGCGACCTCGGCGTCGCATGCGACGAGCCGCTCCCGATGGGGTGTCTGCCGCGCAAGATCCCCGTGCCGCAGACGGGCGGCATCGCCCGCCGGCCTTTTGTCGTGACGCCGTCGAATCTTGATCCCAACGGGCATTTGACAAGTTGCGTCTATTTCGCGATCGCGCAGGACGCTTTGCCGGAAAATTTCGCTTTCAATCGCGTCCGCGCGGAATTCAAACGGCAGGCATCGCCCGGAGAAACGCTTCACATCGACGCTTTTCCGGCGGACGACACCCGATGCACGGTCGACGTTCGCGGCGAAGACGGTTTAAGTTGCGCGGTCCTGGAATTTTCCGCGTTTTGAGGAAAACTTCTTCTTTTGTGTGAAAAACACTTGTTTTTTCCGATTTCCGCGATATTGTAACTGACGGGCACGAAATGTCGTGCACGCACAAAAAAGTTCATTGAAAGGATCGGAAAATGAAAAAAATGCTTCTCGCCGTCGCGCTTCTCTCCATCGCCGGATTTGCCAGCGGATGCGGATCGCTCCGTACCCCCGTGGAAGGCAAAAACAAGAATGTCGTCTATTATATGACTTTCTTCGGTCTCTCGCTGGAAAGCGGCGCCTACGGCGACGGATTCATCCTCAACGGAAAATAATATTCCGCGCGGAATACCGAATGAAAAAGAGCCGTCCAAGCGACGGCTCTTTTTTTTTATATTGCTTCAGCGTAAAAAAACTACCGGCTAAGCCGGTATGTTGCCGAATAGCTTTAGCTTCAAGCAAAAAAGAAACTCCAATGCTATAGTAATGCAGGTTCGCCAACCGCAACGCTATAGAAAGGAGTTTCACGTTGAGTACTGACAATCTATCACACACCAGTTGGAAATGCAAGTACCATATCGTATTTGCACCGAAATACCGCCGACAATCGATTTACGCCCAGCTCAAGCAGGACATCGGAAAAATCCTTCGACAGCTCTGTGATTTGAAAGGTGTTGAAATCCGGTGAAACGATTCCCGCGCTTGGTCGTGTCCCCGCGGACAAATGCACGACCGATCTCCGCGGCGAAGACGGTTTAAGTTGCGCGGTCCTGGAATTTTCCGCTTTCCCGACCACCGAACCATAATTTCGTTTCCGGAGTATAAAAAACGCCGGAACGAATTTCGTCCCGGCGTTTGACGGAGCGACGGATCAATTGAAGAAGTTTTTGCCGAAGTTGACGAAGATCATGATCGGCAGAAGCCCGTTGTGGTTGACGTTGACAAGACCGAACTGGAAGGTCGCATTGTCTACGCCGACGTTGACGAAACCGAACTGGACGCCGTTCTTTTCCGACAGATTGACCATGCCGAACTGGGTCGCGAAATCACCGTGCTGCTCCTTGACGACGTTCAGAAACGAAACCTGCACGCCGTAGAAACTTTTGGCGTAGTTGTAACCGAAAAGCGTCCCCTGAAATCCGGTGGCGTACTGGTTGTGATTGCCGCAGAGCGCAAGCGACGCGCCGCGCGTGGCTTCGTTGGCGACGATCGGCAGACCGATGCCGACGCCGCGGATGTTTTTGGCGGTGATGTTTTCGGGAACTTCGAACCAGACACCGACGCCGACGGGTTCTTCGGCGGCAAGCGTGAAAGTCAAAGCAAACAAGGCGACGGAAAAGAGCAATAATTTTTTCATGATGATCCTTTCGATTATCGGGTTGAACCGCCGTGAATATATCCCGGATGCCGTGTTTTTTCAAATTTTATCTGTGAATATTTTTCCGGGCGTTTCCCGATACGGCGTGCGCAGAAAATTTCCCGTCCGGCGCCGGATCGTGGAAAAATAAGGCACGGCAAGCAACGCCCCCGTGATCACCCACGACGACACATCGCCGAAACAGACGCCCCGGTATCCGAAAAGCGTCCCCCACCAGATGCACAAAAGCGAACGGCAGACAAGGTCGCAGATCCCCGCAAGCAACGGAATGGCGCTGTACCCCATACTCTGCAATGCGTTGCGGTAGATGAACATCAACCCCACCGCGAAATAAAAAGGCGAACGGCAATACATGAAATCGCGCACAAAAGGGAGCAACGGCGCCATCTGCTCTTCGCCGACGAAAATGCGCGTAAGTTCAGGATAAAGCAAAATCACTCCGGCGCACCCCGTGAAACCGAAAATCACCGCGAAAACCGAGGCGTCCGTCGTGCCGTTGCAGATGCGGTCGAAACGCTTCGCCCCGTAATTCTGCGCGACGAACGCGCCGACCGTCGCCGTGATCGAATAAATGAACATCGTGAAAAGCCGGTCCACCTGACACGCCGTCGCGAATCCGGAAACGGCGACCGGACCAAGGCGGTTGAGCATTTTCTGCATGATGAAACAGCCGACGGCGATGAGGCAAAACTGTACGCCCATCGGCAATCCCTGTTTCAGATGCGCGGCGATCCCGCCGCATCCCCAGTCGCCGCGTTTCAGCCGGAGTTCGGGATAGCGGAACCAGACGTAAAGGAAACAGCCGACGCCCGCGAGGATCTGCGAAGCGACCGTCGCCCACGCGACTCCCGCGACGCCGCCGCGGCATACGAGGATGAAAAAAAGATCGAGCGCGATGTTCAGCGCGACCGACAGCGCGACGAAACCCAGCGGCGTTCGGCTGTCGCCGAGCGCGCGCAGGACCGACGCCAGATAATTGTAAAGCATGATTCCCGTCGTGCCGGAAAGCACGATCAGAAGATAGGTCCGGCTCATCCGGTAAATTTCCTGCGGCACGTCCAGAAAGCGCAAGATCGGATCGATCCCCGCGATGAAAATTCCGGCGGAAGCGAGCGAGATCCCGCCGCACAGCGCCAGCCCCGTCGCGATCGAACGGCGCACGCCTTCCGGATCGTGCGCGCCGAAACGCTGTCCCGTGATGATCGCGAACCCGCTCGTCAAACCGAAAATGAAACTGAAAAGCAAAAACGTTACCGGCCCCGACGACCCCGTCGCGCCGATGGCTTCCCATCCGACGAAACGGCCGAGTACGATCGTGTCGGTCAACCCGTATATCTGTTGCAGAAGATTGCCCGCGATCAGCGGCAGGGAAAAAGCGAGAATGAGTTTCAGCGGTTTCCCGCAGGTCATATCTTTGAGCATAAAAAAACGCCCCTTTCGTTGAACAAAACGGCGCTTTCTAAAAATATCCCGTCTTCCGTTTTTTTCAAGCGTTTCCCCGTAATATGTTTGCTTTTTCCGGCGTCGCGGATATATTATCGGGACAAGGAGGCGTTTCATCATGAAAGTCATCGGTAAACAACGCAACAGCAGAATGTGCGTCATCTGCGGGCTCGACAATCCCGGCGGCGTGCGCGCGCCTTTCTACAATATGGAGGACGGCAGCGCGATGACCCGCTTCCGTTTTCTCGACATCCATCAGAGTTATCCCGGACGCGTCCACGGCGGCGTCATCACCGCGATGCTCGATGAACTCGGGTTGCGCGGTCTTTGGGCAAAAGCGGGCAACGAGTCGGTTTTCGGCGTTACCGTCACGCTGGAATCGCACTTCCGCAAACCCGTTCCCTACGGTTGCGATTTGCTTGCGCGCGGCGTCCTCGTTTCCCAGACGTCCCGCTTTTTCACGGTCGAAGCCGCGGTGATGGATCTCTACGGGCGCGTCCTTGCCGACGGAGTTCTCAAATATCTGAAACTCGACCCCTCCGTGATCTCCGCGGGCGTCGACGTCCACGAGCAGATGCCGTATCTCGTCGAGGACGGCGTCGAGGGGATCGACTACCTCGTTTAAACGTCGCTCCGGGGTTGTATTTTTACCTCGCAAGTGTTATATTATACCTCAAAGGATACGGCTTTTTGAGGTGTTTTTATGACTTTGCGGGAACTGCCCGTCCGCGGACGCGCCGAGATCGCTTCCGTCGGCGGCAACGGCGCGCTGCGTCAGCATTTCCTCGATATGGGCATCATCCCCGGCGCCCGCGTGAAACTGGTCAAGTACGCGCCGATGGGCGACCCGATGGAATTGCTCGTCCACGATTATTCGCTCACGCTCCGTCTCGCCGACGCCGGACATATCGAAATACGCCCCGTTGAAGAGTTCCCCGACGAAACGGTTCCCGGCGACGACGCACTTCCCGCCAATCAGGCGGTCCACCCCGGTTTCGGCGAAGAGGGCAAATATCACGCTTCCCAGACGGAAACGTCCGCTCCGCTGCCCGCCGGGACTTGTTTGCGTTTCGCCCTCGTCGGCAATCAGAATTGCGGCAAAACGACGCTTTTCAACCAGTTGACCGGCTCGAATCAGCACGTCGGGAATTTTCCCGGCGTCACCGTCTGCAGAAAAGACGGCGTCATCCGCAAACACCCCGCAACGCGCGTTACCGATCTGCCGGGGATCTATTCGATGTCGCCCTACAGCGCCGAGGAACTTCTCACCCGGGAATTCATCCTCGATGAAAAACCCCACGCGATCATCAACATCGTCGACGCCACCAACGTCACGCGGAATCTGTATCTGACGATGCAACTTCTGGAACTGGAGATCCCCGTCGTTCTCGCCCTCAATATGATGGATGAAGTGCGCAACAACGGCGGCGCCGTCCTCGTCAACAAAATGGAAGCCGCACTCGGGATCCCCGTGATCCCGATCGTCGCCGCGAAAGGCGAGGGCGTCGAAGAACTGATCCATCACGCGATGCACATCGCCCGTTATCAGGAAGGTCCCCGGCGGCAGGATTTCTGCGATGTTAACGAGCATAACGGCGCCGTCCACCGGGCGATCCATTCGATCATCCACCTCGTCGAAGATCACGCCCAGTCGGCGGGGATTCCCCGCCATTTCGCCGCGAGCAAGATCATCGAAGGCGACAAACGCATCCTCGACCGCCTCGAACTGGACGCAAACGAAAAGGCGACCCTCGAACACATCATCCTCCAGATGGAAAAAGAATGCGGTCTCGACCGTTCCGCCGCGATCGCGGATATGCGCTTTTCTTTCATCCGCAAAGTGTGCGCGTTTTCCGTGCGCAAACCGCACGAAAGCAAGGAATACCGCCGCAGTCGGGCGATCGACCGTCTGTTGACCGGCAAATATACCGCGCTCCCCTGTTTTTTCGCCATTATGGCGCTGGTTTTTTATCTGACGTTCGGCGTGATCGGCGCCTTTTTTCAGGGGGTGCTTGAAAACGCGATCCGGCTCTTCGCGGATTGGACTTCCGGCGTACTGGAAGTTGCCGATGCCAGTCCGATCCTGCGGCGTCTCATCCTCGACGGCGTTTTCACCGGAGTCGGCAGCGTTTTGAGTTTTCTGCCGATCATCGTCACGCTCTTTTTCTTCCTGTCGCTGCTCGAAGACAGCGGTTACATCGCCCGCGTCGCGTTCGTGATGGACAAACTTTTCCGCAAAATCGGTCTTTCCGGACGAAGCATCGTGCCGATGCTCATCGGTTTCGGCTGTACCGTTCCCGCCGTGATGGCGACGCGCACGCTTCCGTCGGCGCGCGCCCGCAAAATGACGATCCTGCTGACCCCCTTTATGAGCTGTTCGGCGAAATTGCCGATCTACGCTTTTTTCGTCGCCGCCTTTTTTCCCCGCCGCGGCGCGCTTGTGATGACGGCGCTTTATCTTGCCGGAGTCGCGCTCGGACTCCTGGCGGCGTTCGCCCTCAAAAAAACGCTTTTCCGCAGTGAAGCCGTTCCCTTCGTGATGGAATTGCCCAACTACCGGTTGCCGGGGCTGAAAAACGTCGCCCAGCTGCTCTGGGAAAAGACCAAGGACTTTCTGCAACGCGCTTTCACCGTCATTTTCATCGCTTCGCTCGTCATCTGGTTCCTCGGAAGTTTCGATACCCATATGAACATCGTTGACGACGGCGGGGACAGCATGCTCGCGGCGATCGCTTCGATGCTCGCTCCCGTGATGGCGCCGCTGGGGTTGGGCGACTGGCGCGTCTGCGTTTCGCTGATCACGGGATTCACCGCCAAGGAAAGCGTCGTTTCGACGCTCAACGTGCTTTTCGGCGACGCCGAAACTCTGCATGCGTTTCTGACGCCCTGCGCGGCGGGCGCGCTGCTGGTTTTCACGCTTCTTTACACGCCCTGCGCGGCGGCGATCGCCGCGATCCGCAGAGAACTGGGCGTACTCTGGGCGACTGGTGTCGCCGTATGGCAGTTTTTGATCGCCTGGGGCGCGGGCTATCTCGTCAAAATCCTTTGGCGTTTTTTCTGAAAAGCGGAAAAAAAAGCGTTCCGCGCATTGCATTGACGGTCGCGGCGGAGTATATTTTTGGCAACGGAACGAAGGAGGTACGGAATGAAATTGAAAACGCGATGCATCGTTTTTTCCGTCGTCGTCATTGCCGTCGCCGTCGCCGCCGTTTCCGCGTGGATGCTCGCTTCCCGTCGCGACACCGTCGCGGTCGTGCAACTTCCGGCGGTCGCGCCTTGCCCCGAGACCGCCGCCGTACCGCCGCCGCGTGCCGCACGGACGGTGATCGGGGCGGGGACCGTGCGCGGCAGCGCGGTGATCGCGCTGAAAAACAAATATGCCGGTTTCATCAAAAAAGTCTATTACTATACCGGGCAGACCGTCAAGCAGGGCGACGTGATCCTCGAATACGACGACCTTGACTGGCGGCTGAAATCGACGCAAGCCGCCAATGCGGTTATCGAACAGCAGAAAGTCGTCGAAGCCAAAGAATTGGCTCTGCAACTCAAACAACTTAACCCGCTGCCTTCCGAATACCGCAACACCACCTGGAAACAGATGGCGGCCAAGGAAAAACTCGACCGCCTCAAACACGAACTGGAAGTTTACCGGAAACTGCACGGCAACCAGATCGTTTCCGATTTCACGTTGCGGGAAAAAACGCAGGATTACAAAGACGCCGAAGCGGAAGTGGAAAGTTTTTCCCACGACATCAGCATCATCAACCACGGCCTCGGCGCGCTTTACGTCGCCATCGCCGAAAAGGAGCTTGACGACGCCCGCACCAAACTCGCCAATCTCGAAAAGGTCCGGGCCCTGATCGAAGAAGACGGCAACCATTACCGGATCGTTTCGCCGCGCAACGGCATCGTCGTCAACAACGCCGAAACGGTCAATTCCTACACCGGCGCGGCGGCGACGGTCGCGGAAGTGCATTCGTTCAACAACGGCTATTATGTGCATTGCTTTTTCAGCGAAAGCGACATCGGTTTCGTCACCGTGGGCAAGACCTACCGTTTCCGCACGACGCTTTTCGACTGCGGACGCAAAGGTTTTCCGATGGTCAAACCTTTCCGGGTAAGCCGCAGCAACACCACCGCCGGGGGGAAAACGCTCTATCTCGTGGAGTGCCAATTGGTGTCGACGCCCGCTCCGTTGCCGATCAAATCGACCGGACAAATGGAAATCGACATCCCGTGACCGGCGTCAGAACCGGAAAAAACGCCGGGCGTTTCCGGTCGTAAGCCCGGCGATCTCATCTATGGTTTTTTCGAGAACCTGCGCCGCGCAGGCGGCGACGAAAGGCAGATTTCCGGGCGTGTTTTCGGTGCCGCGCAGCGGCACGGGGGCGAGGTAGGGGGAATCCGTTTCCAGCAAAAGTTTTTCCGGCGGGATTTTTTTCAATTGCTCCCGGATGGCGTCCGCCCGGCGGAAAGTCGCCATTCCCGTCACGCCGAAATAGGCGCCCATTTGCACGAAATCCGGCAGAAATTTTTCACCGCCGGTGTAACAATGGATGACGAAGCGTCCGCCGCGACCGGAAAAATCCCCCAGTATTTCCAGTGCGTCGCGGTAGACCGCTTCCGAATTTTCCCTGTCGCGCAGGTGGACGATCGCCGGCTTGTCCCATTGCACCGCGATGTCGAGAAATTCGGAAAAAACTTCTTTTTGCACTTCCCGCGGCGCGAAATCGTAAAAGAAATCCAATCCCAGTTCGCCGATCGCCGCGAGTTTTTTTTCTTTCCGGAAAACGGAAAAATCGTCGCGCGTTTCGCGGTATTTCACCGCCTCGTGCGGGTGGACTCCCGCCGCGAACGCGGCGTCGGCGCGGCTTTGCGCGTAGTGCATCGCCCGCATGCTTTCCGCGAAACTCCCGCCGACGGCGACGGTGAAAAGCGTTTCCGTGGCGGGCAACGTCCCCGCGGCGCGCTCCAAGGCGGCGTCGATCTTTGCCCGGCAGGAGGAAGGCGTTTCCTCCGGTCCGATGTGAAAATGCGTGTCGAAAAGGATCATTTTTCCGGCAAAAAAGAGGGGCGGTCGCCGCGGCGGCCGCCCCTTCTGCAACGGTTTACAGCGTCGCGGCGATGACCGCCTGACCGTGCCGTTTGAATGTTTCGTCCGGCACGTGGATCTGCACGTGCAGTTCGGGGAACTTTTCGTTGAGCAGTTTCTGCGCCGTTTCGACGATGACCGTGCCGCCCGTGCCGCTGGAAACACGCCCCAGAAGCAACAGATTTTCCAGTTCGTAAAAATCGGCGTAATGCGCGACGGCGTATCCGAGATAGACGCCGATCGTGCGGTAGATCGCCGCGGCGCGCGGATCGTTTTCCGCCATCGCCTTTTGCACGGCTTTGAGTTGCTCCGGCAACGGCATTTTGCCGAAATCGAACCCCGCTTTCGGCGCGAGCCGTCCCACCGCCTGCTGGGAAAGATACATCGCGCCGACTCCGGCGTCGCCCGACCATTCGTCGCGCGGAGCGTCGGTTTCCCGGTAGTCGACCGGAGCGAAGGCGAGTTCGTTGAGGTAGTCGGTGAGCGACCCGTCCGGCGTGACGTAGCCGACGGCTTCGCTCGTGCCCATCGCCAGACCGATGAGCGAATCGCGTTTCAGACTGATCGCTCCCGCGAGCGCGGTAACTTCCCCGTCGTTGAGCACCACAAAAGGCACGCCGGGGAATTCTTTGGCGATCTCAAGGAAAATCGGCCGCACTTTGGACGCGAAATCTTTTTCGGGAATGCCTCGGAAAAGCGACGCGATCCGCGGCTGATTGTCCACATACACCCCTGCGGCGCTGCCGCCGATGGCATCGACTTTCGGCAGTTTCGCCGCCGCGCGGCGCAACGAATCAAGGATGCCGTCGTAATGATAACGGATGTCGCTCTGGAAGTAGGGGTCCCAGACCACCTCTTCGCTGTGAACGGTCTTCCCGTCCTGCACCGCCGCGCATTTGCGGTCGGAACCGCCGAGGTCGAAGCCGATGCGGCAACCGTCGAAATGACCGCCGAGTTTCACCGTGATCGACTTCGCCGCGGGCGCGTCGGCGAATTTCCCCGCGACGAACTCGAACGGGCGGTCG
>JAKSOG010000008.1 GCA_024405715.1 Victivallaceae bacterium | reverse complement strand
CGGGCAGCGCGGTGTGGGCGGAACTCGTCCAGCCGGCCCCCGCTTTGGCGGCGATCGTCCGGCGGGCGGCGTCGGCAAGTTTGCCGTCGGCAAACGCCTTTTCCAGCACCGCGATTTCCGGCGCCGTCAGCGCCATCGGGGAAGCACCGGAAAAATCGAACCCGAAATTTTCCGCCAGCAGCAATTTCGCGTCCGCAAAGGAAAACGCGGGATTTTTCGCCTGCGCCGCCTTCAATTTTTGCGCGAATGCGGCGACCGAACATTTTTGCCCGGCGAGCCGTTCGACGTAAAGCGCATACCCCGTCCCCGCGAAGCCCATCGTCATACCGCCCGTTTCATGGTCGCCGGTAACGACGATCAGCGTTTCGTCGGGATGTTTTTCCGCGAAAGCGACCGCTTTTTCCACCGCGCGGTCGAATGCGAGGACTTCCCGCAGATTTCCCGCCGCATCGTTACTGTGGCCGCACCAGTCGATGGCGCCGCCTTCGACCATCATGAAAAAGCCCTGCGGATTGTCGAGCAGTTCGATGCCTTTTTCGGTAAAATCCGCCAGCGTCGCCGTTCCGGGTGCGGCGTCGATCGCAAAGGGCAGCGCGCCGTCGTTGTCGCCACGCGCAAAAACTTTTCCGGTTCCGGGGACGATCTCCGACAATCCCGCCTTGCCGGAAACGACCTTGTATCCGGCTCGCGCGGCAAGTTCGTAAATATCTCCCCGGTAAAGCGGATCGCCGGATGCGTCGTGCTTGGCGCAACCGCCGCCGCCGAAATAATCGAATCCGGAATCGACGAGATCCAGTCCGATCGCGTAATATTGTCCGCGGCTGGCGCGGTGCGCGTAAAAACTTGCCGGCGTCGCGTGATTGATCGTCACACTGGTGACGATGCCGACTTTTTTACCCGCTTTTTTCGCGGCTTCGGCACAGGATTCCAGTTTGCGCACGCCGTCGGCGGCCATGCCGATACGGCCGTTGGCGGTCTTTTCTCCGCAGGCGATCGCCGTACCGCTCGCGGCGGAATCGGTCACGAGCGAATTCGCCGACGAAGTACGCGTCGTCGCGTGAAAAGGCATATCGTTGATAAAAAGTTTTCCCGCCCCCGTCTTGCGGGAAAATTCATCCGCCGTCATCCGCTGGGGCGTCGACATCCCGTCGCCGATGAAAAGGAATATGTACTTCGGTTTGGCGACGGCGAAAACCGCCGCCGCGGACAAGAGGATCGCAATGCAGAGAAAACGTTTCATCTTTTTTTCCTTTCCGCACCGATCGATGCGATGATTTTCAAAATGCGTTCACGCACCTGCAAAAGTTGTTCGCGATGGGCGTCGACCGCGTCGTCGAGATCATTGTCGCAATCGGCGCATTCGTCCAGCAAAATCAAAAGTTCGTTGAGATCGGCGAGCGTGCGTTTCCCGAGCGTGCGCATCAGCGGTTTTTCCGTTTCGGGGTCGCTCTCGACGAAATCGATCATCCGCGCGAGCAATTTCGCGTAGCCGCAGGCGACGGCGAGCGACGGCATCAGCGTCGGATTTTTTGCGGCGCCGCATACTTCGAGATTCCATTCGGCGGCGAGACGGTCGACGCGGTCGCATTCCTCGCCGCCCGGGCGGCGGCGCATATCTTCGTCGCGTTCGTCATCGTCGTCGTCCAGATCGGAATAACACCAGTTGCGGATCGAATCCGCTCCGCACCCCACGGGAATCAGATCCGTTTCGGCGCGCATCTGCTCGAAAATCAGATCCTCTTCGCCGGGCAGATCAAGACATCCGGGCAATTCCCAGAAATAGCGGGCGATCCGCCTTTCGTCGCGGCGAATGGCTTTTTCCCACTGGAATTCGTTCCAGTCGCGATGGCGGAAATCGGAACTATTCATCGTTGCCTTTCCGTTCCGAGAGACGGGGAATGGCATCTCCGGGGGCATCGCCCCAGAGCCCTTCAAGATCGTATTTGGCGCGCGCTTCGGTCGTCATGAGGTGCACGAGCACGTTGCCGTAATCAAGCAACACCCACCCGGAAACGCTGTCGGCGGGGGCGGAGAGCGGACGGCGGCGCACTTTTTCCCGCACCGCGCGTTCGACGGCGGAAGCCATCGCCCGCAATTGCGGTTCCGATTCGGCGGCGGCGATCACGAAATGATCGGCGACGCTTGACGCGGCGCCGGGAGAAAGCACGATGCAATCGACCCCTTTTTTGTCTTCGATGCTTTGGCGGCAGACGTCGATGATCTCCTTATCGACGGGAAGGATCTCCTGTTTCTTTTTCGGCATAAAATTTTTCTCCTGTCAGCGGTAAAGCCGTTGTTTTTCGATATATTCCCGCAACGCGGCGGACGTCGTCGTTTCGCCGAGGCGTCCGCTTCGCGCGCATTCGCGGATCTCCGACGAAGAATCCGCATAAAGTTCCGCCGGAAAAACTCCGGCGAGCAGTTTTTCCGTTTCCTTTTCCCCCCAATGGACACGCAACGCAGCGCGGTCCACGCGGCATTGCGGTCGCGGATAAGTCAAAATCTCGTAGTGTTCCGCCAGAAATCCGGCGGAACGCCAGGTATGCAACGTCAAAAGCGAATCCGCTCCGATGAGGAGCGACGGCTTTTCGCCGTATTCCGCTTCGTACAACGCCAGCGCGTCGACGGTGAACGTCGCGCGGTCGCGCGGCAAACGGCTTTCCAGATCGGAAACTTCCATATCCGTCCGTTTCCCGATCAACAAGCGCACCATTTCCAGCCGGTCGGAAAAAGGCGCGCGCCGCGCCGTCGCTTTGTGCGGCGGCTGAAACGCGACCACCCACCGGACGATGTCGCACCTTCCCGAATCGAGCGCGCAACGCGCCGCCGCGAGATGACCCGCGTGCGGAGGATCGAAACTGCCGCCGAAAAAAACGCCGCGCATCGCCGATCCCGTTTATTTGGCGACGACGTTGACGAGCCGTCCGGGCACAAAGATCACCTTGACGACGGTTTTGCCCGCCAGCGCCGCCTGTACTTCGGGAGCCGCGAGCGCGCGTTTTTCCGCCTCGTCGCGGTCGCACCCGACGGGCATCATCAACCTCGCCCTGGGCTTGCCGAGTACCTGTACGAGGATCTCGACTTCGCTGACGGCGAGTTTCGTTTCGTCGTATTCGGGCCACGGCGCATAGGCGAGTGATTCCCCGTGTCCCAAAAATTCCCACAACTCCTCCGCGAAATGCGGCGCGAACGGCGCCAGCAGAAGCACGAAATTTTCCGCCGCGTCGCGGGGCAGTGCGGATTGTTTCGCCATTTCATTGAGCAGAACCATCAACTGGCTGATCGCCGTGTTGAAGCCGAAATGCTCGATATCTTCACCGACTTTGCGGATCGAAGCGTGGCAGAGTCTTTCGAGTTCGCCCGATACCTTTTGCTCCGTTACGGGGATCTCCCGGAAGACCCGGTAGGCGCGTTTGAGGAAACGGAAAACGCCTTCGACGCCGGCGGTGTTCCACGGTTTCGTCGCTTCCAGCGGTCCCATAAACATCTCGTAGAGCCGCATCCCGTCGGCGCCGTATTGGGCGATCACGTCGTCGGGATTGACCACGTTGCGCAGACTTTTGGACATTTTGGCGGGAAATTCGACGAGTTTTTCGCCGTCGTCTTTGCGGACGGGACCGCCGGGCGTGAAATCGACCTGGTCGGTCGGCACGAGCACACCGCGGCTGTCCTTGTAGGAAATGCCGAGGATCATCCCCTGATTGACAAGTTTTTTAAAGGGTTCGGGCGTTGAAACAAGTCCGAGATCGAAAAGCACCTTGTGCCAGAAACGGGCGTAGAGAAGATGCAGGACCGCGTGTTCCGCACCGCCGACGTAGAGATCAACCGGCATCCAGTACCGTTCCTTGGCGGGATCCCAGGCGGCGTCGGGATTGAGGGGGTCGATGTAGCGCAGATAGTACCAGCACGACCCCGCCCATTGCGGCATCGTGTTGGTTTCGCGGCGCCCGCGGCGGCCGTCGCGCGGATTGACGTATTCGGTAAATTCCCGCGACCGCGCCAGCGGCGGCTCCCCGTCGCCCGTCGGCTTGAAATCGCTCATTTCCGGCAACGAGACCGGCAGTTCGCTTTCGTCGACAAGCTCGATCGAACCATCTTCGTAATGGATGATCGGGAACGGTTCCCCCCAGTAACGCTGACGGCTGAACAGCCAATCGCGCAACTTGTATTTGACCGCCTTCCGACCGAGACCGCGCGCGGCGAGCCATTCGGTCGCGGCGGGCTTGGATTTTTCGACGCTCGATCCGTTGAGATCAAGTCCGTCGGCGTTGGCGGAATTCATCAATTTCCCCTCGCCCGTCCAGCAGGCACGCCCCGCGAGCACGGCTTCGACGTCGCACTTTTCCGCGGCGGCCGCCGCCGGATCGGGAGCGATGACGCACCGGATCGGAAGTCCGAATTTGACCGCGAAATCGAAATCGCGCGTATCGTGCGCCGGCACCGCCATGATCGCTCCGGTGCCGTAACTGGTCAAAACGTAATCGGCGATCCAGATCGGGATCCGGGCGCCGTTGACGGGGTCGATCGCATAACTGCCGGTGAATGCGCCCGTTTTTTCATTGGACAGATCCGTGCGGTCGAGTTCGCTTTTTTGCGACGCGGCGGCGCGGTACGCTTCGATTTCGGCGCGGCGTTCGGGAGTGGTCAGCGCGTCCACCTGCGGGTGTTCCGGAGAAAGCACCATATAGGTCGCGCCGAAAAGCGTGTCGGGGCGCGTCGTGTACACCGTCACGGTACAACCGGCGTCGGTGCGGAAATCGACTTCCGCGCCGACGGATTTGCCGATCCAGTTGCGCTGCATTTCCTTGACGCCTTCGGGCCAGTCGAGGAGATCAAGGTCTTTCAACAGCCGTTCGGCGTATTCGGTGATGCGGAACATCCATTGTTTCATCGGCCGGCGTTCGACCGGATGATTGCCCCGTTCGCTGCGTCCGTTGATGACTTCCTCGTTGGCGAGTACTGTTCCGAGCGCGGGGCACCAGTTGACCGGCACTTCATCGAGATAGGCAAGCCCTTTTTTGTAGAGTTGCATAAAGATCCACTGCGTCCACCTGTAATAGGCGCTGTCGGTGGTGTTGATCTCGCGTTCCCAGTCGTAACTGAAACCGAGCGCTTTGATCTGTGCGCGGAAACGGTCGATGTTTTTCCGCGTGGTGATCGCGGGATGCGTTCCCGTTTCGACGGCGTACTGTTCCGCGGGCAACCCGAATGCGTCCCACCCCATCGGATGCAGGACGTTGAATCCTTTCATCCGCTTGTAGCGGCAGATGATGTCGGTCGCGGTATATCCTTCGGGATGACCGACGTGAAGCCCCGCCCCCGACGGATAAGGGAACATATCCAGACAATAAAATTTGGGTTTTCCGCTCCCGTCCTGCGCCCGGAAAGTGCGATGTTCTTCCCAGTAACGCTGCCATTTTTTTTCAATGCGGCTGAAATCGTATTCGGCGCCCATAATCTTCCTCTTCGTTAACGCTTCCTGTGCGCGCCTCATCGCGCGTCAAGTCTTTAATATACACGCGCTCGCGCGAAATTGCAATCGCCGTTTCCCGGGAAAAACCGGCGGAAAAAAATACGATGCGAAAAGAATATTTGCATTTTCACCGTCCGCGCGGTATATTAAAGAACGTTTCACGCTGTGACGACGTTCCGGTGCCTATGGCCGCATCCTCTTTGGCCTGTGGGCGCGGAATTTTTCGTCGCCGCGCCGAGGGAGTGCGATAACGTGGCTGTGAACCCTCCCGGAGCGGGGCATAAAAGGCGAATTTCGGCATCGAACAACAAAAAAAGGTAAACTATGGTCAGAATCAGATTGAAGCGCACGGGGACCCGCAACGTCGCCTGCTTCCGGGTGGTGGTGATGGATCAGCGTTCCAGCCGGGACGGCAAGGCGATCGAGGAAATCGGATACTACGATCCCCTCAAAAAAGAAGAAAAACTTGATCTTGAACGTTTCACCTACTGGAAAAACGTCGGGGCGGTCATTTCCGAAACCGTGACGGACATCGCGGAACGCGTGAAAAACGGCAAAAGTCTCAAAGACCGCGTCCGGCCGGTGAAACTTTCCAAACGCGCCCAGGAAAAGGCGAGAGCCGAAGCCGAGGCGAAAGCCAAGGCCGCGGAAGAAGCCAAAGCCGCCGCGGAAGCCGCGAAGGCCGCCGAAGAAGCCGCGAAAGCCGAAGCCCCCGCGGATGCGCCTGCCCAGGCGTAACCGGAAAGGTCGAAAATGTTTTCTTTTCTGAAAAAAATCTTCGGCGATCAGACATCCGCCGGAAAAAACGCCGCGGCGAGCGGCGATCTGCGCGACCTTGAAGACTTCGTCGAATATGTGGTCAAGGCGCTCGTTGACGCCCCCGACGAAGTCAAACTGACGACGGTCGAAGGCAAAGACGGAGCGACGATCCAGGTACGTTGCCGCAAGGAAGACATCGGCAAGATCGTCGGTAAACGCGGCAAGATCATTATGGCGATCCGCTCACTGGTCAGCGGCGCCGCCGGACGCCGGCGGCAACGCGTTTCGGTGGACGTGCTCGACTGAAAAAATGCACATCGACGTGCTGACGCTCTTTCCGGAACTTTTTCCGGGGCCGTTGGGCGAAAGCGTGATCGGACGTGCCGCCAGACGCGATCTGGCGACCGTTTCGGCCGTCGATTTGAGAAAATGGGCCGTCGACGCCCGGGGTATGGTGGATGAAAAACCCTACGGCGGCGGACCGGGAATGCTGATGATGGCCGATCCGCTTGCGGCGGCCGTCGAAGCGCGCCGGAAACCGGCAACGCTGGTCGTGCTGACCTCTCCGCGCGGAGAAGTTTTCGATCAGCGTCTGGCGATGGAGTTGGCGAAAGAACGCCATATCGTGCTGATCACCGGCCACTATGAGGGCGTGGATCAGCGGGCGATCGACCTGTTGGTCGACCGGGAAATATCGCTGGGGGACTTTGTCCTTTCCAGCGGCGTGATCCCGGCAATGGCGATCTGCGATGCGGTGATCCGGTTGTTGCCGGGTGTTCTCGGGGATGACGAATCCTCGGTGGGGGAATCCCATATGGACACACTGCTTGAGTATCCGCAGTACACACGCCCGCCGGAATTCCGGGGCGTGAAAGTGCCGGATGTGCTTTTAAGCGGGGATCACGGCAAAATCGCGGCGTTCCGCCGAAAGGAAATGGAGCGCGTGACCCGGGAAAGGCGCCCGGATTTATGGGAAAAATATTTGTCTGGAAACGGAAAGAAAGGATTTGAAAAATGAACGTTTTGGATAAGATCCGCAAAGAGCAGGTGCGGAGCGAACGCCACAATTTCGCGATCGGAGACACCGTCCGGCTCTACGTCAAAATCGTCGAAGGCGAAACCGAACGCATCCAGCAGTTCCAGGGCACGGTGATCGCGCGTCGCGGTACCGGCATCGAGGAAACCTTCACCGTCCGCCGGGTGCAATCCGGTCAGGGCGTCGAACGCGTTTTCCCGATCAACAGCCCCCGGCTGGAACGCGTCGAGGTCATTCGCAAAGGCGATGTCCGCCGCTCGAAACTTTTTTATCTGCGCGACAAGATCGGTAAGGATGCCAGAGTCAAGGAACTCCGGACCAAGTAAGTCCGGTCCCATCCGGCCGCTGTTGACGGCGGACGACGAACTCCTCCGGCCCGAGCGTCAGCTTTGGGCGGAGGGGTTTTCTTCCGTTGCGGGGGTCGATGAAGCGGGACGCGGTTGTCTGGCGGGGCCCGTCGTGGCCGCGGCGGTCATTCTGCCGCGTTACGTCGATCTGCCGGGCGTCTACGACTCCAAACAGTTGAGCGACCGCGAACGCCGGGAACTTTACCGCGATCTTCTGGCGCAACCGGGAATCGTATACGGTTGGGGGATCGTCGGCAACGAGGAAATCGACGAAGTGAACATCCTCAACGCCACCCACCGGGCGATGCGAAGCGCGGTCAAGCAACTGTCGGTAAAGCCTGACGTCGTTCTGGTGGACGGGCTTCCGGTAAAAGATTTCATTGCGCCTTCGCGCAATCTCGTCGGCGGCGACGCGCTTTCCGCCAGCATCGCGGCGGCGAGCATCCTCGCGAAAGTCCGGCGTGACGACATCATGATCGAATTGGACAAAAAATATCCCGGTTACGGCTTCGCCGGCAACAAGGGATACGGCACGGCAAAACATCTGGCGGCGCTGAAAACATTGGGGCCCTGCGCCGCCCACCGGAAAACCTTTCATCCGGTGTGGGAATATCTCGACGACGCCCCGAAGCAGTTGGAATTGTTATGATCCATCGTGTTTCAGGAGGAATCGCCCGCGTTACCAGCGCGGGCCGAACTTACGGACGGCAACTCCGCTTCGCGGAAGAAACGGACGTACACACGGTGTTTTTGTTTTTTTGAAATTCTCTTTTGACAATTGATACAACAAAGGATTGGATACGATGGCAAACTTTGATCTTTCCACGATCCGCCACAGTGCCGCGCATGTGATGGCGGCGGCGGTCAAACAACTTTATCCCGACGCGAAATTCGACATCGGTCCCGCGACCGAAAACGGATTCTACTACGATTTCGACATGGAGCATCACCTCGTTGCCGAAGACCTCAAGGAAATCGAAAAGCGGATGAAAAAACTCATCGCGCAAAAGATCCCCTTCGAGCGTTTCGAGACTTCCCGCGACGAAGCGGAAAAACTCCTGCAGGGGCAAAACTACAAACTCGAACGTCTCGCCGACATCGAAGAAGGCGCCCCCATCAGTTTCTACCGCACCGGAGAATATCTTGATCTCTGCCGGGGTCCCCACGTCGACACGACCGGCGATATCGGCGCGGTGAAACTGCTCAGCGTCGCGGGAAGTTATTTCCGCGGCGACGAAAAAAATCCGATGCTCCAGCGTGTCTACGGGACCGCCTTCGCCACGCGCGAAGAATTGGACTCCTACCTCAAAATGATGGAGGAAGCCGCCAAACGCGACCATCGCAAACTCGGCACGGAACTGGATCTTTTCGGCTTCTCCGACAACGTCGGTCCCGGCCTCGTGCTTTGGCATCCGAAAGGCGCGCTGATCCGCCATCTTATCGAAAGTTACTGGAAAGAGGAGCATTACAAAAACGGTTACCAGTTGCTTTATACGCCTCACATCGGGCAGAGTCTGCTCTGGGAAACCAGCGGACACCTCGATTTCTACCGCGAAAGCATGTATTCTTCGATGGAAATTGATGAGCGCAACTATTACGTCAAACCGATGAACTGCCCCTTCCATATCGAAGTTTACCGCTCGAAACTGCGCAGTTACCGCGAACTGCCGCTGCGCTGGGCGGAACTCGGCACCGTTTACCGTTATGAAAAATCCGGCGCGCTGCACGGATTGATGCGCGTCCGCGGCTTCACGCAGGACGATTCGCATATCATCTGCACGCCGGAATCCATCGAAGACGAGATCGCCGAAGTGCTCCGTTTCAGTCTGGCGATCAACCGTTCCTTCGGCTTCACCGACATCAAACCCTACCTCTCGACCCGCCCCGCCAAGGCGGTCGGCGAACCGGAACGCTGGGAAAAGGCGATCGACTCGCTCCGCAAGGCGGTCGTCAAATGCGGTCTGGAATGCGAAGTCGACGAGGGCGGCGGCGCGTTTTACGGTCCGAAAATCGACCTCAAGATCAAAGACGCGATCGGCCGCGAATGGCAGACGACGACGATCCAGTTCGATTTCAATCTGCCCGAACGTTTCGATATGACTTACGTCGGCAAAGACGGTCAGCGCCACCGTCCCTACATGGTGCATCGCGCATTGCTCGGCTCGCTCGAACGCTTTTTCGGGATCCTTGTCGAACATTACGCGGGGGCGTTCCCGCTCTGGCTCGCCCCCGAACAGGCGCGGATACTGCCGGTTTCCGAAGCGCAGCTCGGCAAGGCGATGGAATACCGCGACGCGATGCGCCGGGCGGGCTTCCGCGTCGAAGTCGACGCCGAATCCGCCGGACTCGGCGCCAAGATCCGTGCCGCCCGCAACGAACGGTTGCCCTACATCCTCGTCGTCGGCGAACGCGAAGCCGCTTCCGGCGGGATCGCCGTGCGCAGCCGCCGCGAGGGCGAACTCGGCGCGATGCCGTTGGATTCGCTCCTGAAAAAAATGAGCGAAGAACTTGCAAACAAAACGATTTAGTCTTATCTTATAAACACCGGGGTGCGGCACGATGCCGCGCCGCAACAAATTTTGCAATGCCGGAGGAATTTGTCCGCCGGCGAAGAAGGAGGGTAGTCTTATAGCTAAGTTACTGAAACCGAACGATCGCAGCATTCAGCTCACCGACGTGCGTCTGATCGGCGCCGCGGGCGAACAGCTGGGTGTGGTTCCTTATTCCCGCGCCAGAGAACTCGCGGCGGAAGCGGGATTGGATCTGATGCTGGTCTCCGACCATTCGATACCCCCCGTGGTACGGATCATGGATTTCGGCAAACTTCGCTATGAGCAGAAAAAAAACCTCAAAGCGCAGCGTCGCAATACCATCGCGCAGAAACAAAAGGAAGTGAAATTCCACATCAACATCGATCAGCACGATTACGAGACGAAAATCAAAAAAGCGCTTGACTTTCTGGAAAAGAAGTGTAAATTAAGAATCACGCTCGCAATGCGGGGTCGCGAAATGGCGCACCAGGATATGGCGTACCAGTTGATCGATCAGGTGATGAAAGAGTTGGCGCCCTACGGGGAAGCCGACGGCGCCCCGAAATTGCTGGGACGTAATATTTCTGTGAATTTCGCGCCCAAAGCGTAGCGCGGATCACGGCCGCAGCCGGTAGATGCATTGACCGGCTCGGTTGCAATGTGCGCGAAAGCGCCAAAATAAAGGAAAAGGAAACAATGCCGAAGCTCAAAACCAGAAAATGTGCCGCCAAGCGGCTCAAAGAAACCGGCACCGGAAAATTCCGGCACCACAAAGCCGGCGCCCGTCACCTCAAAAGCAGCAAAAACGCCAAGCGCAAGATGAATCTTCGTCAGGATGCGGCGGTTTCTTCCGCCGAGAAGAGCCGCATCAAGTCCGCGCTTCCGTACGGTCTTTAAGCGGGGAGCAATCGAATTATGTCCAGAGTTACTTTTGCAGTTCCTTCCCGCAAGCGCCGCAAACGCGTACTTGAGCGTGCCAAGGGCTTCTACGGCAACAGCAGCCGCAACATCCGCACCGCGTACGATGCCGTCGACAAGGCGCTGAGTCATTCCTACGAAGGCCGGAAACAGAAAAAACGTCAGTACCGCGGTCTGTGGATCGTGCGCATCAACGCCGCCTGCCGCGAACTGAACGTCAGTTACAGCCGATTTATGAACGCCCTGAAAAAAGCCAATATCGAGTTGAATCGCAAGGTCTTGGCGGATTTGGCGGTGCGCGAGCCCGCTCAATTCAAGGCGCTGGTGGAAAAAGTCACGCAGCCTTGATCCGTCGCTTTTCGACCTCACTGCGGGAAACAGCTTGAAATTGGTTCAGGGCCAATCTCAAGCTGTTTTATCTTTTTACTGAAGCGGGAAGTTATGAATAATCTCATCGAATCAATCAATCAGGCGGTCGGCGAGGCATTGCAGCGCGTCGAAGCGGCGGAAAACGCCGCCGATCTGGAACAAATACGCATCGACTATCTCGGCCGCAACGGGCTTTTCCCCGAATTGTCGCGGCAAATGAGTTCAGTCGCGCCGGAAGAGCGCAAGGAAACGGGACGCGCCTTCAATACCGGACGGGGAAGCATCCAGCAGGCGCTCGACGACGCCGGTAAAAAACTCGGTTCCGACCGGACGAAAGCCCCGAAAGGGATCGACGTCACGCTTCCGGGCCGGTGTCCGCGCGTCGGTCATCGCCACCCGATCAGCCAGATGGCGGAAGAATGCGTCGCCGTTTTCGGACGGCTCGGCTTCACGCCGATGAACGGTCCCGAACTGGAAGACATCTATCATAACTTCGACGCGCTCAACACGCCCGCCGACCATCCGTCGCGCGACGCGCAGGACACTTTTTATCTGCCCGACGGCAGGATTTTGCGTTCGCAGACTTCCCCGGTGCAGATCCGGGTGATGGAAACGCACCAACCGCCCGTGCGCATCGTCGCGCCCGGCCGCGTTTTCCGCCGCGATACGCCCGATGCGACCCACGGAATGAATTTTCATCAGATCGAAGGTCTTTACGTCGACCGCAATGTTTCGCTCGCCGATCTCAAAAGCGTGTTGCAGTATTTCGCCCGCGAACTTTTCGGCAAAGATGTGAAAATCCGTCTGCGTCCCCACTTTTTCCCCTTCACCGAACCGAGCGTCGAATACGATTTCAGTTGCGTCGTCTGCGGCGGGAAAGGGTGTCCCGTATGCAAAAACTCCGGATGGATCGAGATCGCCGGAGCCGGGATGGTCGATCCCGCCGTCTTCCGGAAAGTCGGTTACGATCCCGAAAAGTGGAGCGGATATGCCTTCGGGCTCGGCATCGAACGGCTCGCGATGCTCCGCAACCATATTCCCGACTTGCGGTTGCTCTACGACAACGACGTCCGGTTTCTGGAACAATTTTAACGACACGGTGCAACGATTATGAAAATTTCACGCCAATGGCTTTCCCGATACGTCGCGCTCGACTGCGACGACGCGACGCTCTGCCGGAAACTGACCGCCGCCGGGATCGAAGTGGAAAACGTCGAAAGCGATTCGACCGTGCCCGCCGGTGTCGTCGTCGCCAAAATCCTCGAACGCAAACCCCATCCCGATTCCGACCATCTCTCGGTCTGTCAGGTCTCGACGGGGAACGAAACATTGCAGATCGTCTGCGGCGCACCCAATTGCGACGCGGGCAAACTCGTCCCGCTGGCGACGATCGGAACCGTCTTTGAGACGGCGGAAGGTTCATTCAAGATCAAAAAATCGAAACTGCGCGGCGTCGAATCTTTCGGGATGATGTGCAGCGCCGCCGAACTGGGCGTCGGCGACGACGATTCCGGTTCGCTCGTTTTCGACGACGGCAAGACCGTCGGCACGCCGGTCGCGGATCTCTTCCGCGGCGACACCCGCATCGAAGTCGAAGTCACCCCCAACCGCCCCGACTGGCTGTCGATCTACGGCATCGCCCGCGACGTCGGTTGTCTGCTCGACGCCGAAGCGCATCTGCCCGAAGTGGAACTTCCGGAAAGCGGCGTCCGCCGGGACGACCTCGTCACCGTCGAAGCGTCCGATCTCTGCCCGCGTTACATCGGGCGGCTGATCCGCAACGTCAAGATCGGTCCCTCCCCCGAATGGCTGGCGCGCCGTCTTGAAAGCGTCGGGTTGCGTCCCATCAACAACGTCGTGGACGTCACCAATTTCGTGATGATGGAATTGGGGCAACCGTTGCACGCCTTCGATCTGTCGAAACTTTCCGGCGGACGCATCATCGTGCGCCGTGCCCGCAACGGTGAAAAGATCGTCACGCTCGACGGACGGGAATTTTCGCTCGGCAACGACAACCTCGTCATCGCCGACGCCGAAAAACCGATGGCGCTCGCGGGGATCATGGGCGGGGAATTTTCCGGCGTTTCCGGAACGACGACGGACATTCTGCTGGAAAGCGCGGTCTTTCAACCCTCCAACATCCGTTTTTCCGCGCGGCGGCTCGGCATTTCGACCGACGCGAGTTACCGTTACGAACGCGGTGTCGATTTCGACATGGCGGAATTCGCTTCGAAACGCGCGGCGCAACTCATCCTTGAAACCGCCGGAGGAGAACTTGGTTGCGCTCCGGCGGAAAAAACGACGGGACGTCCCGCCGAAGCCGTCATCGAATGTCGTTTCGACCGGATCCGGTCGCTCATCGGCACGGACGTTTCCAACGACGAAATGACGGCGATTTTCCGGAAACTTCAACTCAAAGTGGACGCCGTCACCGAAAAATCCTGCCGCGTGACCGCTCCGCTTTTCCGCCTCGATCTGACCCGGGAGGCCGACCTCGCCGAAGAAGTCGCCCGCATCGGCGGACTCGACCGGGTGCCGGAAATTCCGGTTTCCGGTACGGTCTGTCATCCGATTTCCGAAGACGCCTATCGCAAGGTCAAAATCCTCCGCGACGCGGTCGTCGGGGCGGGATACACCGAATGCGTCAATTACAGCGTCATCGGCGCCGCTACGGCGCTTACCGACAGCCGTTTTGCCGAAAGCGATCTGGTCAAACTCGCCAACCCGCTCAGCCCCGAAGTCGCCGTGATGCGTCCGAGTCTTTTCGGCACGATGCTCGGCACGGTCGAACGCAACGTCGCGCACGGCAACCGGGAACTGGCGCTTTTCGAGATCGGCCGCGTTTTCTGCGCCGACCGCACAAAATTCCCCGAAGAACGCATCGAATTGATGATGCTTCTTTCCGGACATCCGCACGGCGAACGTTTCTCACAGGAAGCGAAAGTCGAGTACGACTTTTTCGACCTCAAAGGCGAGATCGAAGCGCTTTTCGCTCGGTTCGGCGTCCGCGACTGCCGTTTCGTCGCCCTCGACGGCGACAGCCGTTTTGAAAAGGGCTTCGCCGCCGCCATCGAGATCGGCGGCAAAGTCGTCGGCGCCGCCGGAAAACTGGCGGCGAAACACGTTTCCTGGCGCAACGCCGCGCCGGTTTACTGCGCCCAGATCGAAGCGGCCGTCTGCTTCGCCGCCGTCGATCGGCTCCGCCGCGAATTCAGGACGCTGCCGCAATACCCCGCGTCGAGCCGTGACGTCGCGCTCCTCGCGCCCGCAAATCTCACCCACGCCGAGATCGTCGATTTCATCCGCAACAGCCACGTCGCCAACCTCGAATCGGTACGCCTTTTCGACGTTTTCAGCGACGAAAAACTTGCCGGGGAAAATCTTCGGAGCATGGCGTATACGCTGACGTTCCGGCGCACCGACCGCACGTTGACCGACGCCGAGATCAACCAGGCGGTCGAAAAATTGCGCGCCAGACTGGAAAAAGAATTGAAACTTCAATTAAGGTAAGGAGTTACGGCTATGATCGACAAAGGTGTTACCCACGTTTTTGAGGGCGTCCTCGACGCCAAAGGTCTGAAAATCGGCATCGTCTGCGCCCGCTTCAACGAATTTTTCGTCAGCAAACTGCTTTCCGGCGCGGTCGACTGCATCACCCGTCACGGCGGCAAAGCCGACGACGTCGCGGTCGCCTATGTGCCCGGTTCCTACGAAATACCTTTCGCCGTCAAAAAAATGCTCGAACTCAAAAAGTTCGACGCGGTCATCGCGCTCGGCGTCGTGATCCAAGGCGCGACGCCGCACGCCAACTACATCAACACCGAAGTTTCCAAAAGTCTGGCGCAACTCGGACTTGAATTCGGGATCCCGGTCACCTACGGGATGATCACCGCCGAAAATCTCGATCAGGCGATCGAACGCAGCGGCACCAAAGCCGGAAACAAAGGCGTCGACGCGGCGATGGCGGCGATCGAAATGGCAAATCTGGTGCGGACGCTTCGCAAATGAACGGAAACGACGAAGACAATCCGATCCGCCCGCATTCCAAGCGATTGGGGCGCGAGATCGCGATGCAATTTCTTTTCGCCTGCGACGTTCGCGGAGAGATCGCAGGTGCGGCGCAATTCGACGCCTTTTTTGAAACGGTGCAAAGCGTTTTTCAGCTCAAAGACGACCGCCTTGCACGGCGCGCCAAAGAATACGCCGCGACTCTTTACACGAAATTCGAGTTGTCCCGCGAAAAAATCGACGAAACGATCGCCGCGCACGCGAAAAACTGGAAGATCGACCGCTTGTCGGCGGTCGACCGCAATCTGTTGCGCGTCGCGGTTGCCGAAATGCTCGGTTGCGACGACGTGCCGTCGGTGGTTTCCATCGACGAAGCCGTCGGCATCGCCCGCGATTATTCGGGGCCCGAAGCGGGGAATTTCATCAACGGACTTCTCAACGCGATCAAGGACGACTTGAAATAGCGATGGCGGCTCTTTTTGAATTTTTCCGGCGCGGGCTGCAGAAAAGCGCCACCAAAATCACGCGGACTTTCGGCGAACTGCTCGGCGGCATCAAAGTCAAAAACGCCGCCGATTTCGAGGAGTTGGAAGCGGCGCTCGTCGCCGCCGATTTCGGCGTCAAAGCGGCGCACGCGCTCGCCGCGGATCTGCGCGACCGTTACGAACGCGGCGTTTTGAAAACCGACGCCGATCTGCAAAGCGCATTGCGCGATGAAATATCCCGCCGGCTGAAAAACCGCGTCCGACCGATCCGGCGGGCGGAAAAAGGCAGTCCCTCGGTCTACCTTTTCGTCGGCGTCAACGGCAGCGGCAAAACCACTTCGATCGGCAAACTCGCCCGGTCGCTGATCGCAACGGGAAACAAAGTGATCCTCGGCGCCTGCGACACATTCCGCGCCGCCGCAGTCGAACAACTCCAACTTTGGGGTGAACGCACCGGCGCGGAAGTCGTTTCTTCGCGACACGGAGCCGATCCCGCCAGCGTCGCATTCGATGCGGTTTCCGCCGCACGCAGCCGCGGCGCCGATTTTCTGCTGATCGATACCGCCGGACGACAGCAAAATCAGAAATCCCTGATGGACGAACTCGCGAAAATCCGGCGTTCGATCGCCAAGATCGCACCCGACGCGCCGCACGAAGTTCTGATGACCGTCGACGCAAGTCTTGGAGCCAACGTACTCAGTCAGGCGCGGGAATTTTCCGCCGCCTGCGGCGTCACGGGACTCGTCCTTACCAAAATCGACGGAACGGGACGCGGCGGGATGGCGGTCGCACTCAATGAAGAATTTTCTCTGCCGACTTTTTATGTCGGAATGGGAGAGGCCCCCGAAGATTTGCGGGAATTCGATCCCGACGCATACGCCGATGCGCTCTTTGCCGGAGACGGGAAATGACTTTGCTCGAACACGACACGATGCGTATGCGCGAAGCGCTCGCGCTCGCCGAATTGGGTTGGGGGTTGACCCGTCCCAATCCGATGGTCGGCGCGCTCCTCGAAAAAGACGGCGAGATCATCGGGCGGGGCTTCCACCGGGTCGCCGGAGAAGCGCACGCCGAGATCAATGCTTTGCGCGACGCCCGCGCCCGGGGAAACGATCCCGCCGGAGCGACGCTTTATGTGACGCTGGAACCGTGTTCCACTTACGGGCGCACCCCGCCGTGCACCGAGGCGATCCTTGAAGCAAAAATCAGCCGCGTCGTCGCCGCATTGAACGATCCGAACCCGCGTCACGCGGGTCGGGGAATCGAAATCCTCCGGCGCGCGGGCGTGGAAACGACGACCGGGATCCTCTCGGCGGAGTGCGGACGGCTCAATGCCGCGTTTTTCAAGTTCATCACCTCGAAAAAACCTTTCGTGATGCTGAAACTTGCGGTCACGCTCGACGGCAGGATCGCCACCGCTTCCGGCGATTCGCAATACGTCACGGGCGAAGAAGCGCGCAAACGCGTTCAGAAACTGCGCCGTCTCGCCGATGCGGTCATCGTCGGTGCTGAAACCGCGCGTTTCGACCACCCGCGCCTTACGGTCCGTGAACCCGCCGACTGGCCGCATCAGCCGTTGCGGCTGATCGCAAGTTCGTCGATGGACGAAGAGGAATTGCAGACGCTTTTTCCCGACGGGAACGCCGGGATCGTCGATCTCTCGTCGCCCGAAAAATGGGATGATTTTCTCGTTTCGCTCGGTGAAAAAAAGATGACGGCGCTGTTGATCGAAGGCGGCGGCGAACTCGCCGCGTCGGCATTGCGCGCAAAAGCGGTCGATTACGCGGAATTTCACATCGCTCCCAAAATCCTCGGCGGCAAAGATGCACGCCCCGCCGTGGCGGGAGAATCGCCGGAAACAATGGCGGAAGCGCTCGCGCTGCGCGACATCCGCCATTTTTCGCTCGGAGACGATCTGATCGTGACGGGATTTCTGAAATAGGAGAAAGCGTCTATGTTCACCGGACTTGTCCAGACGACCGGAATCATCGCCGCGCGCTCGGCGAATTCGTTCGTCGTCGAAACCGGTATCCCGATGGAAAAACCGATCCCCGGGGAAAGCATCGCCGTCAACGGTTGTTGCCTGACTTTGGAAAAAGCGTCGGGGAAGAAACTTTTTTTTCACACGCTTTCCGAAACGCTCCGGCGCACCAATCTTGCAAAACTGCCTGCGGGCAGCCGCGTCCATCTCGAACGCGCGCTGGCGATCGGCGACCGTCTCGGCGGTCATCTGGTACAGGGGCACGTCGACGCGGCGGCGAAAGTCCTCTCGCTGAAGAGAACTCCGGACGGTGATTCCGAGTTGGAAATCGAACTGCCCGAAGCGCTTGCACCGGAAGTCGTCGTCAAAGGGAGCATCGCCGTCGACGGGGTTTCCCTGACCGTATGCAAAGCGGAAAAAGGATGCTTCCGCGTCCGGCTCATCCCCGAAACGCTCCGGCGCACCGCGCTGGCGGAACGGGTCGGCGCCGAAGTCAACCTTGAGACCGACGTGATCGCGAAATATGTGCGGCATCTCCTCAAACCGGAAGAATTTTCCTCCGGACGTCCGATCACGATGGAACGCCTCGCCGAAGCGGGATTTTTATGAAACGTTTTTTCCATTTCAGTTTTGCGAATCCGGAGCAGTTCCGCGCGATCGGCAGGAAAAAGCTGTCGTCTTTTTCCGGCGTGGAATTGCCCGGCGAATTGCTCAACGGCGCGCCTTCCGCCGCGGAAAAATTTCCGGGCTGCGGCATCCGCGATCTCGTGTCGTCCCGCCTCGCCCGACTCATCCCGTATGAAAACAATACGATCCAAAGCGAATTTCTCAAAGTTTTTTCCGACCGTTGCCGTATGGCGGCGGCACGGGGCGCGTGCCGCGGCACGGCGGATTTCGACCTCGCCCGGGCGTTGGCGGACAAAAACGACGAACGCCGGTTCCGATTGCTGCTGCGGGGACTTTTCGGCGCGTTGGAGGAAAACGGTCTGACGTTGTTGCTTCCGGTGCGATTCCCCCGCGTGCCGGGCAGCGCCGACGCCGCGGCGATCCGCGATTTCTGCCGCGGGATGCTCTATCCCCGGCTCGGCATCTATATTGATTTCTATCCGCACGAACCGGGGGCGTTCGATTTCGGCGATGCGCTTCGCGCCCTGCGCTTCGATGCCGAATCGTGGCGGATCCACTTTGAACCGGAGCGCGGCAATCAGCTGACCGTGCCGCTGATGGAAAAACTTTTTTCGGCGACCGACCATCTGCCGCTGAAGTCAATCATTTTCGCGATCGCGCCCGGGAATACCGTGCCGGACGCTCCGGCGATGGCGGCGTTGCAGGAAACGCTCGGTCGCTTCAACGACACGGAGCCGTGATATGGAAAAATCCTCGCTCCTGCGTCACAGCATCCATATTTCCGTCATCACGCTGCTCGGGCGTTTTCTCGGATTGGCGCGCGTGCGGCTAGAAGCGCTCGTACTCGGAGGCGGCGATCTCGCATCGGGGTGGTTTCTCGCTTTCACGTTGCCCAATTTGTTCCGGCGTCTGCTCGGCGAAGGCGCACTGGGTCAGGCGCTCATCCCGCTGATCGCCGAAGCGGAACGCGACGGCGGGACCTTGCAAGTCAAAAAGGAACTCGCCGTCGTTTTCGCCTGGCTCGGGATAGTACTCGCCGGCATCGTGGTTTTCATCGCGGGCGCGGCGCTCGTCGCGCAACATCTGACGGCGGACATTTCCGACGGTTTCTGGGCGACGGAAAGGATCCGTATTTTTCTGCGTCTTGCACCGTTGCTGATCCCTTACGCTTTTTTTATGTGTCTTGTCGGCGCGATCGGAGCAGTGCTCAACTATTCCAAGGTTTTCGTGCTTCCCGCGCTCGGATCGCTGCTGCTCAATCTTTTTATGATCGGCGGTCTCGGCACCGTCTACGCCGGATTGCCCGGCACGGAAAATCCCTTTGAAAACCTGAAACTTTTCGGCGTACTGGTTTTGGTTTCCGGTGCGACGCAACTGGTGATGATGGCGGCGTTGCTGAAACATTACGACCGGTTTCCGGCGTGGAGTGCGCGCGGAAAGATCGACCGCCGTTCCGTCATGGCGAGACTTTATAAAATGCTCCTGCCCGGACTGGGCAGCGGAGCGGTGGTCCAGTTGAGTTTCCTCATCGACCGCACGATGGCGACCTGGATCGGCGCGCAGGCGGTCCCCGCCCTCACCTACGTTGACCGGCTGATCGACGTACCCATCGGGATTTTCGCGATCTCGCTCAGTTCGGTGCTGATGGCGTCGATGTCGCGATCCGCCGCCGAAGGAAATGTCGAAGCGATCGTATCGGAATTGGTCTACTCGTTGCGTCAGGTTTTTTTCATCAGCATTCCGATGGCGGTAACGATCGTCGTCTTTCACGAAACGATGATCCGCTTGCTTTGTTACGGAGGAAATTTCACCGCGAGCGATCTCGGCGCCACGCGCGCCGTCGCCTATTTTTACGGGGCGGCCATTCCGGTATTCTGCGCGATGAAAGTCGTCATACCGGTCTTCCTCGCCCGCAAAAAAATGGCGACGTCTTTCTATGTATCCCTCGGCGCGCTGGGGTTGAATCTCGTTCTCAATCTCCTGCTGATCAAGCCGTTGCAGCAAGGCGGGATCGCGCTCGCCACGATCTGTTCATCATTCGTTGCGCTGGCGACGTTTTTCATTTTGCTTGTCCGCGAAGGTTTCGTTCTTCCTTTCGGTCGGATCTTCGGCAGTTTTTTCCGTTGCGTCGCAGCGGCGTCCGTCGTATCCGTGGCGATCGCCGCGACCGGTTGGATGACGTGCCGTCTGGATTGGAGCTGGGGACGGCAATTCGTCCGGTTCCTGGCGGCGGGGATCCTTTTCGTCGCGCTTTATGCCGCGTTGGCGGCGTTGGCGCGCTTCCCCGAAGTCAAAGAAGTCGCCGACGTCCTGTTGCGCAAAAAGCATAAAAAAACCGCGTGAAAAATTCACGCGGCTTTTTCTCACGACGTTCTTCCGGATCATTCCTGCGCTGCGGGGGGCGGCGTTTCCCCGTTGACCGCATTGCCGTTGTGGCGATTGCCGTTGTATTTCGGCCGGTCGTTTTTGCGCGGATCGCGGCGGGCGCCGTCTCCGTTGCGGGTTCCGCGCGGTTCTCCGGCGTGGCGGGGCAGGATCTTCACCTCGTCCCGTGAAAAGGAAACCGGATTGCCCGCCTCGACCGCGACCGTGACGCGGCGCGTCAAAAGATTGCGGTCGATGACCTTGCCGTTTCCGGAAGGCGTTTCACAATAATCTCCTTTGCGCGGCATATCGCGCTCCATTTCCCGATACCCTTCGTATTCATATTTCAGACAGCATTTCAGCCGCCCGCAGACTCCGGAAATGGAACTCGGCGTCAACGCGAGATCCTGTTCTTTCGCCATTTTGACGTTGATGCTACTGAATTCGTGAAGGAACCGGCAACAGCAAAGTCTTTGACCGCATACGGCGATCCCGCCGTACATCGCCGTTTCGTCGCGCACGCCGATCTGCCGCAATTCGATGCGGGTCGAAAGCGCCCGCGACAATTCTTTGACCAGTTCGCGGAAATCGACCCGTCCGTCGGCGCAAAACTGCACCGTCACGAGTTTGCCGTCCAGCGAGGAATGGGCATTCACCAGTTTCATCGGCAACGCGAGTTTGTCCACAAAATCCTGCGCTTGCTTGAGCGCCGGACGGTTCCGCGCCGCCGCGCGCCCGCCTTCAGCAAGATCGTCGTCGGTCGCGCGCCGGAGAATTTCCGGCAATTCACGTATATTGGCGGTCATCGTCGGAGCATCAAGTTTGCGGACGACTTCGCCGAGGTCGCGATAAAAATCCCGGGAAAAAACGCAGACGTCGCCGACGGCGAGCGTTTCATCCGAATCAAAATGCGCTTCGAGCGCGATACCGTTTTCAATTTTAAGCAGAAAGACCTGATCCATCGGAAAAACCTTTTCTTTTTTTGTCGCGGCGGGAAAAACTTCACCAGTTCGTCAACCGGAAGCGGCGAAATCTCCGGAACAAAAAATCGTCTTTGTCCGCGGGCAACGCCGGCAAACCGGCGAGAATGCGGCGGGGATTTTCCTCCAACCACAAACGGGCGTTCCCGGCGGGAAACGCTTTTTCCAGCGCCTCCTTGCACGCCGCGAAGCGAAAGCCCGACGGACGATGCGCATCCCCCGCCACGACACAGCGGGGAAATGTTTCCAAAAGTTTCCATGCCGTGCGTCGTGCGACCGGGCCGTAGCATCCGAGCAAACTTCCGGCGTTGATCTGCAACGTCAGCGCACCCTCCTGAAGCGCGGCAAGATTCAGAGCGTAGCGTTCGCCCCAAAGCCGTTCCGGATGCGCCAGCAAAATCGTTTTTCCCTTGAGTCCGAGATTGAAAAGCAATGCGTTCACTCCGCTGCCGATATATGATTCCTTCAAATCGATCAGGATCATCCGGCCGCCGCCGAGTCCCCGGAGTTTTTCAGGCGGGATTTCCGACAAGCGGTCATAGTCGTACTCCATCCCTTTGAGCAGGACGATCCCGCATTCCTTCGCAACCGCTTCCGTTTCGGCGAAAACGCGGTCGTAATCCGCTTCCGCCTGGCGCGAAAAATGGGTCGTTGCAACGATCGTGTCGACGCCCGATTCCGCCGCCGCCCGAAACATTTCGCGCGACGCATCCAAAGAGTCCGCGCCGTCGTCCAGCGCGGGCAGAATATGGGAATGCAGATCAATCACTTCTTGCGTCTCCGCTCCAAAAAGATCTGCGAGAGAAACGGTCCGAGATGATGCAACAAACGGACACGCCACGGGGTCTTTTCCGTACGCGCGCCCTTGCCGTAACCGTAGCCGTAACCGTAGCCGTAACCGTAACCGTAGCCGTAGCCGTAACCGTAACCGTAGCCGTAACCGTAGCCGTAACCGTAATCGCGGGCATGGGCTTCAAATTTATTGAGTACGACGCCACAGAGATTCAACTTGAGCTGCTGGAATTGCTCAATGACCTGCCGCACCATTTCGGAACGGGTGAAGCCCGCCTGCACCACCAGCAAAACCCCGTTGGCGAGAGCGCCGATCACCGCCGCATCGGAAATCCCGAGACTCGGAGGAGCGTCGATGAGGATGTAATCGTACATCGTCTGCAGACGGCGGATCAGTTTGCCGAATTCGGGGCTCTGCAACAACCGCGAAGGAGTCGGCGGCACCGGACCGCAGAGCAAAGCGTCCAGCGGCAGATCCAGCACGTTGCGGTAGACGACCTCTTCAAAACTCTTTTCCCCGACCAGCACGTTGACCAATCCCTCCTGCGACGAAACGCCGAGCGTCCAACTCAATGCCGGTTTGCGCAAGTCGCAGTTGATGATGAGCGTTTTTTTGCCCGCTTCGGCGAGACTCGCCGCGACGTTGGCGGAAACAAACGTCTTGCCCTCACCGGGGAAAGCGCTGGTCAACACGAACGTACGGCATCCCGTTTTGTCCGGCGTGATGCCGGCGTAGAGGATGTTGGTGCGCAACGTACGGAACGCTTCGGATGTATCGAAACGGGAATCGCTGCCTTCGAGACTGACGATGCGGTTGCCGCCCGCGCCGGAATCGCCTTCGTGCAACACCGCGATCGCACTGTCCTGGGGGATCGTGCCCATGACCGGCATTTGCAACTCGCTGGTCACGCTCGCGGGCGAACGCAAACGGGTGTCGAGCAGACCGCGCAGGATCACCAGCGCATAGCCGATCAGCAGAAAGAGCACGCCTCCGATGATCGCGTCGCGCTGCAACCGCGGACGTACCGGGAAAAGCGGCACCAATGCGCCGTCGACGACCTGACTGTTGCGGATGCCGAGCATATCCTGGATCTCGTCGATGAAAACGTCCGCCAGCGTATTGGCGATCTTCGCCGCGAATTCAGGATCGCGGCAGGTCACGGAAATCGCGATCAGGCGGGTTTGTCGCACGACCGAAACATTCGCCGAATACCCCACCGAAAAATCGGGATTGCTCAATTTGATGCGGCGTATCGCCTCGTTGTTGATGCGGCGGCTGTCGAGCAAGGCCTTGTAGTCGTTGGCGAGTTCCATACCGAGCATCAGGTCGCGGGTCGCGGTACGGTAGTCATCGGATTCGCCTTTGTTGTCGAGACTGCGCCCGATGTACAGCGTGACATCCGCCTGATACGTCGGAGCGACGAAATAACGGCAGAAAAAGAAACTGACGCATCCGCCGATGACGGCGAGCAAAACCAACAGCAACCAATTGCGTCTTGCCGCATTGAGAAAAAACCAAAAATTGATTTCCCGTACCATATTGCTTCTCCTTTCGGGAATTAAGGTTTGCCTTCCGGTGCGTTTGTCTTATACGGATAGTTTAATATACATCGGGAACGATATATGTCAATGTCTTTTTCCAAAAGATGTCGTCGTGTTTTCATTCCAGAAAAAACAAAAAATCGTCTTTCAGCGCGGAATGAAACGTTTCTCCGCGGGAATAGGTCAAAAATTTTTCCGTTTCAGGAGACATTTGTTTCGGCGCCGCCCAGACATAACGGCGGGAAAGTTTGTAACTTCCGTCGCGCACGCTTTTTTCGGTGGGGACAACCCCGTCGACCGCCAGGACTTTGACCGAATCCGCCGGATATTCGCTTTGGAAACGCACCAGCGCCAGCGCTTCGCCGTCCGCGGAAACGAAAAGCAACGGTTCGCTCAATATGTTCAACAGCGTCACGCCGCTTGCGGGCGGGCGGATCTTCAGAAAATCCTGGATCATCCCGCCGCCGGGACGTCCCGGAAACATCGCGTAACGGTGGATGTCGGCATCGCCGACGACGGGGTCCAGATCGCTCCAATGCGGCCGGCGCGCCGGCCAGACCTCGCGCAGTTTTTCCGAAGAAACATTGTCGAGAAGTTTGCCGATGTGAACATAGGCGGCAAGCGCATCGGCGAAGGCGGGGATTCTATGTCCGAAATTTTCCGGCAGACACGCTTCGTCGATGAGCAGCAATTGGAATTTGCCCGATTCAAGTCCGCGCACGGCGTTGTCGGGATCAATGCACGTCACCGAAGCGGAACCGCCGTCCAGACCGTATTGCAGAACCGTCCGCGTCAACGCCCGGCAACCGTCCGGCACGGCGTCGGCGATATGGAACGTCAATACCGGCGATTCCACCATAACCAAAACAAAAAAGCCGGACAGAAGCAGCAAAAAAAGAATCGTTTTTTTCATTTTCCGTAGATCTCGCGCAGAAAATCGACGAGGATACGGTTTTCCCGCGGAGTCCCGATCGTGATGCGGACGTATTCTCCGGTCGCGTCGCCGGGGAAGTAACGGACGATGACGGCGCGGCGGCGCACTTCCTCGAAGCAACGGCGTCCGTCGCGGTCCGGCGGCGACGCGAAAAGGAAATTCGCCGCCGAATCGGCGACGAAAAAGCCGATCCCGCGCAACGCACAAGCAAGACGTTCCCGCTCGGCGCAGATTTCCCGGCAGTGTTTCGCAAGCGTTTCTCCGTCGGAGAACGCCGCTTCGCCGAGCAACTGGGCGAGCCGGTCGGAATTATACGAATCTTTCAGCTTCATAAGTCCCTGAACGACAACCGGATCGGCGACTGCGTACCCGAGCCGGAGACCGGCGAGCGAAAAACTTTTGGAAAAAGTTCGCATCACGATCACGTTGGCGAATTTTCCGACGAGATCCATACAGTTGTCCGGCGCGAAATCGGCATACGCTTCGTCGATCACAACGATACCGTCGAATTCGCGGCAGATGCGTTCGACTTCCGCGCGGGGGAAAAGAGTCCCCGTCGGCGCATTGGGCCGCGTCAGCATCAAAAGATTGCAATCCGCGATCCTTTCAAGCAGATTTTCGGGCAACGCAAACGTCCGCGGCGCCAACGGCAACCGGACGACCGGCGCGTTTTGCATCGCCGCCAGCTCCGCGTAGAGCGAATAACTCGGAAAAAGCATCGCCATCGGTTTATCCGGGGCCGTGAAGGCGCGGAAAATCATCGTCAGCAAATCGTCCGACCCGTTGCCGACGATGACGTTTTCCCGCCGGTAGCCCCAGCGGGCGGCGACGGCGTCGCGCAGACGGTTCGACGCCGGGTCGGGATACCTGCGAAGCGATGAAGAATCGAACTCGCGCAACGCGCGGATCACATTTCCCGAAGGAGGAAAAGGATTTTCATTGGTATTGAGTTTAACGAGATTTTCCATCACCGGCTGTCCGCCGGGAGCATATCCGGACATCGCGTCGATTTCCGGCCGGAAGTATGATTTTTTCATCGTTCAATCCTGTTTCTGCATACGGAAACCGTCGGTTTCCTGAAAAATCCGGAGCAGTTTTTCGTTTCCGGCGGCGCGCATATTGCAACGCACCAGAAAGTGCGCGCACACGACGTCGCCGACGGTTTTACGGGAACAATGAAGCACCCGGATCTTGTCGGCGCGCAGTCGTTCCAAAATCCGGTGCAATTCCGCAGGCTCTTTCACCGTGCAGGAGATCCGGACGTTTTCGACGTCGATCCAACGGTCGGCGCGCCAGCGGAGCACTTCCAGCCCGACCAGCGTAAGGAGCGTCGCCGCGATGCCGACGACGTACACCCCGCCGCCGATGGCCATCCCGATCCCTGCGGCAGCCCACAATCCCGCCGCCGTGGTCAATCCCGAGATCACCCGCTTTTGCAGAATGATCATTCCCGTACCGAGAAAGCCGATGCCGCTGACGATCTGCGCCGCGATCCGGCTCGGATCGAGTCTCACCGCTCCCTGCACGTCGGCGAAGCAAAAACCCCAGCACCCGTGCCCCCACCCCACCAGCAGCCCCGCACTCCCCCCCGC
>JAKSOG010000079.1 GCA_024405715.1 Victivallaceae bacterium | reverse complement strand
TGGAGTTGAAGCGCGCCGTCCGCGTCCTTTTCTGCAACGACGAACACAATCCGTGGCACAGCCGTGCCTACGCCGCCGCGGCGCGCGAACGCAACGACAAGATCCTCGCCGTACTCAATCAGGATTCCATCGACGGCAAGGCGCCGGAAGATTACGACAAAATGTTGCACACGATCCTCTTTTCCACGCCGGAAGGCGAAATCCTCGCACGGCAGATCGCCGAAATCGGCAAAAAATACGCGATCCCGCTCGACTGCAACGTCGCCGCCAAGGGGCGCGTCAACGACGACGAAGGCAGTTTCATCCGCGAGGGCTTCGCCGCCGCCATCCAGAATATCGGTTCGTTCCCTTACGGCGACCCCGACTATCACCGGCCGGGCGACATCCCGGAAAGAGTCAACATCGAAAACGTCCGGTTGAGTACGCAACTTATCCTCGCCGCCGTCCTCGAATTCGCGGAAGAGGTTTAAAAAAGCGCGACAAGACGTTTTTCCGTATGTTTGGAAAACCCGCGTTCAAATGCGTGGATCTGTATTGAAAAAGCCGACAACAGGAGGTATATGATGGGAAATTGCGGCATTCAACTTTTCACCGTCCGGCAGGCGCTCGCCGAGGACTTCAAAGGCACGCTCAAAGAAGTGGCGGCGCTCGGTTTCGACGGCGTCGAATTTTCCGGCTACTACGCCGATCTTGAAGCCGAAGAACTTTCCGATTATCTCGCGTCGCTCAAACTGCGCGTTTCCGGCACGATGTTCAGCCGCGACCAGCTGCTCGACCCCAAAAGCGGCGTCTATGAATATGCCAAAAAGCTGGACAGCCCCGCCGTCACCTGCGGTCTCGTGCGCGACGACGTGCCCCGGCTCGACAAGGCGACCAAAGAGATCAACACCATCGCGCAGTACGCTTTCGACCACGGCGTCAAACTTTCGCTCCACAACCACTGGTGGGAATTCGCCAAGTTCGGCGACACCTGCGGCATGGAAATATTGTTGAGCGCGACCGATCCGGAAAAAGTTTTCCTCGAACCCGACGTCTGCTGGCTCACCCGCGCAGGGATCAATGTGACGGAATACATCGGGAAATATGCGCCGCGCGTTATCCAGTTGCACCTGAAAGACATCGAAGTCCCCGACAAACCGGAAACGCTGACCGAACTCGGCTCCGGCGTCGTCGATCTCCAAGGCGCCATCGCCGCCGCCTGCAATACCCCCTGCCAGTGGTTCATCTACGAGCAGGATTCCACACGCAAAACGCCGATGGAAAGTTCCGCTTTGAGTTTGAAGTGGATGCGGCAATTCGTCCGGTAATCCGGACAAAAAGATTTTCGGTCAACGGCATAAAAATAAGGAATATCAGATTATGGCGAAACTGGCAATTTCAGGCGGCGAAAAACTTTATCCCGATGTGAAGGCACTCAACGTGCCGGACTGGCCTCCGCGCACCGACAAAATGAGAAAGCGTCTGCTCGAAGTTTTCGAGAGCGGCGCGTGGTCGTTCAATTCCCCCGCCGAACAGCAGTTCGAGGCGGAATTTGCGGAATTTCAGAACGCCCGTTACGGCATTTTCATGGCCAACGGCACCGTGACGCTCGAATGCGCGCTTCTGGCTTTCGGCGTCGGCCCCGGCGATGAAGTGATCGTCCCCGCTTTTACCTGGATGGCGACCGCGCTCGCCGCTTCCTACGTCGGCGCGACGCCGGTTTTCGTGGACATCGAACCGGACACTTTCTGCATGGACCCCGCAAAAATGGAAGCCGCCATCACGCCGAAGACCAAGGCGGTGATCCCCGTCCACGCCTATTCTTCCATGGCGGATATGGACAAGATCATGGCGATCGCCCGCAAACATAATCTCAAAGTCATCGAAGACAGCGCGCACGCCCACGGCACCAAGTGGAACGGCCGCGGCGCGGGCAGTATCGGCGATGTCGGCAGTTTCAGTTTCCAGCAGTCCAAAACGATGTGTTCCGGCGAAGGCGGCATCTGCACCACCAACGATCCGGAGATCGCGGAAAAACTTTTCCTGCTCAAACACATCGGCTATGTCCGCGGCAACAAGCAGGGCGGCGGGTCGCAAAAACCCCCGCAGGGACTGCTCTGCCACAACTACCGTTGCACGGCGTTTCAGGCGGCACTGCTTGCCGAGGAGTTGAAGGACTTCCCCGAACGCGCCGCGCGTTGCGCCGAAAACGCCGAATACATCCGCCGTTATGTCGATTCGATGCCGGGATTGAAAATGCAAGCCCGCGGCCGGCTCGCCGATCCGCAGTCTTTCTACATTTTGTCCATCCACTTCGATCCGGAAGTCTTTGAGGGGATCCGCCGCGACGCGATGATCGCCGCCTGCGGCGCCGAAGGCGCGATGATCGGCGGCGGCGGCCATCTGCCGGTTTACAGCCAGCAACTTTTCAATTTGAGAGCAGACCAGTACCGTTTCGGCGATCCCGCCGGTTGTCCGGTGACGGAAAAAATCGCCTGGCATACCATCGGAATGTCGCATCCGGCGCTCGTCAGCCGCGAATCGGCGGAAGCGACGATCCGCACGCTGGAAAAAGTCTGCGCCAACATCGACGAAGTGCGTCAATATCAGGCGAAACTGGACGCCGCGAAATAACGCGGCCCCGGACGGCAGTGAAAGAGATCGGGGAAATATGAAAGACTTTTTTTCAACGGAGATCCCGTTGACGGGATTGTGGGATTTCGGTTGTTCTCCAACTGAAAAGATCCCTGTTTGCGATACGGTCGCCGCCGTGCCGGTTTGCGCCGATGCGCTCACCGGATATTTCGGCCGGGAATGTTATGCCGCTTTCCGCCGGCAAGTGAAAATCGGTGGCGCGGTACGTTTACGGGTAACGGGCGGTCTGCATATACGCGTTTTCTGGGACGGTCGCCAAGTCGGGGAAAGTCACCTTGCCTACACCCGGGAAGAATACGACTTTGACGCCGGAAACGACACGGAGCATACGCTTCTAATCGTCACCGACAATTTCAAAGATGATTCGCCGTCGTCGGTTTTTCGTCCTTATTACGATTTTTACGGCTACAACGGCATCTACGACACCGTGACGATCGAACGGCTCGAACCGGGCATGATCGACCGTATCCAGGTGACGCCGCTCGCCGGAAAGCCGGGAAGCGTGCGCATCGCGCTCCACGCGGTTTCCCCCGCCCCCGCCGAAGTCCGGATCTCCTTCGACGGCAAAAAAGCCGAAAAGCATCCCTGGCGCGAAACGTTCACGCTCGCCGTCCCCGACTGGAAGTACTGGTCGGTGGAATCGCCGCATTTGCACACGGTCGAAGTCAACGGCAGAAAAGCGACGTTCGGCATACGCTTTCTCGATTGGCGGGGACGGCGTTTATTGCTCAACGGGAAACCGCTGAAACTTGTCGGCGTCAACCGCCACGAAGCGCATCCCGAATTCGGTGCGGCGACGCCGGAGTCGTTGATCTGGAACGATTTACTGGCGATCAAGCGTCAGGGATTCAACTTCATCCGCGGCAGTCACTATCCGCAAAAGGAGATGATGCTCGACATCGCCGACCGCATCGGACTTCTGGTCTGGGAAGAGGCGCTGGGATGGGGCAACCGGGAGGAATCGCTCGTCGATGAGCTTTTCGGCGCCCGGCAGGAAGAGCAGTGCCGGAAAATGGTGCGCAAAAGTTTCAATCATCCGTCGGTCATCATCTGGGGATTTCTCAACGAATGCCAAAGCGATCTTGAATCGGCGCGGCCGCTGGTCTGGCATCTGCGCGACGTTCTGCACCGGCTCGATGACAGCCGCCCGGTGAGTTTCGCCACTTACAAAAACCAGCTCGACAAGTGCATCGGCGATATGGACGTCATTGCGATCAACACCTATCCCGACTGGTACGATGACAATCGCACACCCGCCGATTTTTCCGCCATCGGGCGGCGTTTGCAGGCACTCGCGGACATTTTCCCCGAAAAGCCGTTGATTATCAGCGAGATCGGTTGCGCCGCGCTCTGCGGCGATCACAGCGGATTCCGCTGGTCGGAGGAATATCAATCGGAATATGCGTCGACGGCGGTCCGGGAAATTCTGCAACGCGACGATTACACCGGGGTTTCCCTGTGGCAGTACTGTGATACGCGCACCGCCTGTACGACCCGGAGCATCCTGGGCACACCGCGCACTTTCAACAACAAAGGCATCGTCAATGAATACCGTCTGCCGAAACTTGCGTGGAAGGCGTTGCGGGACGTATTGAAAAAATAATTTCTTGATCCCGGAACGATGATCCGGGGATCAGGAGAAACGCCGTTGTTATGAATCTGCAAACCGTTGACTGGTTGATACTTGTCGCATTTTTTGCGATGATTTTCGGAGTGGTCTTTTACTTCCGGCGTTTTACGCGAACGGTGAGCGACTTCATGGTGGCGAGCCGGATGGCGGGACCTTATATGCTCGTCATCGCGCCCGGCGTGATGTCGGTATCGCTTCTGATCGCCAACGGACAGCAGACCTACAACAACGGGCTTTCCTCCGGATGGTGGCAGCAGATCGGGGTCCCGGTCAGTATGCTGTTGACGCTTTTCGGATTCGTGACCTACCGTCTGCGGGCGACCCGGACGATGACGCTCGCGGAATTCCTCGAAGTGCGTTACAGCCGGAAATTCCGTATTTTTTCCGGGATCCTCTGCTGGACGAGCGGCGTTTTGAATTACGGTATTTTTCCGATGGTGTCGGCGCGTTGCCTCATCACGTTGTTGCAACTGCCGGAAAAGTTTCCGCTGTGGGGCTTGAACGTAGAGACATACCCCGTGACCATTTTCGCATTGATGGCGATCGCCTGTACGATCGCCTGCGTCGGCGGTCAGGTCGGGATCCTTTTCACCGGATTTTTCATGAATTTGATTTCCTTTGCGCTTTGTCTGGTCTTCATGTATTTCATGCTCTTCAAGTTTCCGTGGAGCACCATCGTCGAAGGATTGCGCGCCGTCGAACATCCGGAAACGCAAAATCTCGTCAATCCGTTCAAAGCGTTCGACGCCGACGGTTTCAACATCTGGTTTTTCATCATTATGATGACGTTCAACGCTTACAGCCGCGGATGCTGGCAGGGCGGTGCGGGACTCGGTATGTCGGCGAAAACGCCCCACGACAACCTGATGTCGGGCGTATTGGGCCGTTATCGCGGCTATGCGGCGTATCTGATGATCCTCATTTTGCCGCTCGGCGCATACGCGATGCTTCATCTGCCGCAGTATTCCGCCGAAATGTCGGGCATTCAGTCGCATCTCGCCGCGCTTGCCGGCGATTCGTTGCGCGACCAGGCGCGTCTGCCGCTGATTTTGACGCATATTTTGCCCGGCGGTCTTTTCGGACTTTTCGTCACCATGCTGCTCGCCGGATCGATCTCGATCGACGCAAGTTATATCCACAGCTGGGGGACGATCATCATTCAGGATATCATCATGCCGTTGCGCAAAAAACCGTTTGACGCGAAAACGCATTTGCGGTTGTTGCGGATCGGCATTCTCGGCGTGGCGGCGTTCGCGTTCTTTTTCAGCTGGTTTTTCCCGCTGAACGATTACATTACGATGTATCAGATGATCACGGGCGCAATCTATATGGGCGGCGCGGGTGCGGTCGTCGTCGGCGGATTGTACTGGAAACGCGGTTCGACTTGCGCCGCATGGACAGCGATGATCCTGGGGACGGTCATCTGCGCTCTCGGACTTTACTTTCAGAACTTTTGGGGCGTCGCCTGGGGGCAACTTCACGCGCTTTTCCCGGACTGGGCGTATTTGACCGCGCATCGGGCGAAGTTCCCGATCCCGACGCCGATCGTCACCGTGATCACGATGGGGGTGGCGGTCGGAAGTTACATCCTCGTTTCGCTTTTCGGTCCGAAACACGTCCACAATATGGATAAACTCCTTCACCGCGGAGAATACGCCGAAGCCGACACGCGCACGGCAACGGCGCCGCCGAAATTTTCCTGGTCGAAACTCGTCGGCATCACACCGGAGCATACGAAGCCGGAAAAGGTCATGGTCTATACGTCGTTTTACTATACGATGGGAATGTTCGCGTTGTTTCTCGTCGTAACGACCCTCGCGTTGACGACCGATTGGCTCACCGATCCCTTCTGGGAGGAACTGCACTTCTGGAAAAACGTCACGCCGGGAGTTTTCTTCGGCACGGTCGCGACGGTCTGGATCGTCGGCGGCGGGGTGCGCGACCTCGTCAATCTCATCAAAGATCTGCGCAATCACAAGGCGAACGACCAAGACGACGGTTTCGTCGCATAACCGTGGGGGGGGGCGGCGGCGGAAATCATTCCGCGCGGGACAAAGCCGGAAGCGATCCGTTTTTTCGCGTCGTCACGACAACGGCAAATCGTATTTGTCGGAAGCATTTCCGGCTTTGCCGACATAACGGTTCCGGGCGGTCTTCACCCAGCGGTAAAAAGCGGAAACGTTGGCGAAACCGAGTTCGGAAGCGATCTCTTTGTTCGGCATATGGCGCGAACGCATTTCCAAATAGCGGTTCCAGCAACGCATCTGGCGGTATTTTTCCGGCGACATCCCGTACTGTTTCCGGAAAAGACGGCTGAAATGGAAACGTGAATATCCCGTCTGCGCGGCGAGTGCGTCGATCGACATCCCGCAAAAACGTCCGAGCAACGTCATCGCGTATTCCACCGCCACCTGCGCCTGCGTCTGCGCGACCGCCATATGTTGCGCCGCGTCGAAAATGAGCGCAAGCGTATATTTCAAATAACGCCGGACGATTGCCCGCATCGCCTCGTCCCGGCATTGCGACAAACGATCCCAGTAGTTCCATAATTCGCCCTGCATCTGCGGCAGACTGCAAAGCGGATGTACGCTGGCTTTGCCCTCCCGGTCAAGATGCAAAAGACGGATGATGAGATGTTCCTTGGAATGCAGATGGATCCAGAGGTGCAAAAGTTCCTTTTCCGGTTTCCGGTAAAGAAACTCATGGGAAAGATCGTTGTCGATGAAAATCACCGTTCCGGGAACGCACCGGACGCGGCGATCCAGAAAAGCGAAATCATAATCGCCGCGCAACGCGAAAAGGATCTCCCGGAAAGGATGCGATTCCATCCGCGCGGGGACGGGACTTTGGCCTTCCATAAAAGGTCCGGAGGAAAATTGATCGTAAAGCGACCAGTTTTCCGTTTCGACGAGAAGCCGCGCTTCCTCATCGGCAAGCGGGAACGACAACCCGGAACCATTCATAAAAAATCCTTTCGCGTACCGTACGTCCGGTGAAATTTCCGGCGTTGATCTTCACATTCCGGACGTCTTTATTCCGCCAACACGGAAAAATCCGCAAAAATGAAATAAAGCGCGAAAACGATCGCGACCATAATCGCCGCCGCCGGTACAGTATATTTCCACTGACGCAGATCGACCGCATGCGCATCCCGCTGGATCCACGCCCCCTCTTTGCGCGGAGAAACGATGCCCCAAATCCAGATCAGAAAAACCATCGCCCAGAAAACGATCGCGAGAAAATAGTAGAGATGACCGCATTTTTGCGCCAGACTGAAACCGAAATGCGGTGCAACGAAATATTCAAAAACGATCGAACCAAGTCCCAGTGCAAGCGCGGTTTTCGCGGCGACGGCGGGGGCTTTTTTATTGAAAAGCCCCGTCAAAATGAGTGCCAAAAGCGGAATGCAGTAGATGCCGTCCATTTGCTTGGCGTAGGTAAAAATACTCGGATATTTCGCCAGAAGCGGCGCGCTCAAAATCGCGCCCAGGGCGATCAGCCAGCCGAAAATCGACGATGCGCGCACGACTTCACGGTCGGAGGCATTCGGGCGGAAGATCCCCCGGTAAAGATCGACGCCGAAAAGCGTACAGCAACTGTTCAGCACGGAATTGAACGTGGACAATACGGCGCCCAACACGGCGGCGGCGAAAAAACCGGTCATCCACGAGGGCAACACCAACCGCACCAAAGAACCGTACGCCTGGATCTGTTTCAATCCCGGCTGAAGCCCGCGATGCTCAAAAAGGTAATAGGCGATGATCCCCGGCAGTACGAGGTAACACGGACTGAGGATTTTCAAGCCCGCGCACATCAGCGCTCCCCCCTGCCCGTGCCGCAGATTTTTGGCGGCGAATGTCCGCTGGATGATGTGTTGATACCCTCCCCAGTAGAAAAGATGGATCAAAAAGACTCCGCAAAACAGCGTCGGGAACGGGGTCGGATTATCGTTCCCGGCGATCGAATTGAAATGCGCGGGGATCTCCGCGCGGATCGTCGTCAAGGCAGTGAAAATGTCCGCATCCACATACTTCAACGCGAGAAACGGGATCAGCAGACCCGCGCCGAGCAGTAAAATGCCGTTCAGCGTGTCGGACACGGCGACGGATTTCAGTCCTCCCTTGATCGCGTAAAGCGCACCGATGATCCCGATGACGACGACGGTGAAACTCAACACCGCCGCGTCGGAGGAAAATCCGGTCAGCGATTTCATATCCACGATCTGGTTGATCGCCTGCGCTCCGGAATAAAGCACGATCGGCAGAAAGACGAAAATGTAGGCAAAAAGCAACAACAGATTGCAACAAACGCGGGTCGTGCGGTCGAAGCGCAACTCCATCAGTTCCGGAATGGTCGTGATGCCGCTTTTCAGATAGCGCGGCAACAAAAAGAGCGCGAAGATCACCAGTACAAAAACGCACATAACTTCCCAGCACATCACGGAAAGTCCGTAATCAAAAGCATCGCCGTTGAGGCCGACCAGTTCGATCGCGGAAATGTCGGTAAGAAGCAGAGAACCCGCGATCACGGGGAACGTCAATTTTCTGCCGGCGAGAAAAAGTCCCGCCACGGTGGACGCATCATCCCGCCGGACGATATACCAGGTCGCCAGCGCAACGAATGCGGTCCAAAAGACAAATGATCCGAAAAGCCATCCGAAGTACATATTCTTTCCCTCTTATTCAACTCATTCCAAATATAATGCAGGTTGCGGCATCGTAAAATACAAGCGTATTTGCCGCCCGCGCATAAGTCGTTTTTACGCCAAAGCAATCACAAAAGAGCCGTCATTCGGCGTGACGGCTCCCGCGGGAGAAAACCCCCTGCCGGCGGAATGGATTATTTTACATCAAGAATATAGGTCCCCGGCAGAATTTCAACGCCGTTGTTTTTGACTTCAACGGCTTTTCCGTCGCCGTCGGTACACGCTTTGAGCGTCAACGCCTTCAAGCGGAAGTTGATCCGCCGGCAGCGCAATTGCGAAACGGGCGGCTCTTTCTGGCAGTTGACGTAACGGTTTGCCATATAACGGTATGTGCGGCCCCGGGT
>JAKSOG010000078.1 GCA_024405715.1 Victivallaceae bacterium | reverse complement strand
GGCTTGTCACGGTTTTTTTAGTGCGGCCGGGAAAACAGCGCGGCCGGAGCCGGGTTCTTTTTTTTTTTGCGCGGCGTCCGCCTTTCCCGCCGTGAGACTTGTTTGATCCACTCAATACGGGAATCGCAAAATATGGAACAGAAACAACCGAACCGCTTTCTCTTTTTCGTCGTGGTCTTTCTCGGGATCGCGCTGGTCCACCTGATCCTTTTTTTCAGTTGCGTGCCGAAAACTCCCGCGTCTGAAACGCCGGACAAAAACGAGTCGCCCTCCGCCGGATCCGCTTCGGAGACCGCTTCCGGAGCCGCCGCCGGAGCCGCCGCCGCGTCGTCCCGGGAGGAAAACCCAAAAGAGGTAACGAAACTGCGGGTGCCGAGCGGCAACCCCCGTTTCGGCGAAGCGCTTGATTTTTCCGCCGCACTCCACGGCAACGCCCTTGACCGGGTCATCCCCGGCGCGTCCGGAGCCGGGACCGCGATCCTCGTCGATATGAACAGCCGCCGCGTCATCTGGGAAAAGAACTGCCGGAAAAGCGTTCCCGTCGCGTCGATGACCAAAATGATGACGCTCCTTCTGACGATGGAAGGACTCGACCGCGACCCGTCGCGTTCGCTCGACGACGAGATCGTCATCACCAAGACCGTGATGCAGGTGCCCCGCACCGGCGTCCTCTGGCTCAATCCCGGCGAGAAATTCACGATGCGCGAACTCGTCACCGGAGCCGCCGTCAAAAGCGCCAACGACGCCGCGGAAATGTGCGCGGAACTTACCGGCGGCACGATCGACCATTTCATTGATATGATGAACGACCGCGCAAAGGAAATGCATCTCGGCGCCCGTTTCACGACCGTTCACGGACTGCCCGACCGCGCCGGGCGCGCTCCGACCGGTTCCGCGCTCGATATGGTGTTGCTCGGCGAACGGCTCCTCGAATATCCCGAGTTGATGAAAATGTTCGCGATGCAGCAAAGTTCCATCCGCAACGGGCAGACCGTTTTCGTCAACACCAACCGCCTCGTCAATCCCCGCTACCCCGGCGTCGAAGGGATGAAAACCGGGTATACGAAACAGGCCGGATTCTGTCTGACTTTCAGCGTTCAGCGCGACCGCCGGCGGTTGATGGGATGCGTCACCGGATTCACTTCGGCGAAAGAACGCGACCGTTTCTGCCGCAAATTGATCGACTGGGCGTACGGGCGCGGCGAATCTTCTAACCGTTCAAAATAGCCGTCCATTTTTCCATATCGGCGGGGATTGGCGCGCAAAACGTCAGCATTTCCCCCGTAACCGGATGCGGGATCGTCAACTTCCAGGCGTGAAGCATCTGCCGGTCGATCCCCGCCGCGGCGGATCTCGTCCCGCCGTACAGGGTGTCTCCGAGGACGGGATGCCCGATGGATGCCATATGCACCCGTATCTGATGCGTTCTGCCGGTCGCGATCCCGACTTCCAGCAACGCGACCGGAAAAATTCCGATCATTCCCGTTTTTTTCACGGTATAACGCGACAGCGCCGGTTTGCCGTTGCGTTCGACCACCGCCATTTTTTGCCGGTTGATCGGATGACGGCCGATGGGAGCGGAAATTTCCCTCGTCCGCTTTTCCGGGATGCCCCGCACCAGCGCCAGATAGGTCTTGGTCGTTTCCCGCTCGGCGAAAGAACGGCTCAATTTGAATTGCGCTTCCGGCGTTTTGGCGATCACCAGCACGCCCGACGTGTCCTTGTCCAGCCGGTGGACGATCCCCGGACGGGAATCCCGGCAATCGAAGCGCGTCGTCATTTCCGGATAACGCCCCAGTAATGCGTTGACGACCGTCCCCGCCGGATTGCCCGCTCCCGGATGTACGACCGCGCCCGCCGGTTTGTTGATGACCAGCATCGAGTCGTCTTCAAAAAGGATGGGATAGTCGAATTTTTCCGCCCGCGGCGTCGTATCGGGGGCTTCGGGGATCTCGACGACGATCTTTTCACCGCCGTCGAGGGCGCGCCGGGGCAAAAGGCAAATTTCACCGTCGACCGTCACTCTGCCGTCGCGGACGAGTTTTTGCAGAAAACTGCGCGAATTCGACGGAATGAGTTCCGCCAGCGCCCGGTCGAGCCGGACACCGCTTTTTCCGCCGAAACAGAATTCAAGCGCGTTTTTTTCCGGCATGGTAAAAATATCCGAACACACATCCCGCCAGCGGGATCAACCCCAACCCGATCAGCTGGGCGACGGTGAACATCCCGAAATAACGATAATTGTCTCCGCGGAAAAATTCGTTGATGAACCGCAACAATCCGTACACGGCAAGATATGCCGACACCGTACAGCCGCGCGGCGTCCGCTTGAGGACCGCCGTCAAAAAGAAAAACACGACGATGTTTTCCGCGCTTTCGTAAAGCTGGATCGGATGACGCGCCAGGTGATCCGCAAACGCCGGTGCGCTTCCCGCCGGATAGATCACGCCCATGCAACATTCCGTGATTTTTCCGTAACAGCATCCGTTGAGAAAACAACCGATCCGCCCGAATGCGTGCCCCAGCACCAGCGCGGGCGCCGTAATGTCCAGGAGCCGCGCAAAATCGATTTTCTGAACTTTCGCATAGAGGATCAGCACCGGGATCGCCACCAATCCTCCGTAAAACACCAGCCCCCCGTGGTCGATGCGCACGATTTCCCACAGATCATTCCGGTAATAATCGAAAAACTGGATCACGTAGAACGCCCGCGCTCCCGCGATCCCCGAAAAGATCGTCAGCAACAGCATCGTCGATGCCTGATCGGAACTTATTTTCGCGTAGTCCCGATAATGGTTGATTACGAAACTGCCCGCCAGAAACCCCAGCGCCGCCATCACTCCGTACCAGCGTATCGTCAGCGGTCCCAACTCCAATGCGATCGGATGCATTTTTTGCTTTTCCCTCCGTGTTTTGCGGTGTTTTCCGACTTAATATACACTTTTTTCGGAAAAAAAGCGATTCTCCGATGGATTTTTTTTCGGGCAGACGCTATTTTATACCGGTACGCGCAACCCCGTGGTGTAATGGTAGCACAACTGGTTTTGGTCCAGTTAGTCTAAGTTCGAATCTTGGCGGGGTTGCCATTTTTTTGCTTTCGCGGCGAAGTTGCCGTTGCTTTTTTTTCGACAGGTGTTTGCCGCATCCTGAAATTCCTTTCGCTCCGAATCGGGCAGGGGTCTTTTTTATCGTTTGCGATTGCCGATTTCTGAAAAACGGTGTACATTATGGGATATTGAAAAAGGAGATCGCGGAATGAAACGTGGCTGGATCGCTTTGGTCTGTTGTTTGGCGGCGGAAGTCCTGGCGTTGCGTCCCGGTGATGCGGCGACGAAATTTGAAAAGGTCAAATGGCTGCGCGGCGGCGGGATCGTGGCGGAAGGCAAATGGACGCCGAAAAATCCCGGCGAGGAAGAATTGCGGGCGGCGGTTTTCATGCTGACGCGTTCGGGGAATGCGGAAAGCACGTTGCGGATGCTGGATTCGTTGCGCGAGCGTTATTCTTACCGGTTGCGGACGGCGGTCCTGACGCCGGACCCGCAGTTGGACGCCGATGAATTTCTGGCGAAATTTCCCAAGGACGGCGTCAGTTTCGGTCTGGATATCGAGCGGAAGATCACGCCGCGTTACATGGCGGGAAGTCTCCTGTATCCGATGGCGTTCCTGATCGACGGTTCGGGGAAAATCATCTGGTGCGGGGAAGCCGTCGATCTGGCGGAAGCCGTCGAACGTTATTTTTCGGGCGCATTCGATTTCGCTTCCCAGCGGGAGATCGCTTTGTGCATCGACGAAATGGAAACGTTGATGCGCGACAACAGCGAACGGAAAATGGAGCAGGTCGTCGCCAACGTGCTGACGCTCGAACCCGGTCACGCCGGCGCGTTGCGGATGCGTCTCTTCCTTCTGGAAAGCCGCAACCGTGCGGACGACGCCTGGAATCTGCTCCAAAGTCAGATCAAGGCCGCTCCCAAGTTGGCGCGGCTCTATTTCACCGCGCTGGATCTGATCAGCCGCCGTCGTCAACTGGAAAAACATTTGCCCGGATTGCTCGCCGATTTCCGCGCCAATATCGCCGAAGACCGGTTGCTGTTGGCGATGGCGTGGAATCTTCTGCGCGCGTTCGATTTCGACGCCGTCGCGGTCGATGAAGCGGGGAAACTGCTGGATGCGACCGCCGCGCATCCTTCCGCCCAGCGCGAAGCGGCGGCCGCGCTTTATTCCTATCGCGTCGGCGACATCGACGGCGCGGTCGCGCATCAGGAAAAAGCCCTGCAACTGCTGACGGAAAAATCCGGCCCGCGGCGCGCGGAAGTGGATTTTTTCACCGATTACTACCGCAAACTGCGGGCTTTGCCGCGCCGCTGAAACGGTTTGCCGCGATTTTGGCTCCGGCGAATTGAAAAAACGCGCGTTGTAAGTTATATTAAACAATCCGAACGATCACCGAAATCCTATTTTTTATATGAAACCTTAACGGGAGTTTCAAGAATGGACAATGCTTACAGTTATCTGGAAAGCGTCGACAAGGAGCCGAGCAATCTGATCAAAGGATTGCAGCTGATCCAGTCGACCGAAGGGTACGTCTCCGACGACGCGATCCGGGCGGCGGCGAAATATTTTTCCCTGCCGGAAGTCGAGATCGAAGGGGTACTCAGTTTCTACGCCCAGTTCAAGCGGGTCAAACCCGGCAAGTACAAGATCGCGCTCTGCGACGGTACCGCCTGTCACATCAAAGGTTCGCCGCTGGTCCACGAATGGGTGCGTCAGGAATTGAATCTGCGCCCCGGCGAAACCAGCGCCGACGGATTGTTTTCGCTTGAAACGGTCGCGTGCCTCGGGTGTTGCAGTCTGGCGCCCGTGATGAGCATCAACGGCCGCGTTTACGCCAAACTGACCCGCAAGGGATTGGTCAAAATCATCAGGGAGTATCAGGGAAAATGAGCAGGATCAGGACTCTGCGGATCGGTGTCGCCAGTTGCGGCATCGCTTCCGGTGCGGAAGACGTGATGGCGATTCTGAAAGCGCGAGCGCAAGGCATCCCCGTGGTCGGCGTCGGCTGTCTCGGATACTGTTACGCCGAGCCGATGGTCGAAGCGGTGTTGGAAGACGGTTCTTCCGTTCTCTACGGCAACGTCGAAGCCACCGAAAAGGCCGTCGACAACATCCTTTCGCTCGGCGATGCCGGACGCTTCGAAATTCCACCCGAACGCAAAAAACGGGAAAAAATCATGGTGCTCGCGCTCGCCGGACGGGTCGATCCCGTCGATTTCGACGATTACGTCGCGCACCGCGGTTATGAAGGACTCAAACGCGCGCTGTCGATGGCGCCTGAAGCCGTCGTCAACGAAGTGCTCGTTTCCGGTTTGCGCGGACGCGGCGGCGGCGGATTCCCGACCGGACGCAAATGGAGGTTCCTCGCCGCCAAAAAGGCGGCCGAAAAGATCCTGATCCGCAACGCCGACGAGGGCGCCCCCGGCGCGTTCATGGACCGTTCGCTGATGGAAAGCGTGCCGCATCAGGTGCTTGAAGGGATGCTCATCGGCGCCTACGCCACCGGAGCGACCAAGCTTTTCATCTACTGCCGCGCGGAATATCCGCTGGCGATCAAGCATCTCAAAATCGCCATCTCGCAGATCTACGAGCATAAACTCAACAAACTCGGCGACCGCGAAGTCGAGATCGTCATCAAGGAAGGCGCGGGCGCCTTCGTCTGCGGCGAAGAAACGGCGCTGATCGCTTCTCTGGAAGGTCAGCGCGGCACGCCGCGTTTCCGTCCGCCTTTCCCGACCGACAGCGGCTTCAAAAAATTCCCGACGATGATCAACAACGTCGAGACTTACGGCAACGTGCCGCTGATCCTGCGCGAAGGCGGCGCCGAATACGCCAAAGTCGGTACCGAGGGAAGCAAAGGAACGAAACTTTTCGCCCTCGCCGGAGATCTGAAATATCCCGGTCTGGTCGAGGTCCCGATGGGGATCACCCTCGGAGAGATCGTTTTCGACATCGGCGGCGCCGACCGTTCCAAAGTCAAGGCCGTGCAGACCGGCGGACCTTCCGGCGGCTGTATCCCCGTGGAAAAATTCGACGTGCCCGTCGATTACGATTCGCTCAAAACCCTCGGCGCCATTATGGGGTCGGGCGGGATGATCGTCATCAACGACGACCGCTGCATGGTCGAAACGGCGCGCTACTCGCTCGACGTCACGCACCGCGAAAGTTGCGGGAAATGCACGTTCTGCCGCGTCGGGATGACCCGGATGTTCGAGACGCTCGAACGCATCACCAAAGGGCAGGGGACCGAGGAAGACCTCGATTTCCTCGCCGATCTCGGTCCCAAGATCAAGGCGGGCGCCCTCTGCGGCCTCGGACAGACCGCTCCGAATCCCGTGCTGGCGACGCTGCGTTATTTCCGTCACGAATACGAAGAACACGTCCGCGAGCATAAATGCCGCGCGCTGCAATGCAACGCGATGGTCAAGTTGCAGATCGACCACGAAAAATGCGTCAAGTGCGGACTTTGCGTCCGCAGTTGTCCGGTTCAGGCGATCGACGGAAATTTCGAGATCGATCCGAAAAAATGCACCCGGTGCAACAGTTGCCTGGACGCCTGCCCGAAAAAGGCGATCCACCGCATTCCCAACGGAGAAGAAAAATGAGCATTGAATTTATTCTCGACGGCCGCAAAGTCACGGCGGAGCCGGGGCAGACCATTCTGGAAGTGGCGCGCGCCAACGGCATTTCGATCCCGACGCTCTGCCGCGATGAAAAAGTGAGCCGCACCACCAGTTGTTTCGTCTGTGTCGTCCGCGATTGCAAAACGGGTAAATTCCTGCCCTCGTGCTCGGCGTGTCCCGCCCCCGGTCAGGAAATCGACGCTTCCGGGGACGACGTGCGCGAAATGCGCCGTACCGCGCTCAATCTTTTGTTGAGCGAACACACCGGCGACTGCGAAGCGCCTTGCACCGTCGCGTGTCCGGCGCACGCCGCGGTCGAAGAATACGTCCGCGCCGGACGTGAAGGCGACTTCCGCAAAGCGTTGGAGATCATCAAAAAGCGCATCCCGTTGCCGATGTCGGTCGGCAGGGTCTGCCCCCGCTTCTGCGAAAAGAACTGCCGCCGCAACGTCTACGGCAAACCGGTCGCGATCAACGAATTCAAACGGCTCGCGGCGGATCTTTATTATGACGAATATATGGAGGAACTGCCCGCGCTTTCCGGCAAAAAAGTCGCGGTCGTCGGTGCGGGGCCCGCAGGGCTTTCCTGCGCCTATTATCTGCGCCGCGCCGGCGTCGCCGCGACCGTCTTCGACGCGATGAAAGCCGCGGGCGGAATGCTCCGCTACGGGATCCCCGAATACCGTCTGCCCAAGCACGCGATCCTCGATCGTGAGCTCGCGCATTTCGGTAAAATGGGCATCGCTTTCGATTTCGGCAGGAAACTCGGCGAAAACCTTTCGCTCGACGAACTGCGCAAAAACTTCGACGCGGTCGTCATCGCCGTCGGTTGCTGGCAGGGCTCCGGGATGCGTTGCCCCGGCGAAGAACTTGCGACGGTCGGCATCGACTACCTGCGTTCGATTCCCGAAGCGGATTACGTCGCGCCCAATCCCGGCAAAGTGATCGTTGTCGGCGGCGGCAATACCGCGATGGACTGCGTGCGTACGAGCGTGCGTCTGGGCAGTCCCGACGTCAGTTGTTTCTACCGCCGCACCGAGGCGGAAATGCCCGCCGAAAAACTGGAAATCGCCGAAGCGCGCGAAGAGGGCGTGAAATTCACTTTCCTCGTCGCCCCCGTCAAACTGGAAAAACGCGGCGGCAAACTCGTTCTCACTTGCCGCAAAATGGAACTCGGCGAACCCGACGCTTCCGGACGCCGCAAGCCGGTGGAGATCCCCGGCAGCGACTATGAAGTCGAAGCGGATACCGTCATCGCGGCGATCGGGCAGAAATCGGACATTCCCGCCGGAGTGCCGGTCAACCGTTTCGGTTATGCCGACGCCCCGCGCGGCGCGGCGAAACTTTCCGACGGACTCTACGCCGCCGGAGATTGCCTTTCCGGCGCGGCGACCGTGGTCGAAGGACTTGCTTCCGGACGCCGCGCGGCGGAGGAGATCCTGCGCGACGTCTGCGGTATGGATGTCGAGATCGACAATCCGATCTACGTTTCACGCGGCAAATGGCAGCACCTCAAAAAGAGCGACCTTGTTTTCGTGCGCGACGGCGTTTCCGAAGCCGAACGCGCCGAATTGAAGATGATCCCGCAGGAAGAACGCCGGACGACGTTCAAGGAGACCACCTTCACGATGGACAAGGAGACCGTACAGCGCGAAGGCGACCGCTGCATCGGATGCAGTTGCACCGACAAAGCGGAATGCAAACTTCGCAAACACGCGGCGGAATACGGCTGCGATCCCGAAAAGATCAAAGGCGCGCGTCTGCCGGTGAGTTACGACACCCGCCATCCGCTGATCATTCAGGACCGCGGCAAGTGCATCAAATGCGGCGTCTGCGTCAAAACCTGCGCGGAAGTCATCAACCGCAATCTGCTCGGCATCAAAAAACGCGGGTTCAACACGTTCGTCGCGACCGCTTTCGACGCGGGTTTCGCGGGCAACTGCTCGGATTGCGGCGCCTGCATCGAAGCGTGTCCGACCGGCGCGCTCGACTGGCGCAACAAGAAATAACCGGAACGATCCTTCGGGCGGTCGCTCAACTCCGACCGCCCGTTTTTTTTGGACTATGCCGAAAAGTGCCATCATCACGCTCGGATGCCGGGTCAACGGCGCCGACACCGCTTTGCTGACCGACCGCCTGGAACGCGCCGGATACGAAGTGACGGAATTTCCCGCCGCGGATACGGATCTGGTCATTGTCAACACCTGCGCCGTCACTGCGGAAGCGGTCGGCAAGTCGCGTCAGGCGGTGCGGCGCGCCCGCCGTCAGGCGCCGTCGGCGCGCATCGCGGCGCTGGGGTGCGCGGCGGTCGCGGACGCGGAAAATCTGCTTGCGGCGGGCGCCGATATCGTGCGCGATAATTTTTACAAAGTCCAGGCGCCTTTTTTCGGCGACGAACCCGCCGTGTTCGGCAAAGTTTTCCGCGAAAACGCCTTGTCGCGTTTTCCTTTCCGCACACGCGCATTCATCAAGATCCAGGAAGGATGCGACAATTTCTGCACCTACTGCATCGTGCCGCTCGTGCGCGGCAGGGAGCGGTCGCGCGATTTCGCAGAAGTGATGGAAGAATGCCGCCGCGCGGTCGGGGAAGGTTTTCCCGAGATCGTTTTGAGCGGCGTCAACCTTTGCGCGTATGCCGACGGTGAAAAGCGGCTCGCCGCTCTCGTCGGAGCCGTCGCCGCGTTACCGGGAGATTTCCGTGTGCGCATCGGTTCCGCCGAACCGCGTTTCGACCAGATGCCGCTGTTGGACGCGATGGCGGGAAATCCGAA
>JAKSOG010000077.1 GCA_024405715.1 Victivallaceae bacterium | reverse complement strand
GTCCGTACCGGCGGCGTCGAAGCCCCGGTCTATCTGCATTGGGGGATCTACGCGTACCGTCGCGATGTGTTGCAGAAATTCGTCGCGCTGCCGTCCGGCATCCTCGAAAATTCCGAAAAACTGGAACAGTTGCGGGCTCTGGAAAACGGCATCGGGATCCGGGTGCTCGTATCGCATCTGGAAAGCATCGGAGTCGATACGGTCGCCGACCTTGAACGGGCGGAAAAGAAACTTGCGGAGTTCAACGTATGCAAAAAGTAAACGTCGGCGATGTCACGATCGGAGGCGGCTCCCTGACGCTGATCGCCGGTCCGTGTATGGCGGAAAGTCTGGAAATCTGTCTGCAGACCGCGGAATTTCTGCGGGATCTCTGCCGGAAACTCGGCGTCCAGTATATTTTCAAGGCCTCTTATGACAAGGCGAACCGCACCAGCGGGTCGTCGCTCCGCGGTCCGGGATTGCGGGCGGGGCTGGAGATCCTCGGCGAAGTCCGGCGCCGTTTCGGCGTGCCGGTGGTCACCGACGTACACGAGAGCGCCGACGTGCCGGAAGTCGCCCGGTGCGTCGATTTGTTGCAGATCCCGGCATTTCTCTGCCGGCAGACCGATCTTCTGGTCGCCGCGGGCAAGAGCGGATTGCCGGTCAACGTCAAAAAAGGACAGTTCATGGCGCCCGAAGATATGGCGGGCGCGCTGGAAAAGATCCGCTCCGCCGGGAACGAAAAAATTTTGCTGACCGAGCGCGGCACGAGTTTCGGGTATCACAATCTGGTCGTCGATATGCGTTCGCTCGTAACGATGCGCGGCTTCGGAGTTCCGGTGGTGTTCGATGCGACGCATTCGGTGCAGTTGCCCGGCGGAATGGGCAATGCTTCCGGAGGCCGGCGCGAATTTGTCGATCCGTTGGCGCGGGCGGCGGCGGCGGTCGGCATCGACGCGCTTTTCTGCGAGGTGCATCCGATGCCCGACCGGGCGCTTTCCGACGGACCCAATTCGCTGGATTTCGCGGCGGCGGAAAAAGTCGTTTCCAACGTGAAGGCGATCTATGATCTCAAATGAAAATTTCCGGCGGATCAAACTGGTGATCTGCGACATCGACGGCGTGCTGACCGACGGAAGGGTCGGATACGGTGCGGACGATTTCATCAAATTTTTCCATTACCGCGACGGGCACTGGCTCAAACTGGCGATGCGCGCGGGTTTGGAAGTCGGGTGGCTTTCCGGACGGAAAAGCCGCGCCAACGAGGAACGCGCCTGGGAGTTGGGCATTACGTTTCTCAAGGAAAACGTCACCGACAAACAGGCGGCGTTCGACGAGATCCTGGCGGAACGCCGTCTTGATGCGACGGAGTGCTTTTACATCGGCGACGACGTGATCGATCTGCCCGTGATGCGCCGTTGCGGCGTCGCCGTCGCGGTGGCGGACGCGGTCCCGGAACTCGATGAAGTCGCCGATTTCCGTACCCGGGCGGAGGGCGGACACGGCGCCGTTTGCGAAGCGGTGCGCCGTCTGCTTCTGGAACAGGGCAAACTGGATTCCGTGTTGGAGCGTTACCGGCGATGAAGCGAGCGATCCTTTTGATGTTTCTGCTGGCGGCTGTGATCGCGCGCGGGGACGATAATTTCGATTCGCTCAAAGGGCTGTCGCTTGCCAACGCCAAGATCCCGGTCTATCAGGGCGATTCGCTGCAGATGATGATTTTCGCCGACCGCGGGAAACGCGACGGTAGCATTCTGCGGGGCGAAGGGATCGTGCTGGATATGATCCCTTCGCACGCCGACGTCGATCTCATCGGCGACGGATGGAAATCCCGCGCTTACAAGCTGGGGGCGCCGCTGACCGAGATCGTCGAGTTCTGGAAAAAACGCAGAACGTACAGCGAAGGGGTGATGACGACCCCCCGGGGCGACGTCGATCAAAAGGGACATCGCGCTTTCGGGAACGAAAAAGTTTATTTCCGCAGTCCGACCATCGACTTGAACGGCATCGGTTTCGTGGCGGATTTCAAGCGGCACACGATCCAGGTGAACACGGACGTCGATATCATTCTGCGCGGCGCGGGCTGTGATCCGATACGTATCCTTGCCGGCGCGCCGATGCCCGCCGAATACCGGTATATGACTGCGACCAGCGATTCGCTTCTGATCGACAACGACCGGGATCAGGTCCTGCTGGTCGGAAGCGTGCACGTCAAGGAGCAGGAAACCACACTGGACAGCGAACGGCTGACGATCTTTCTCAACTCCTCGGATACGCCGGAAGCGGGCGGGGAAGAAGCGCTGGTGACGTCTTCGACGGGGATCAGCCATGTGCTCGCCGACGGTTCGGTCGTTATGCGCGACGGCAAGGAGCAGCGGGCGTTCGCCGACCATCTGCGCTACGATATGGACCGGAACATCGTCACACTGACGAGCGACGCGCCCCGATCAAAAGCAAAAAAACGCCAGGTGCGGCTGTTGTCGTTGGATCCGGTTTCCGGAAAGGCGATGTCAACGCTTGAATCCGACGTCGCGGTTTTTTACCGCAACGACGATCATGCGGTTTTCACCGGAGAAGTGAAAGTGCAGGACGGTTCCGGCGAATTGCTTTGCGACCGGTTGGAACTCTTTTTCTCGCCTGCGCAAAAACAGGATTCCGACCGGGTGATCGGCGGAAGCGGCGGCAGTCAGAAACTGGAACGCGCCGTCGCCATCGGCAACGTCCGTATGAAAGATCCGAAATCAACGCTGGAATGCAACATTATGACGCTTTATTTTTCCGGCGGCGGTCGCGATCCCGCGGAAGCGGAAACGGTTTCCGGGTTGCTCCACACGGGGCAATCCCGCCTGAATCGGATCGTTTGCGAAGGCGACGTCCGGGGGGCGACTCTCGGAGAATCGGCAAAGGCCGGAGAAATGTTCGGCCCGCTCGGCGGCGGCGGCCGCAGCGGACGCCGTTTTTCCACGGACATCCTCGTCAGCGATCAGGTACGCGATTTTTCCGAATTGCACGGCGACGTCTGTATGCGAGATGACGAAACGAAACTCGAATGCGAGGAGATGTTTATTTTCGGCAAACCGAAAACGGAGATCGTCGAAGAGGAAGATCCCGATGCGGATCCCTTCGCCATTCTGGACAGCGAAAGTTATGCTCCGTCGCGGGTCCTGATCGATTCCGACAGCGAACTGGACAAGATCGTCTGCGAACGGAATGTCCGCGTGACCAACGGGAAAAACGGCGGCAAGCGTTCGCGCGCCGAGGGCGATCACGGACTTTACCGGGTCGTCGACAAGCGTTTCACGATCACCGCCGATCCCGGGCAATATTGCCGCATCCGCAGCGATGGCAGGATCCAGCGTTGCGAAAGGATCCATTACGAACTGGAAAGAGAACGTTTTATCGGGGAATCGTCGCCCAGCCGGGCGGTTTATTCCGAAATCGACAAAGAGCCGATCCCCGAACTTTAGGAGAAAACAATATTATGAGCAAAATTCGTGTCGTCATCGCCGGTTTCGGCAACGTCGGGCGGGGGGTTCGGCTCTCGCTTGAAAAACAACCGGATATGGAACTTTGCGGCATCATCAGCCGCGGCGTCGAACGCGTGAAAAAAGAAGTCCGCGATCTGCCCGTGCTGCCGATTTCCGACGCGGCGGCGTGGTCCGCGCAACTGCGTCCGGATGTGGTGATCCTTTGCGGCGGCTCCAAAGCGGATCTGCCCAAACAGGGACCGGAGATCTGCCGTTACGCCAATACGGTCGACAGTTTTGACAACCACAGCGAGATCCCGCAATATTTCGAGAAATTGAATTCCGCCGCGACCGCGGCGGGACACGTTTCGATCATGTCCACCGGATGGGATCCCGGCATCTTTTCGCTGGAACGCGTACTCGCCGGCGCGTTCATGCCCGGCAGCCGCGCCTACGGATTCTACGGACTGGGCCCCTCCGGGGGGTTGAGCATGGGCCACAGCGATGCGCTCCGCACGATCGAAGGCGTGCTTGATGCGCGTCAGTACACGCACGCGATCCCCGAGGCGATCGAACGGGTGCGGCGCGGCGAAAATCCGGATTTTTCTCCCGGCGATATGCATACGCGCGAATGTTTCGTCGTCCTCGCTCCCGGAGCCGATCCGGCGGAAGTGACCCGTAAGATCGTCGGAATGCCCGGTTATTTCGCGCCTTACGACACGACGATCCATTTCGTCACGCAATCGGAATTGAACGATCATTGCAAGGGATTCCCGCACGACGGGCTGGTCGTCGCTTCCGGCAGGACTTCGGAAGGGAACGCCACGCTCGCCGAATACCGTTGCGTCTGGGGGAGCAATCCGGAAGCGACCGCCAACGTCCTCGTGGCGCACGCCCGCGCCGCCGCCCGGCTCGCCGCCGAAAAGAAACGCGGCGCGTTTACGATCCTCGATATTCCCGCGACCTATTTTTCGCCGTTGTCGCGGGCGGAACTGCTTCAACATTGGATGTGAAAAATGGAAGACCGGCTTTTTCCCGAAAACGCCGCCGCGCCGGATGTCCCCGCGGATGAAGCAACGAAGACGTTGACTTTCGAGGCGGCGCTCGCCCAATTGGAAGAATTGGTGCGCAAAATGGAAACCGGACAGCTCCCGCTCGACAAACTGATCGTTTCCTACGAGCAGGGCGCCCGGCTCGCCCGGCTCTGCCGTTCCCGTCTGGATGCGTTGGAGCAGAAAATCAAGATCCTTTCCGAAAACGAAGCGGAATCCCCCCGGTGGAATGATTTCGACCCGGGCTCCGGCAGATAAGTTTTCCGGCGGAAAAATTTGAAAAACAGCGGAAACGCAACTATTGTAAATAACTGTAAAATTTTTTTACAGAGAAAAAAGGAGTCGCGAAAATGAAGTATGTATGCAGTATCTGCGGTTACGTCCACGAAGGCGATCAGCCCCCCGCCGCCTGTCCTCAATGCAAGGCGCCGGCGGAAAAATTCAAGGCGGTGGCGGCGGGCAATTCCTATGCCTGCGAGCATGTCGTCGCTTCGACGGCGGGTCTTGATGCCGCCGTCGTCGAAGGACTCAAAGCGAATTTCAACGGCGAATGCTGTGAAGTCGGGATGTACCTGGCGATGAGCCGTCAGGCGGAGCGCGAGGGTTATCCGGAAATCGCCGAGGCCTACAAACGTTATGCTTTCGAAGAAGCGGAACACGCCGCCAAATTCGCGGAACTGCTCGGCGAAGTGCTGACTTCCAGCACCAAAAAGAATCTTCAAATGCGCGCGGAAGCCGAATGCGGCGCCTGCGCCGGAAAATTCGATCTCGCCAAGCGCGCCAAAGAACTCGGATATGACGCCATTCACGACACCGTCCACGAAATGGCAAAAGACGAAGCGCGCCACGGCAAGGGTTTCGAGGGTTTGCTCAAGCGTTATTTCTAAAGGACAGACACTCCCTGAAACGCCGGATCCCCGGCGTTTTTTTTTGCCCCGGCACAGGAAAAACGGCGGCTTCGCCAAGATGCTCCGAAACGATTTTTTTTCTTTTTTTTCCGGAAAAAAAAACGGAAAATAAAATGCGAAAATTTGAAAAAAACGGCTTGCAATGTGGGTTTGTCGCGGATATATTGATTACAAGATGTTGTGGATTACACAACGCTTCAAAACAATATCTTGTGGATTTTCCGTGCTTTTAGAAAAAAGGATCAGGGGACTTATGCGCTTCGGACTGCAAAAACTGACGTTGCTCGACTACCCGGGAAAGGTGGCGTGCACGGTCTTTTGTTGCGGGTGCAATTTCCGCTGTCCTTTCTGCCACAACGCATCGCTGGTGACGGGGCGCGAAGAAGAGATGGCGCTCGACCGCGACGAACTTTTCGCTTTTTTGCGTTCGCGTGCGAAAATCCTCGACGGCGTGGCGGTCACGGGCGGCGAACCGCTTCTGCACGCGGAAGTCCCCGCGCTTCTCAAAGAGATCAAATCGCTCGGTTTCGCCGTCAAACTCGACACCAACGGCTCGTTCCCCGAAACGCTGGAAAAATTGATTTCGGAAGCCGTCGTCGATTACGTCGCCGTGGACATCAAGAATGCGCCGGAAAAATACGCCGAAACGTGCGGCGGAATCGCGGCGCTGGAAAAAGTGCGGCAAAGCGTCGGATTGCTGAAACAAAGCGCGGTCGATTACGAATTCCGCACGACGGTGGTCAAGCCCTTTCATGAAAAGGGTGATTTTGCGGCGATCGGGCGCTGGATCGCGGGCGCGCCGCGTTATTTTCTGCAGAGCTTCACCGATTCGGGCGATTTGCTCGCGCCGTCGGAAACAATGGGCGCCGCTTCCGACGCCGAACTTGCGGAATTTCTCGCGGAAGTGAAGCATTTCGTGCCGAACGCCGCCTTGCGTGGAAAATGAATTTTTTTTGTCTTGACGACAGAGGAAAATAAAACAAAAAAAGGAGAAAAAGAAGATGTATCAGGTACAAAAAAGAAACGGGAAAAACGTCGACTTCGATCTGAGCAAAATTTCCGACGCCATCAAAATGGCGTTTGAAGCACAGGAAAAGCAGTACAATCAGTCGATCATTGATTTCCTCGCGCTGAAAGTTACCGCGGATTTCGAACCGAAGATCAAGGAAGGTCTCGTTGCCGTCGAAGACATTCAGGACAGCGTCGAATCCGTCCTCGTCCAGGCGGGATACGGCGACGTCGCCAAAGCGTACATCCTCTACCGCCGTCAGCACGAAAAACTGCGCAACGCCAAATCGACCATCCTCGACTTCAAAAAAACCGTCGACGACTATGTGAAAATCAACGACTGGCGCGTCAAGGAAAATTCCACCGTCACCTATTCCGTCGGCGGCTTGATCCTTTCCAATTCCGGCGCGATCACCGCGAATTACTGGCTTTCCGAAGTCTATGACGACGAGATCGCCAACGCGCACCGCAACGCCGATCTGCATTTGCACGATCTTTCGATGCTCACCGGATACTGCGCCGGATGGTCGCTGAAACAACTGATCCGGGAAGGTCTCGGCGGCGTGCCCGGCAAGATCACGTCGGCGCCCGCGTCGCATCTGGCGACGCTTTGCAACCAGATGGTCAACTTTCTCGGCATTATGCAGAACGAATGGGCGGGGGCGCAGGCGTTTTCCTCGTTCGACACCTATCTCGCGCCTTTCGTCAAAGTCGATCATCTCGACTACGACCAGGTCAAAAAGTGCATCGAATCGTTCATTTTCGGCGTCAACACTCCTTCCCGCTGGGGTACGCAGGCGCCCTTTTCCAACATCACGCTGGATTGGACCGTGCCCGCCGACCTCGCCGAACTCAACTGCATCGTCGGCGGCAAGGAAGTCGATTTCAAATACAAGGATTGCAAAGCCGAAATGGATATGGTCAACCGCGCCTTCATCGAAACGATGATCGAGGGCGACGCCCAGGGGCGCGGCTTCCAATACCCGATCCCCACCTATTCCATCACCCGGGATTTCGACTGGTCGGAATCCGAAAACAACAAATTGCTTTTCGAGATGACCTCGAAATACGGCACCCCCTAGTTCTCCAACTACGTCAACAGCGACATGGAGCCGAGCGACATCCGCAGTATGTGCTGCCGGTTGCGTCTGGATCTGCGCGAACTGCGTAAAAAATCCGGCGGCTTTTTCGGAAGCGGCGAAAGCACCGGCAGCATCGGCGTGGTCACCATCAACCTCCCGCGCATCGGTTATCTCGCCGCGGACGAAAAGGATTTCTACGCACGGCTCGACCATATGATGGACATCGCCGCCCGGTCGTTGAAGATCAAACGCGACGTCATCAGCCGGCTGTTGGACGAAGGGCTTTATCCCTACACCCGCCGTTATCTCGGCAAATTCGACAATCATTTTTCGACGATCGGTCTGCTCGGAATGAACGAAGCGTGCCTCAACGCCAAATGGATCCGCAAGGACCTTACGCACGTCGAAGCGCAGCAATTCGCGAAAAACGTCCTCAACCATATGCGCGAACGGCTTTCCGACTATCAGGCACAGTACGGCGACCTCTACAATCTGGAAGCCACGCCGGCGGAATCGACCTCCTACCGGCTCGCCCAGCACGATAAACGGCGTTTCGCCGACATCATCACCGCTTCCGGCGACAACGGGACTCCGTATTACACCAACAGTTCCCATCTGCCCGTCGGATTTTCCGACGATATTTTCGCCGCGCTCGACATTCAGGACGAACTTCAGACGCTTTATACGTCGGGGACCGTTTTCCACGCTTTCCTCGGCGAAAAACTCCCCGACTGGAAAGCCGCCGCCGCGCTCGTGCGCAAGATCGCGGAAAATTACCGGTTGCCCTATTACACGATCAGCCCCACCTATTCCGTCTGCCATAATCACGGCTATATTTCCGGAGAGGCCTTCAAGTGTCCGACTTGCGGCGACGCGGCGGAAGTTTACAGCCGCATCACCGGTTACTACCGTCCCGTCCAGAATTGGAACGACGGCAAAGCGCAGGAATACAAGGACCGCAAGACCTACAATGCCGGCGTGTCGATGAAACGCCGTTTCGACGGCGCCGCTGCCGGCAAACCGGCTCCGGATACCGGATGCGCCTGCGGGGTGAAATCCGCTTCCGCACCTGCGAAAATCACACTTTTCACCACCAGCACCTGTCCCAACTGCCGGCAGGCGAAATATTTCCTCGACAAGGCGAATATCGCCTACGACGTCGTCGTTTCCGATCAGGAGCCTGAACGGGCGAAAGAGTTCGACATCCGTCAGGCGCCGACGCTGGTCGTCGACAGAGGCGGCGTTCCGGAAAAGATCGTCAATCTTTCCAACATCCGCCGTTTCGTCGATGAAACGGTCCAGGCGGCGATCGACTGAGCGGCGCGCCGGTTCCGCGGGGAGGACGACAGGTCCTTCCCGCGTTGTTTTTTCATACGGAGCGGAAAACATGAATGCGGACACGGCGCCGCCGACGCCGGAAAAACTTTGGTTTCCGGCGCTTTCGTCGTCGCATTTCCTCGCCGATATGCTGGGCGCCGTCCTGCCGGGGATCCTGCCGGCGGCGTTGCTTTTTTTCGGTTTGGAACTTCAAACGGGCGTACTTCTCCTGGGGGTGCTCGGGATCACGGCGAACGTCTTTCAGATCCCGGCGGCGCTGATTTCCGGACGGATGATCCCCGCGCGCATCGCGCTGATTTCCGGGCTCGCATGCGCTTCGGCGGTTTTGACGCTTGCCTTTTTTCCTCCGGAAACACCGTGGCTTGTGTTGCTGACGCTGATGATCGTAACGGGCGTCGGCATCGCTTTCGTACATCCGGCGGGGGTGACGCAAGTCCAGTCGCTCGGTACATTGTCGCCGAAGATCGCGGTCCCCGTCTATATGACCTGCGGATTTTTCGGAGCGGCGGCGGGACCGTGGATCGCGGCATTGCTGGTGGAATCCGGGGGGATGAAAATGCTTTTTTACCTTTTCGTCCCGGTCGCGGCGGAGATCGCATTGCTGGCGTTTTC
>JAKSOG010000076.1 GCA_024405715.1 Victivallaceae bacterium | reverse complement strand
TGTTTTTCGGGACGGTTCTCTGCGCACATACCGGGACGAAGACGGCAAAATCGTCTACCCCGTCGCCGGAAACAACCCTTTGCTCCGTACCGCGCGGGAAATCGTTCTGGAATACGAAGCCGGACGGCTGAACCGCGACGCGATGACGTACGACGATCTGTTGCGCGCCGTACAGGAAGCGCTGGTTTCCGAACGGGGCGGCGAACTCGCCGAAAAACTGCGGCGCGATTTCAAAGCGGCGCTGGTCGACGAGTTTCAGGACACGGATCCCGTGCAATATGAGATTTTCCGGAAAGTCTTTCAGGATCAAGGAGATACGCCGCTCTTTTTCATCGGCGACCCGAAGCAGGCGATCTATTCTTTCCGCGGTGGAGACATTTTCACATACCGCAAAGCGGTCGCGTCGATCCCGCCGGAGCGCCGTTACGAATTGAGGAAAAATTTCCGGACGACCTCCCGCCTGATGGATGCCGTCAACCTCCTTTTCCGCGACGACGGAAAAGCCGGAACGTTTGAAAGCGGCGACATCGCCTACGACGAAGACGTGGCGGCGTCGGACCGGCATCGTCCGCTCAGGGAAAACGGCAAGCCCGACGATGCGCCGTTTCACGTCGTCCGCGTTTCCGTCGGCGGATCGACGAAAAACGATCTCCTTTTTGACGCGCTCGCCGCCGAAGTCGTCCGCACGCTCGATCAATGCGAAATTTTCGACGACGACGCCCAAGTATACCGCCGTCTGGAACCGCAGGACATCGCGGTCCTGGTCGAAACCAACCGGGACGCCGCCGAAGTCGCCCGGAAACTGAAAGCGCGTCTTGTCCCCTGCTCCGTGGACAAAACCGGCGGCATATTCACGAGCGACGCGGTCGCGGCGCATAAATTCGGCGATCCGCCGCCGCCGTCCGGGATGTTCTGGAATTTCTACACGTTGCTCGAAGCCGTCCTTTATCCGAACGACCGTGCCAAAGTCAAACGGGCGGCGGCGTCCGGATTTTTCGGTGTTTCGCGGGAAAATCTGCACATCGCCGACGACGCGATCCTGGCGGAATGGATCGCCGGTTTCCAGCTTCTCGCCGCGACGTGGGAAAAGTACGGATTCACCGCTTTTCTCGGCAAACTCGACGCGCTGGTGCGGGAAAAATGCGGCCGCGGAATCCGGGAAACGCTGGCGCACGGCGGACGCGGAGCCCGCGATCTCGCCGATTTCGAGGAAATGCTCGGCCATATTTTCGCCGCGGCGGCGACATCCGGCAATACGCCGGAAGACATCCTTTTCTGGCTCGACAAACGCTATGAAACGCGCGGCGCGGAAGAAAACGACGACGCTTCGCCTTTCAAACGCGCTTCGCGCGACGAAGGCAATGCCGTACACGTTTTGACGGTCCACACGTCCAAAGGGCTGGAATTTCCGGTGACGTTTCTGACCTTTTGCCGGCACGCCCCCCACGATCCGTCCGCGGCGCATACCGCGCACGACGGAAACGGCAGGACGCTCATCGGCGCCGACCCGGAAATTTGCCGGCGGGAGATCCGGCAGGAAAACATCCGCAAGATCTACGTCGCGATGACGCGTGCGAAACAGCGCACGGTCGTGATGTACGCCGACGACGACGCGATCCAGGACATCGTGAGATCGTTGCTTGACAAAGCGGCGGCGGCGCCGATACCGCCCGTTTCCGACCGGGTCATCGAGGAGATCCCGGAAACTTCGTATATCCGCGGCGAAGCGCTCTTTGTCCGCAACGCCGCCGTCCCGTGGAAATACGATGATCCCGGACCGCTCAAAGGCAGTTATTCGAGTCTGCAACCTTCCGGCGGAGCCGATGAAGAGGGGCGCGACCGCGAATGCGACGACGGAAGCCGTTTCGACGAACTGCCGGAAGAAACCGCCGCGCCGATTTTCCGGATCGGCGGCGGCGCCGTGATCGGAAACGCCTGGCACGAGATTCTGGAAAAAATCCCCTTCGACGCCGACGACGATGCGATCCGGGAAACGACCCGGCGCGCGCTCGAAAAATACGCGGCGGCGCCCGAACGGGAAATCGACGGCAGGAAAACGGCGGACATCGTCGCCGGGATGGTGAAAAAAACGCTTCGGCGCGAATTGCACTCTCCGGCGCGGGAAGTTTTCCGGTTGCGGGACGTCCCGTGGGGCGACCGTTGGAGCGAACGGCAATTCGATTTTTCGTCGGCGCAGGCAAAGCGCAACGTCCGGGAACTGGGGGAAATCATCTCCCGGCATTGGCGGGACCAGCCGGACAAACGGCTTTTCTGCGACACACTGAAAAACTGGAACCGGACGATCCCGCACGGATTTCTCACCGGTTTCATCGATCTTTTTTTCCGGCGCGGCGATTTCTATTACGTCGTCGACTGGAAATCCAACACCCTCAAAGAGGAACGCCTGCGCCGGATATACGCCGGACGGAACGCCGATGTTTTTTCCGCTTTCGACGCCGACGGCATCCGGAACGAAATGGCATTCCACGGATACTTTTTCCAGTATCTTCTTTACAGCGCGGCAGTGCATCATTTCCTGAAACGGACGCTGACCGGATATTCATGGGAAAAAAATTTCGGCGGGGTCTTTTACTTCTTTTTGCGCGGCGTCGCCGTCGGAGCGGATGCGGCGGTCTTTGCGGACCGTCCGTCCGAAGCGTTGCTGGACGAATTGGGGAATGCATTGGGAATGAGGTAGAATATGACGGACGATGATCGTGATTTTTCTTTTTTCAGCGAGAACGCGCCGGAAATAACGGAAGATTTCGTGCGGCGCATGGGCGCACCGGTTCCCGTCGCGCTTTTATGCAAAAAATTGATCGCGCATATGCAACAGGGAAACGTCTGCATGATCCTCGCGGACGACGAACGGGCAGCGCTTAAAACGGCTCCGGGCGTGAGCGAAGCCCCCGACGATTCCGGCATTTTCATCCTCGACGGCGGACGTCTGTACACGCGCCGCTATTACGCTTACGAAAAATGCGTGCGGAACAAAATCCGGGAAATGAGCCGGACGGACACAGCGGACACCTCCCCTTTGCCCGACGCAAGCGGAAGCGATCTCTCGGAACTTCAGCGTGAAGCGGTCGGGAAAATGCTTTCCCGGCGTTTTTCCATCCTGACGGGCGGCCCGGGAACGGGCAAAACGTTCACGATCGCCCGCGCCGTGAAACTGGCGCGGCAAAAGGACCCCGATCTGCGCATCGCGCTGGCGGCGCCGACCGGGAAAGCCGCCGCCCGCATCAAGGAAACGATGCTCTCTTTGATGCAGTCGCTCGGCATCGCCGGAATCCCGGATGCGACGACGCTCCATTCTCTGCTGGGGCCGAACTACGACGGCGTCACGTTCCGGTGCAACCGGGAAAATCCGCTCCCCTGCGACTGGGTGATCGTCGATGAAGCGAGTATGATCGACCTGCCGTTGATGGCGAAACTTCTCGACGCCCTGCCGGATGCCTGCCGTCTGACGCTCGTCGGCGACGAACATCAGCTGGCATCGGTCGAAAAAGGGCGCGTTTTCGGCGATCTGTGCCGGATCGGAGAAGTCGCCAAATGCGAATTGACGCAGAGCCGGCGCTTCGCCGAAGGGAGCGCGATCGGACGTCTTTCTTCCGCGATCAATGCGGGACGTCCGGACGAAACGCTCGCGATCCTGCGCGAAAGATCCGATTCCGTATATGCCGTTTTTCTGGAAGAAGGTTTCCGCGGCTATTCACGCTGGGAAAATTTCACCCGGACGCTGAAAACGGCTTTCGGGAACTGGGCGCGGCAGACGACGGCGGAAGGGGCGCTCCGCCACTTGAACGACTTCCGGATCCTCTGCGCGATGCGCCGGGGAGTCTTCGGCGCCGAAGGATTGAACCGCTACGTCCGGGCGCTTCTGGGCGATTCCGCTCCGACGCCGGTGCTCATCACACAAAACGATCCCGCGCTCGATCTCCACAACGGCGACACGGGGGTGGTCATGCCCGGTTCGGACGAATTCTGCATCCCGGACGGGGATGGGAAAATCCGCCGGATCCCGCTGGCGTTGGTGCCGCACCGGGAAATCGCTTTCGCCGGCACGATCCACAAGGCGCAGGGCTCGGAATTCGACGACATCGCGATCGTACTGCCGGACTCGGCGCATCCGGGAAACGGGACGGAAAATCCATTGCTGACGCGGGAAATCTTGTACACGGCGATCACGCGCGCCAGAAAGCGCGTCTTTCTCTACGCCGGAGAAAATGCGATCCGTCACTGTTGCGAATGCGTGATCCGCCGCGATACGGGACTCGGCGGATGAGCTTCAAAGCCGATAACGATCTCCGGCGCGTCCGGCCGACACGACGCCGTGGAAGCGCCGCCGCATAAATTCCGCCGACGACGCGCCCGTGCAATGAAGCAGGATCAACCGGCGCAATTTCAGCGTTTCCAGAAACCGCGCCGTTTCCTGCAGATTTTCTTCCGTCAGATCGCACCAGTGCAGACCGCCGATCACGGTATGCAACGGAGCATCGGGAAGATTGCGCCGCAGACACGCCACGCAATTTTGCAACCCGGCGTGACAGCATCCCGTGATCAGAATGCCGTCCGCAAGATAGAGAAAAATTTCCTCCGGCACCGGATTCGGGAGCGTACACGCCGCGTCGGAAAAGAAATGCCCTCCGGAAACGACGGGGAAAGACCGTTCGATCGCGCCGCTTGCGTACATCCCCGGCGCGATCCGCGTAAAAGCGGCGACTTCCCGGACGCGGCATTCGCGCAGACGGCGCAAACCCGCATCGGGGATCGTCAGCGCGTGTACCGTACCGTCGGCGTGACGGCTGTAACAGGGCGCGGCGGGATCTTTGCCGCAAAAAACCGTCGTGCCCGCCGGGAAAAAGGGGATGCCCCCCGTATGGTCGTTATGGCCGTGGCTTAAAATCAGACGGTCGCAGTGCATTGCGGACAATCCGAGGACCGCCGCGTTTTTTTCCAGCGCGGTCCCGCTTCCGGTATCGAACCAGGTCGTCCCGGCATCGTTCTGCAGACAAAGCGAAAGACCGTGTTCGGCGGTCAACGTTTCCGCGGCACGGTTGTCGACCGCCACGGTAAGAAGAAGATCCATCGCGTTTTCCCTTTTTGTTCTCCGTCGGGGCAATATATCATTTCCGGCGCCGCTTGTCAACGGAAAAACGGGGAAACTTGACAACCGCGCCGTTTCAAGTTATCTTATGCGGAAGCAAGGAAAGGATCTTTACGATGAAGAAAACGATCATCCGTCTGATGGTCTTGGGTGCGGTTTTCATCTCCGGCGGATGCGCCCGTTCCGCCGCACCGGAGAAAAAAACGGTCGTCGCGGCGATCTATTATCCGCATTGGCACGTCTATCCGCGCGGCGAGGAATGGTTCGGGAAAAACTGGACCGAATGGGAATTCGTCAAAACTCAGGCAAAACGCTATCCCGATCATCCCGTCCCGATCAAACCGCTTATGGGCTATTACGACGAAACGGAACCGGAAAACGCCGAAAAGGAGATCGCCTTGGCGGCCGACGCCGGACTCGACGTCTTTCTCTACGACTGGTATTGTTACGACGGCGAAGTCATTATGCAGGAAGCGCTGGACGAAGGATTCCTGCGGGCGCGCAACCGCGACAAAATGAAATTCGCTTTGATGTGGTGTTACCACGACCGTTACAACCGTTTCCGGGCGATCATCGACGACCCCGGTGAAAAACTCATCGCGCGCGCCGGCACGGCGGACGAATTCCGCAAGTGTTTTTCCATCGTACTGGAAAAATATCTCGCACGGCCGGAGTACTGGCGGAAAGACGGGCATCCTTTCTTTTCCATTTTCAACGCGATGGAATTCGTCGCCAAAATGGGCGGTCCGGAAAAGGTGAAAGCGCTTTTCGACGAAGCCGACGCGCAAGCCGCGGCCAAAGGTCTTCCCTCCATCCACTGGAATGCGATGCATATCAAAAGTCCGGCGGTGCCGACGCTCGTTCAAGCCGGATTCGATTCCTGTGCCGCCTACAACATCACCTGCCACGATCTGCCGGATTACAAAGAGCGTTTCGCCCGCGGAGATCAGCTTTTCGATTACCGCGAAGTCGCGGAGATCCACCGCACCTTCTGGAAAAGTTTCGACGGCAGTCCGTTGCAATATTTCCCGACGGTGACCCGCGGCTGGGACTGTTCAGCGCGTTGCCGCAACGAAGAACCCTTCCCGTGGCGGCTCGGTCTGTATCCGTACGTCGGGATCGTCCGCGGCAATACGCCCGAATTGTTCCGCGAACTGCTCGCGGACGCGAAAAAACGGGCGGAAAACGATCCGGCTGGTCCCGGAGTCGTCATCATCAACGCGTGGAACGAATACACGGAAGGCTGCTGGCTGGTCCCGGACGAAAACCTCGGCGACGCCTCTTTGCAGGCGGTGAAGTCGGTCTTCGGGAAGTAACGCCGGGATCTGCGGGCAATGCCGCGTCACAGTCGCCCGATCGGTCAATGCTTTTTGCAGGCGATGACGTCGACCTCGACCAAAGCGTTTTTCGGCAAAGCGGACGCCGCTATGCAACTGCGGGCGGGTTTTCCGGTCAAATACCGTCCGTAGACTTCGTTGAAAGCGGCGAAATCGTTGATGTCCGCAAGGAAACAGGTCGTTTTCACCACGCAGGACATATCGTATCCGGCGGCGGAAAGCACCGCCTGAAGATTTTTCATCACCTGTTCCGTCTGGGTTTTTATATCGTTTCCGACCAGTTTCCCGGAAGCCGGATCCATCGCGATCTGACCGGAAAGGAAGAGCCAGTCCCCGCACCGGACGGCCTGTGAATAAGGTCCCGCCGCCGCCGGCGCGCCGGGTGTGGAAACGACTTGAAAAAGATCCCGTTCCCGTTCGCCGGAAGCGACGACCGACCGCAACACGTCGGGATCGATGTTTCCGCCGGAAATAACGCATACGATATTCTGATTTTCACCGCCGATCCTGCCGCTCAGCACCGCCGCGACGCCGAGCGCGCCGGCGCCTTCGGCGGTAATGTGATACCGCGTATACAAAACGCGGATGGCGTTTTTGATGTCGTCTTCGGTCACGGTAACGATCCCGTCCACATACTTGCGGCAGAGTTGAAAGGTGATGTCTCCGGGACGCGCGACCGCGGTCCCGTCGGCGGTCGTGGACACTTTGTCCAGCGCGACGACTTTCCCCTGTTGCAGAGAAAGCGCCATCGCGTTGGAGGAAACGGATTGAACGCCGATCACGCGGCACTTGGGGTTGATCTGTTTCACCGCCAGCGCGACGCCGGAGATCAATCCGCCGCCGCCGACGGGGACGAGGACGACGTCCGCCTGCGGAAGTTGCTGCATGATCTCCCAGCCGACCGTCCCCTGTCCGGCGATGACGTTCAGATCGTCGTAAGGCGGCACATAAATGGCGCCCGTTTCCCGGACGAACTTTTCGCACGCTTCTTTCGCATCCTGAAACGAACCGTCGACGAGGACGGCGCGGACGTTCCGGTAAGATTTAACGGCGTCGATCTTCTTTTTCGGAGCGGATTTCGGCATAAAAATGGTCGCGGGGATATTGAATTTATCGGCGGAAAATCCGACGCCCTGAGCGTGATTCCCCGCCGAGCAGGTCGCCACGCCCTTGGCGCGTTGTGAAGCCGGGATCCTGGACATCATAAAATAGGCGCCGCGGATCTTGAACGCCCCGATATTCTGCTGATTTTCCAGTTTCAGATAAACGCGGTTTTTCGGGTCCATTTGAGGCGCTTCCGTCAAATCGGAAACTTTCGCCACGCCTTTCAGCGTCTGAACGGCATCGAGGAGCAGATTTTTCTCTTCCTCCGCCGACGGCTCCGTAAACGGCGCGGCGTTTTCCGCTCTTGCGGCAAGAGGAAGCGTGAAAACAAGGAAAAGCGACCCCAACAATGCAAACCAAGAAAAGCGTTTCATTTCTTCCCTCACAAGTAATTTTGTTTTTCTGAAAAAAAATCGTCTGTCATACTTTATACCGCCGGGAACTTTTTTTCCACTGCGGGGAGAAGAATTTGACGAAACAGACACGTTTTCCGTCTTGCCGGAAGAACCCAAAAGGCAAACAGGAAAAAGGGGGTTATTTCAGGAGAAAAACAGCGACGCAAAAAGAATGCCCAGCGCATAGACGGTGAGATTGACAAGGAGCGGCAAAACGATATTTTCCCATATCCATTTTCTCCATCGTTGCTTTTCCTCTTCGGTCAAAGGTCTTCGGATGGCGGCAGATCGGATTGTTGTTTCGCGGCGGCGGCAACGGGGGCACATGCGGAAGTATCTCCCAGTAGAAAGTCGCGGAGCATCCGGCACTCTTTCTGCAAATCCGGCTCCGCGGCATATTTTTTCAATTCAGCCAGTGCCTGCGATTTGTCCATAAATATGTTTCCTTTTTTTTGATTTTTACGGTAATATAAGCCGCGTCAGGGACAAAAATGGTCCCCGAAAACAGAAAAAGGGAAATTTTTTATGAAAAATAATGCGCGCAACCGTCGCCGGGGAAAAAGGTGAAAAATCTTATTGCGTGTGGCTTGAAAATCTTATCGCAAGTGTTATTGTTTAACGTTATCGCGAATCAATTTTTGCCAAACGGCAAAAATCACCGCGTCCATCATCGGGGTAGCTCAACGGCAGAGCAGTGAAACACCCGGCGCAGTCGCGGGCGGCGTATGGGATAAGCGTCGGCCGTGCAGGCAGAGGTAAACTATTCGGTTTTTCGAAAACAGTTGCCTCGCCGTGTCGGGAATCACGTGTTGCAGGTTCAACTCCCGCCCCCGATGCCCATTTTTGTAAAACGCGACGGATCATTTCCATTCTCCGCAAACCTTAAATCGCTCCGCAACTTTGTTTTGCAAGTGTCGACAGCCCGGGAAAACAGATTGACTTTTACCGTAAACGATGTTACATTGAGGAAAACAGAAACTAATTCAACCGTGATCCCGGCGAAAGGAAATGAAAAAATGAAGATTTTCAAGAAACAATATCTTGCGCCTTTCGCGTTGCTGTATATGTTGGCTTTCTCCTCCAACGCGGCGGATTTTCACATTTCTCCGTCGGAAAAGGAAATCCAAGGTCAACCGATCGCCGTGCATTCGGTTGCGGAGGCGCTGGAAGCCGTAAAAATTTACCGGAAGCAACACCCCGGAGAAAGCATCCGGCTTATTTTTCACGAAGGGACTTACCGCCTGAACGAAACCATTTCCCTGTCTCCGGAATCGAGCGATCTGTCCTTCGTTTCCGCCCCCGGCGAAAAAGTCGTTTTCGACGGAGGACGCACGCTGAAATGCAAGGAGCGCGCACAAATCAACGGCAAAGACGTTCTCGTTTTCACCGTGCCGCAGGAAGCCGTCGCCAATGGTTTTCTTGATCAGCTTTACGTCAACGGCCGCCGCGCCCAAGTAGCGCAAATTCCGAAATCCTATTTCGCCCCGCAACATCCGGAAAAATTCCCGCCCCTGCACAATGACTACCGACCGGAAGACCGTCGTGTAGGCAAAGAGGGTGGATCTCGGCGCGCGCCGTACCACTA
>JAKSOG010000075.1 GCA_024405715.1 Victivallaceae bacterium | reverse complement strand
GGCGTGCTTCGTGTCGTGAAGCGATGCTTCATACGCCAAAGGTGTGCTTTATTTCCCCCTTGCCAGATGAAACGGCTCATTGTATTCGCCATGAAGCGATGATCTGCTTTGCATCTCATCATGAAGCATTCGCCATGTAAAATGGCGAATATAAATCGGACGTTATGTTTTAACACATCGGCAAATTGTTAGAATCTGCGTTTTCTTAAAAAGCCCGTAAAAATCGGCAAAAAAGCGCGTTTTTCTATCTTGATCGCGTGACACTACACGCGATTTGAGAAAAGTTGCAAGTCGTTGAAAATCAACAATCCTATTGAAAAAGGTAACGAAACCCCGCAAAAAATTTCATTCAGGCGGTAGGCGGTTGAATAAAATCAGGGAATTTCTATTTTTAACTTTACAAAATTACGGAAGTGTGATATGTTACCTGATTCCGCAACAAACGCAGATAACGCTCTACGATTAAACGACTTTTCTTCAATGCGGTAGATAGATCGGGAACACGACAACCGGGGTGCGTTTTCAAAATTTGCAGAAGCGTTTCCGGTCCACTTACCTCCGCGCTGGATACGGATCCCTGCTCAATTTTACCGCTGATCAGTCGAAGCAATTCCCTCTGGGTTTCGATTTCCCGGTCCATAATAAAATTCGTAAAATCCGAAGCTTCATAGTGGGCTTTTTCCAACAGCGAAATGTATTCCATTCGCAGAATGGTAGGAATCATAGTGATGATGTAATCGTGCCGCATCAGCACAAGATTCATCAGCAGACGGGCGACCCGCCCATTACCGTCGACAAACGGGTGAATGAAAACAAAATTCTTGTGGACTTCTGCTGCAAGTTCGACGGGATGCCGTTTGGCTTCGTTGTCGTCGAGCCAGTGATCGGCTTCGGCGAGCCTGCGGAATTTCACAATGCTTTCTCCTTGATTGGCGGTATGAGACAAGCATAGCACTGGTTTGCGTACAATGCAATATCCGAAAATTGATATTTACAGCACAAACAATGCCGAATTTGCGAAAACGGGAGATTTATGCTATATTACGCATTGTTTGTATATATTAATAAAAATTTTTCAGAGAATCGAAAAATGAAAAAAGCATTGTTTTTTTTGTTGATTTTCCGGCTTGTTCCGCTGTTTGCCGAGCAGACGGCGTTGATCATTCGTTTCGATCAGGAAAACGGCGTCATCAAGAAATCTCTGCACGGCAGTAATTATATGCCGTCCATCATCGGCGCCGACCGCGATGGGGATTTCCGGGCGATGCGTTTCACCTGTTGTCGGACGCACGATCAAGCCCTTTGCAACCCCGGACAGCGCATTGTCGACACGCACTTCATTTTTCCCCGCGAGGACGCCGATGCCGCCGATCCGAAAAATTATTACTTCGCGGCGACGGATCATCTCCTGAATACTCTGATCCGCAACGGGAGCGCGGCTTATTACCGTCTGGGGACCAGTATCGAAAACACCGCCGGCACGGTACACTTCAACACGCTTCCCGTCCGGGACGCCAGGCAGTACGCGAAAATTCTCGCCGGGATCATCCGGCATTACAATTACGGGTGGGCGAACGGTTTCAAAATGGCGATCCCCTACTGGGAAATTTGGGGTGAGCCCAACAACATTCCCTATCTGTGGGCAGGGACAAAAGAGGAATTCATTTCATTTTTCGCGACCGTGTTGCAGTATCTCAAAACGGAATTTCCCGATGAAAAGATCGGCGGTCCCGGGCTGACCGGGCCCGATCCCGAATGGAGCCGTCCGCTTTTGGCGGAATGCCGAAAGCGCGGCGTCACGCCGGATTTCATCTCGTTTCACACCTACGTGGACAAGCCGGAAGTGATGGCGCACTTGGTGAAAGATTGCCGCGCCATCCTCGATGCCACGGGGTGCCGGGAAACGGAAGTTCACCTCAACGAATGGCATTATCTGCGCGGAAAATGGGCGGAATTGACGGCGGAAATGGATGAAGCCGGCTACGATGATCTGACCCGCGGCGTTTCCGGAGTGTGGGGAATTGATTCCGCCGCTTTCAACGTCGCGATGATCGCGCTTTTTCACGATGTGCCGCTGGATGTGGCGTGCTATTACGGTTTCGGCATTTCCGGCAACGCCGGAACTTGGGGATTTTACCGTCACGGCAGAAAGAAAAACAAAAATTTCTACTCGATGAAAATGATCGGGGAGTTTGTCGATTCCTATTCCCGACGGGTCCGGTGCGAAAGCGCCGCTTCCGGGATTTACGCGCTTGCGGCATTCACCGCCGACCGGAGTCGCGGCGCGATTCTGCTCTCGGATTACCGGAGCAAACTCGGCAGCGTCAAACTGCAACTGGCGGGGCTTCCGGAGATCCGCGATTTCGAGATCCTCCGTCTGGATCAGAACTACGACGAAAAAAAGGAAACGGCGGAATTCAAAAATGGGATCCTCACGCTCAACAAGGACAACGTCGACTCCGCCGTGTGGCTGATCCGTTTCGACGTCGCGCGTTAGCGGGGAGGGCGAACATTAAATCTTTAGCATTGACGGGGGGATCGCCCGTCAACGCCTTATGAACGATCTCCGGCGAGAGATATTCCAGAAGATCACTTGTAAAATCGGGTTTTGCCGTTGTACTTTACTTTGTCAGGCGGTGCAACAAGTCGGTCACGAGGATCGGCTCACTGGCTGATGGATGATATAGCATCGAAAAAAGTTCCCCAAAACTTCCCCGTTTTAGAGGAAAACTTGAAGTTATTTCTGAAGCGTGCTATGTTACAGAGTTCCCATTCGATAAAAAAATTCACGCGAAGGAGAAAAAATGAAGAAATTCAAAAATCTGATCAAAAACGGTGGCGTGCTCGCTTTGGCAATGCTTTTTTGGACCGGTTGCTGCATCGCCGAAAAAAAGACAAACGATGAACAGGATCATACGCTTTGCGAATTTCCGGTGCAAGCCGGAGAAACGGATGACGCACCGCGCATTCAACGCGCGATCCAGGCAACGCCCAACGGCGTTTTGACGATTCCCCGCGGGACTTACCGCATCGCGACGCCGATCGTCATCGACAACAACTGCTCGCTGGAAATGAATAGAAATGCCATTTTCAAGGCGGTCGCACCGATGGATGTCGTGCTTACCATCCAGGACAGGAAAAAACCGAAAGGAGATTGCGGCGGCTTCATGCGCGGGGGCACCATCGACGGCAACGGTCTGGCTTCGTGCCTGAGGATCCGTAACATCTACCCCCGTTACACGACATCCGATGTCGTATTGCTCAACGGTAAGGGCTACGGTCTGCGGGTCGACGGGGGATGTCAGATCGTCTGCAACAATTTCTATGCGCAATGTACGATGTCCGGTCTCGCCGGCAACACCGCCTTTATCATCAACGGCGGCGACAGTTACTACACGGACTGCCACGCCGTCGACTATACGGTCGGTTTCGATGTCTGGAGTGGCGGCTCGAACCGTCTCACCCGCTGCCATTCGTGGGGCGGACCGATCCCGCCGGTGAAACCGGGCGAGTTTCCCGAAATGCTGAAAGACTCCGTCAATTTCCGCATCCGCAAAGCCGGGAGCGCGACCATCTTGCGCGATTGCTACGCCGACACGGGACTTATCGGATATGAGATCCACGGCGCGGAGACCCGCTTGCTCGGATGCAATTATTTCAGCAACACGAAATTCAAGTTGGACAACATCACGATCATCAAGCACACGGATGGCCGTCTGCTGGTATCCGACGGCTCTTTCGTCAAGAGCGCGGAGCATATGACGATCTACGACGGATGCGGCACTGTCGAATGGCGGAATATGTTCTATTGGGGATGGAAACCGGAAGACAACTGCCCCGGCGCGTTGAAGTTCAATCAGCAGAGCAATGCCGACCAGCCGACGCTCAATTTGGCGCAATAAATCAAACTGTAATTGCAACGAGATTTTGGACAGTTTTATAGAAACGATCCAAAATCTCGTTTTTCTTTTAAGAGGTTGTCCGTCGATTGGTCAGGTGTAAGATACCCAATTTTTACAACAGACGGTATCCGTTGAAGAATTCCATGATATCCGCTATCTTGGTAATATCCGATATTTTGCGCACATTTGTTTCTGGCGGATTTTAACTACCACACCACCCGGTTTTGTCCCTCCCGATCGGCAGAGCCCAGCTGGATTTTTACGGTGTGAAGCACTATAGTAAACAGTATTCTCTAGCTTTTTCAAGCGCGCGGCGGCAAAAGAACGCATTAAATAAGCGCGCTCGCGCGCTGACGAGACGGCGCGCGAGTACGGAAACTTATTTCTTTTCCAGCACGATCAAAGTGCGCGCGCCGACGCTTGCCGGCATCTTGCCGTTGAGTTCGACGGCGTCGCCTTTTTCTCCGATCATCGCGACCGGGACAAAGCCCTCCGGCAACTTGACGTCGAGTTTCGCCACCGAGTCGTAGAAAAAGAGCGCGCCGCCCGTCGGGCTCATCCAGCTCGTGCCGAAATCGGTTTTGCGGATGAAAGGCATCTTGCAGATGTCGAGCGCGCGGTTGATCGTACGGGCATAGTGCGCGGCATCCTCCAACTGCTTCAACTCGCCGGGGATGCGCTCGAATTTCGTGCCGTAGTTCTCAAAGGCGACCGGCGTGAAAAAGCCGAACATACTGCTACGGAAATAATCGAAATCCATTCCGTCGCCGTAAACGAGATCGCCGACAAAAACGAATTCCTTGCCGCCCATCGGCGCATAGACGTCGGCGCGGTACCAGAAGCCCTCAAGGACGAGCGGACTTTGTCCCTCGATCGCGACGAAACTGCCGTTTTTGTAAAAAGCGGGGTAAATGTATTTGACGAGATTCATCAGTCCGATCGGGGAATCGGGTTTGGCGAAATTGCGCGTCCCCGTCGCGGCGCCGCCCATATCGAACCAGACCCCGGCAAGACCGCCGTCGATCGCCTTTTGGAGTTTGGGCAGATACCATTGGAGGAAGTCGGGATCGCCCTGGTCGATCACGGGGAAGTTGCCGCCGAAATACTTGAACGCCTTGCCGCTTGCGTCGTAGGCGAACCAGCTCGTTTTGTTGTCATACTCTTTGCCCGCACCGTGGCTGTGCCCGCAGGGACTCCACACATACGGTTTGGAACCGGCGGCGAGAATTTGTTTCTGCAATTCGATGCGTGCCGGCTTGTCGACATCCTCCATACAGGAGGGACACATCGGGACATAGGTGTAGCGGATCCCCGCCTTGCCGATCGTTTCGATGGTGGCGTCGCGCTGCTCTTTGCTGCAAGAGTTGTTCCACGTCGCATTGGGATACGCCGAAAATTCCGGGATACCGGCGACTTTGCGCAGATTATGCCGCTGGAATTGATACATCGCCATCCAGTGATTGTCGGTCGGAGCCTTGACGTCGCCCACCATATAGTAGACGAAACTTGTTTGAAGCGGCGCTTTCTGATAGCCGAATCCCGCTTTGTTGGTCACAACGGGGAGTTTTTTCGCGCCTTTCGGCTTGACGATCTGGCAACTCAACGTATTGAGGATGTTGTCGGTGAAGTTGGCGAAAACGCCTTTTTTGCCCTCGATCCAGCCGAAAGGCTGACCTTCGCTGAAAAATCCCCATTCACGGCTGTCGATTTCCGTCTTTTTGGTCATATCGTACTCGGCGTAGCCGCGCGGCGGCTGATAAGCCGCCATCCGGCGCATCTTGACCGCGTCGACGTCGATTTTTGCCGTAAAGTTGAATCCGGAGATCATTTTGGGGCATTTCACCACATTGGCGCGGCGCGCGATGCCGCGATAAGTCGTGCCGTCGAGATCGAGGCGGCTCGTTTTGATCTCCTCGTTGATGACGGTGCCGTCGTCGCCAGTCCACACGATCGTCGCGCAATCGCCGCCTTTAACTTCGGCGAGAGTCCATTTGATCTTGCTCGCGTCGAGCGTATCCTGCATCCCGACCGCTTCGGCGGAGGAGTCTTCGATGGTCATTTGCTTTTCGCTGAAAAGGATCTGCGGCACGGCGGCATCGACGACAAAGGGCGTCGCACTGCCGGGCAGATAGGCATCGTAGTTTTTTTCCTTGACGACGAGTTTCGCGCCGTTGCCGAACGTGACCGTCTTGCCGGAAACTTTCGCCTGCGGAGCGTCGTCGGCGATTTTCATTTCCGGCAGAGTAAGTTCAACCGATTTTTCGGCGATCGTTTTCGGCGGCTCCGTCGGCTGTTTCTGAAAAAGGTTGACTTTCAGCGGCTTGCCGGAAAGTTCCGCGACGAGACTGTTGATGAATGCCTGCGAATACGCCCATGCGGCGAAATGCTGGGCGCAGTTCCGACTGTTCTTCTCGGTGTTGAGATACATCACTTTGCCTTTGCCGTAAGATTTTACCGCGACGAAACTCGTCAGGACATTGCCGTTGGCGTCGATGACGTCGGAAATGCTTTTTGCCCCCTCGACGAGCGTCACGGAGCGGAAAGGATCGGTCATCTGAAAGACATCGGGGATCACTTCAAAGTTTTTACCCGCCGGCTTGCGGACGAAAATCCCCTCGAAATCAGTACAAGTATCGCCGTACTGGACCGGCATCAGATCGCCGAGTTCCTCCTCCGGAGCGTTGATCGTCAAGAGGAGAAGTCCGCCCCCGGAAACAAACTTTTTCACCGCGGCGACGCGCTCCGGCGTGAAGATCTTTTTCTGATTTTCCTCCGGAATGGCGTCGATGAAAAGCATCTCGTACTCGTCGAGGTGCTTGAATTCCGGCGTGATCGCATCGACCGGCTTCGGTTCCTCGGTCTGGTAGGGCAGACTGCGGATGTAACTGCCGCTCAAACCGGCAAGATAAACGCCGGAAAGCACGCGCACGTCGGCGCCGCTTTTGATCAACGCCCTGCCGGTGCCGTTGCCCTGCCACGGGCGGCCGCCGCCGAGAAAGAGGATGACGGGCGAGCCTTTTTGGGAAGTCGGCACTCCGAAAATCCCCTCCAATTTCTTGCCCTCGCGGTAGACCTTGCGGCGTTCCGCGTCTTTCGGCCTCGGGATCGCGAAAAGTTGACAACTCAACGCGCCGACCAACAGCATCGACCAGATTTTTTTCATCAACGTCATTCTCCTTTATGATGTTGTGGCAAAAGAAACATTTTCTTACATTACACCCGTTTCCCCTTGTTACAAGGGGGACAATCGGGCAAAACGCCAGTTTCAACGAGGGGTACGGCTATTGGACAAGCGCCGATTACAAGTTCTACAAAGAGGACGACGCGCTCAAAGTGGCGAAACTCGGCAAACTCGCGTAAGGGAAAGTTGTTACGTCGACTGCTCATCGGATGACATTTGCCCGAGCTCGGTCGATACCATCTGAATCATCAGCAGTTCCAGCCCCGGTGAATGCCGAGGCTTTTTTTATATCTCCACCACCCGTTTTTGCTCCTCGTGCATCGGCGGGGATGTTGCCGAACATTAAATCTTTGGCATTGACGGAAAGCCGGCGCATTAGCACGCGATTTTCTATCGTGACCGCGTGACACTACACGCGACTTTTGAAAAGTTGTAAGTCGTTGAAAATCAACACGCGTCTTGGCAAAGCCAACGGAAAAAGCCCATGAGTTTTATTCAAGCGGTAAAAAATCCGGAGAAAATCTATGTTTGCAAAACGGGAATGATCGGGCGGGAAACGGTGAAATAATGGCGAAATCCCTTGCTTTTTGCGATTTTATAACATATGTTATAACGATGGTAGATTTATGCAATTTTTTCTAATGTAAGGAAATATCGACTATGGCGAATGAAATCGTCGGAAATGCGGGCATCGCAACCGTCAACGGGGAAAAATTGCTTGGCGATAAACTTTTCATCGACGGGGTTTTTGACACGGTCGGTCTGGACGGCAATAAGAACTTGCAGAGCACGGAGGACGAGCCCGTCGCGGCAGGCATCGTGTGCCCCCGTCTCGGCACGACCGGATCCGGTACGGTGACGATCGACAACGTTCGTTACGCAGGTCCCCTTTACCCCAATATCACCACCGCATCCACCGACTCTTTTGTTGTGGCGGTACAAGGAGGATCATTCAGAAATGCGCATCAGGACATCTTGCGCGACAGAATCGGGGTGATCGACGATTCCTGGTTCCATAACACTACGGCGGGCAATCGTCATGGCGCCGCACTCTCTCTCTTTGACGGCTCAAAAACGACGATCACCGGCAGCACGTTCACGAATAATAGCAACACCTCCGGAAACGGCGGCGCGATCGGCGGCAGCACGGCCTCCAGCATCGACTCCGGCGGTGGCTCGGAACTGACACTACAGAACTGCTTTTTTGCCAACAACATCTCAACAGGGCAATGCGGCGGTGCGATCTACGGTTCGACCAATTCGCAACTGACGATATCAGGCAGTACTTTCACCTGCAATACGGCAAATAACTACGGCGGTGTGATCTACGCCACCACCCGCGTGGAACTGAAAATTTCCGACAGCGTTTTTTCCGGCAATATCGTAACCAAAGGCAACGGAGGAGCCATCCATCTGGAGCGGGAAGTGTCGGCGACGATCACGGGAAGTACGTTTTCCGGCAATACCGCCGGGGTGAAAACAGCCGGACTGGGAGGGGCGATAACCGTCTGTTTTAACTCGTCGCTGGTTGTTTCCGGCTGTACTTTTGCCGGCAATATCGCTTATAATTACGCCGGCGCGATTTTCGTTAACTCGGAAGGGCAATCAACAACGATCGAAAACTGCGTTTTCGCGACGAAAAGTGACTCCATTGTCATTGATACGGGGACCGTTTCCTTTTCCGGAACCATCACGCTTGCCACCGACGTCCGGAAGGAGAATCACCCCGAACGCGGACACTACTTATGCTCGACCGATAAAGTCGATTTCGTTTTCATCAACGAAGAATCCATTTCCATCGCCAAGCTGGACAACGCGGAGAACATCCGGAGCCTTTCTTTCCGCAGCACGGAGATGGTGAATTTTACTGATCTTGAGTTGAGCGATACTTCCATAAGCATCGACTGTGAACTCCCCTCCCTTGGACAATCGTTGAGCATCGCAAGCGGACTGACATCTCTCGGTTCCGGAACAATTACCGTACACGGGAAAAATGCCGTCGGCGGCAAGGCTCTCGTCGGAGACGGTCTCTATAAAGTCTACCTTTCCGACAACTTTCTGACGATCACGTCCGAGGAATACGTTCGCGCCGCCATCGTGACTTCAAACGGGGCGGAATGGGTCCAAGTCGGCTCGACCAACTACGCGGGAAATTTTTACCCATCCATCGACGCCGCATTGAAACAAGAAGATTTCGTCGTCATGCAGGGGACTTTTGCGACGCGATCGTCGGTGACCGGCGCCAATAAGCGGGCTGTTATCAGCCAGATTGATGTTACGGGGAACGCGGTAGACGTCGACGGCGGCGCGCTGATGATTTCAGAAGGTTTTGCTTCAATCACGGCAAGCGCGTTCAGCCGCAACGTTGCCCGAAACGGCGGCGCGATCGCCAACGACGAAGGAAGATTAATCATTTTGGGAAGCACATTCACCGACAACACGGCGATACAGAACGGCGGCGCGATCCACGGCACCGGGGGAGGGATGGGATCCGTCGAAAACGCTCTTTTCACCGGCAATGTTGCACGGGAAGCGGGCGGTGCGGTCTATTGCGCCGACGCAGCATCGGCGCTGTCGATATCGGGAAGCACATTCACCGACAACGCGGCGATACAAAACGGCGGCGCGATCTACTTGAAGGACGGCACGGTAAACATAACGGACTGCGTTTTTTCCGCGACGAGCGATACGATTTACAACGACGACGGTGTTTTGACGCTCGGCGGCACGGTTTGGACCGCGGCGAACATCACTTCGACCAATGCGATCTCGGTCGAAGAAAACACTTCTCTTG
>JAKSOG010000074.1 GCA_024405715.1 Victivallaceae bacterium | reverse complement strand
CGGCGTGATGGTCGAGGGCGACATGGTCGGACGCACGCTCTTTTACGGACGCGGCGCCGGACGCGCCGCGACCGCGAGCGCGGTGGTGGCGGATCTGATCGACATCGGCCGCAACATCCTCCACGGTTCGATCGGCCGGTTGCCCGCTTTCCGCGAAGGAAAACTTTTCGAACGTCTGGCGCCGATCGGCGAGATCCGGAGCCGTTATTATCTGCGTTTTTCGGTCGCCGACGAACCGGGCGTCGTCGCGAACGTCGCCCAGATCCTCGCCGCGCAGGGCATCAGCATCGCCAGCGTCATCCAGCCGGAAACGGAGGATAACGATGCGGAACTGCTCGTGCTGACCCATCCCGCCGCCGAACGCGCGATCGTCAAAGCGCTCGACGAGATCAACGCGCTCGGATTCAACCGCAAACCCGCGCGCAAGATCCGCATTGAAACGCTGTAGGAGATCTCCGATGGGCAAACACACGGTTGAAAAGATCGGCGGGACCAGTATGACCCGCTTCGGCGAACTGCTCGACAACATTTTCATCGGCGACCGCCGCGGCGCGAAGCTCTACAACCGCATTTTCGTCGTTTCCGCTTACGGCGGCGTCACCAATATGCTGCTGGAAAACAAAAAGACCGGCGAACCCGGCATCTACGGCAGTTTCGCCGCAGGCAACCAACGTGAATGGCAGGAAAAACTCGACGCGACGACGGCCTTTATGATCGAACTCAACCGTTCGTTCGAAAAGATCGGGTTGGATCCGAACAAAGCGGACACGTTCATCAAAGACCGTATGCAAGGCGTCCGCAATTGTCTGCTCAATCTGATGCAATTGCGCAGTTTCGGCCATTTTCAGGGCGACAATTACCTCGCGCCGATCCGCGAACTGCTCAGCAGCATCGGTGAAGCGCACAGCGCTTTCAATTCGGCGCTGATCCTGCAGGCGCATCAGGTCAACGCGCGTTTCATCGACCTTTCCGGATGGAAAAACCGGGAAACCGGCACGATGGAGGAAACCATCCGCGCCCATTTGAAAGGGATCGACTTCGCCCGCTGCATGCCGATCGTTACCGGTTACGCCAAATGCGCCGGCGGCGTGATGGCGCAGTTCGACCGCGGTTACAGCGAGATCACGTTCAGCAAGATCGCCGTCGTGACGGGCGCGCGGGAGGGGATCATCCACAAGGAATTCCACCTTTCGACGGGCGACCCCAAACTCATCGGCGTCGGCAAAGTCCGGCAGATCGGATATACGAATTTCGACATCGCCGACCAGCTTTCGGATATGGCGATGGAAGCGATCCACCCGCAGGCCGCCAAAGCGATGGAGCGGAAAAACATTCCGATCCGCGTGGACAACGCTTTCGATCCGGGCAATCCCGGTACGCTCATCTCGCGTGAATACGTTTCGCCGACGCCGCGCGTGGATATGATCTGCGGCCGCAAAGACCTGACGGCGGTGGAAGTTTTCGACCCCGAAATGGTCGGCGCTTCCGGCTACGACTACAAACTGCTCGGCGCTTTCGCCCGCCACAAGGTTTGTTACATCGCCAAAAACACCAACGCCAACACGATCACGCACTATGTACCGGAAAAAAGCGCAGGGCTTGACGACGCGCTGGCGGAACTTGCCGCCGATCTGCCCGGAGCCCGCATCCAGAAGCTCCCCATCGCGATCGTTTCGGTGCTCGGCACGAATATGAAATTCCCCGGATTTCTTTCGCGCGCGGCGAAAGCGCTGGCGGGGGCGAACATCAACATTCTGGCGCTTGACCAGTCGATGCGCCAGGTGAATATGCAATTCATCATCGAACGCAAAAATTTCGACGCCGCGATCAAGGCGCTTCACAGAGAATTCGTCGAAGCGGAAGCCTGACGCGGTGCGGGCAATCCTTTTTTCAGCAGGGGATCGGCAATTATGAAAATGAGTCAGTTGGTCGGGCGCCGCATCAAAGAAGTGCCCAAGGACGCAAAAACCAGAAGTCACCAGTTTTTGATCCGCGGCGGATATATCCGTCCGGTTTCGGCGGGGATCTACTCGATCCTGCCGCTGGGCAAGCGCGTCATCGACAAAATCGAACGCATCATCCGCGAAGAAATGAATTCCATCGACGGGCAGGAGATCCTGATGCCGGTCGTACTGCCGGCGGAACTCTGGCAGGAATCGGGGCGTTACGATTCGGTCGGCGCGGAATTGCTGCGTTTCCGCGACCGCAACGACAAACCGATGCTTCTGGCGATGACGCACGAGGAATGCGTGACGGCGCTCGTCCGTACCGAAGTGACCAGTTACAAGCAATTGCCCGTAATGCTTTACCAGTTGCAGACCAAATACCGCGACGAAGCGCGTCCGCGCGCCGGGTTGATCCGCACGCGGGAATTCACGATGAAAGACGCTTACAGTTTCCACGTCGATCAGCAGGATCTTGAAGCATACTACAAGCGCGCCCACGCCGCGTATGAAAGGATTTTCCGCCGCATCGGATTGAACAACGTATTGAGCATCGAATCGAATTCCGGGATGATGGGCGGCAAAATCTCGCACGAATTTATGGCGGTCTGCGACTGCGGCGAAGATACGATCTTCGCCTCGCCCGACCGCAGTTACCGCGCCAACCGCGAAATCGCCGTCGCCGCGTGGAAATTCGACCGGGAACCGGCTCTGCCGCTGGAAAAAGTCCCGACCCCCCACAGCAAAACGATCGAAGAAGTCGCCGAATTGCTTCACGTCGGCAAAGAAAAGACCGCCAAGGCGGTCTTTTATCAGGATCTGCGCGACGGCACGCTTATTTTCGCGCTGGTGCGCGGCGACTTCGAGGTCAACGAGACGAAACTCGCCAATCTCCTCGGCGTACCGGAATTCAAATTCGCCGACGACGACGTGATCCGCGGCGCCGGCGCCGTGCCGGGCTTTGCGGGCCCCGTCGGCATCGACGGCAAAAAAGTCCGGATCGTCCTCGACCGGAGCGTTGCTGAAAGTTCCAACCTGGTCACCGGCGCCAACGAAGAGGGATTCCATTTCGTGAATTTCAACGCCGACCGCGATCTGGCGGGGAGCGAATACACCGTCGGCGACATCGTCTGCGTCCGCGCGGGCGACCCCTGCCCGAAAACCGGGGAACCCCTCGAAATGATGCGCGGAATCGAAGTCGGAAACATTTTCCAGCTCGGCACGAAATATTCCGCCGATATGAACTGCAATTATCTCGACCGCGATGGGAAAAGCCGTCCGATGGTCATGGGTTGTTACGGAATCGGCGTCGGCAGGGCGATGGCGTCGGTGATCGAATACTCCTCCGACGATTACGGTCCGATCTGGCCGATGTCGATCGCGCCCTATCAGGTGGAGATCTGCGCGCTCGACCCGCAAAAACCGGGCGTACGCGACGCCGCCGAGAAACTGTACGGGGAATTGCTCGCGCTCGGCGTCGAGACCCTTTTCGACGACCGCGGCGAAAAAGCGGGATCGATGTTCAGCGACGCCGACCTCGCGGGTATCCCGTTGCGGCTGGTGATTTCGCCCAAAACGCTCGCCGACGCGCAGGCGGAGTACAAACGCCGCGGCGAAAAAGAATCCCGGCGTATCGCGCTCGCCGGCGCGGCGGAAACCGTCGCCGGAGACGTCGCCGACGCGATGAAGCAATATCGGTAGATCAGGAGTCGCAAGGAGGACTCTCGCGATGTGGAATTACAGCGAAAAAGTGATGGATCATTTTATGAATCCGCGCAACGTCGGTGAGATCGAAAATCCCGACGGCACCGGAGAAGTCGGCAACGCCGCCTGCGGCGATGCGCTGAAACTGACGTTCAAACTTGACGGGAACGGAAAAATCGCCGACGTCAAATTCAAAACGTTCGGTTGCGCGAGCGCCATCGCCTCCAGTTCGATGCTGACCGAATTGGTCAAAGGCAAAACCCTCGAAGAAGCGCAAAAGATCACCAACCGGGACATCGCCGAGGCGCTCGGCGGTCTGCCGGAAGAAAAAATGCACTGTTCCGTGATGGGGATGGAAGCGTTGCAGGCGGCGATCGCCGATTACCGCGGCGAAACCGCCCCCGCCGGAAAATCCGACGACGACGAAGGCAGGATCGTCTGCCGCTGTTTCGGCGTCACGGACCGGAAGATCCTCAAAGTCGCCAAAGAAAACCGCCTGCACGATGCGTCCGAAGTGACCCATTATTGCAAAGCGGGCGGTGCCTGCGGCAGTTGCCTGGGCGAGATCCAGAAATTGCTCGACGACATGTGGCGTTTGGAGAAAGCGAAAAATGACGCTCGATGAACTCCACGGCGTTTCCGGCGATCTCGCCCGGAGGATCGCACACCTCGCCGACTTCCTGAAAATCGGCGAACGCGAAACCGAACTCGCCGCGCTCGAAAAGAAAATGGCGGCGCCCGATTTCTGGGACGACAAGGACGCGGCGCAGCAGACCGTCGCACAACTTTCCTCCTGCCGCAATCTGCTTGAACCTTTCCGGAAACTCGCCACCGAGATCGCCGATCTTCCGGCGATGGCGGAACTTGCCGCCGACGATCCGGATTTTCTCGCCGAAGCTTCCGCCGAAACGCTCGATATCCAAAAGCGGCTCGACAAACTGGAAGTGATGAGTTTTCTTTCCGGCCGTTTCGACCGCAACAATTTCTACTGTTCGATCCACGCCGGAGCCGGCGGTACCGAAAGTTGCGACTGGGCGAATATGCTGTTGCGGATGTACCGCCGCTATTTTGAACGCCGCAACTGGAAAGATGAGATCATCGACCTCCAGCCGGGTGAAGAAGCGGGCATCAAAAGCGTCACGCTTCACGTTTCCGGAGATTTCGGATACGGCTACTTCAAAGCCGAACGCGGCGTGCACCGGCTCGTGCGCATTTCGCCTTTCGACAGCAACGCGCGACGGCATACAAGCTTTTCCTCGGTGGAAGTTTTCCCCGAGATCGACGATGACGTCGAGATCGAGGTCGATGAATCGCAACTGCGCATCGACACTTACCGTTCGAGCGGCGCCGGCGGACAACACGTCAACACCACCGACAGCGCCGTACGCATCACCCACTTGCCCACGGGCATCGTCGTCTGCTGTCAGGCGGAGCGCTCCCAGCACAAAAACCGCGCGACCGCGATGAAAATGCTCAAAGCCCGCCTTTACGAAAATGAAATGGACAAACGCCGCGCCGCCGCCGCCGCCGCCCGCGGCGAACAATCCGAAAACGGCTGGGGCAGTCAGATCCGCAGCTATGTTCTGCAACCCTATCAGATGGTCAAAGATTTGCGTACCGGCGTCGAAACCAGCGACACGGCGGGCGTGCTCGACGGTGATCTCGACGCTTTCATCGAAGGATTTTTGAAAAGCGGTCAAGCGAACTGAAACACACTCTTACGAGGAGGAGTAAAGTATGACGCAAGATGATTTCAAAATCGAAAAACTCGGCAAATGTACGCTTGATTCTCCGGTGCGCGATATGTTTTTCGTCGATGACAATGAACTTGTCACCTACGAAACGAATCCGGCGGCGATCCTCAAAAATCATCCCATCGGGTTTGAACGCGCCGGCGCCCGCAAAAAAATCTTCCACGACCCCGCCTGGAGCAAAGCGGCGATCCTCACCGCGGGCGGTCTCTGCCCCGGCCTCAACGATGTCATCCGCGCGCTGGTACTGGCGTTGCAAAAGTACGGCGTCCCCGTCATCTACGGCATCCGCTACGGTTACCGCGGACTCAATCCGGAACACGGTCTGGAACCCTTGCTGTTAACTCCCGAGATCGTTGACGGCATCCATCACGACGGCGGCACGATCCTCGGCTCTTCCCGCGGCGAAGAAAAAACGGAAGTCATCGTCGATACGCTGGCGCGTATGAACATCAACATCCTTTTCTGTATCGGCGGCGACGGCACCGCGCGCGGCGCCCACGCCATCGTGCAGGAGATCAAACGCCGCAAACTTTCCATCAGCGTCATCACGATCCCCAAAACCATCGACAACGACATCAGCTTCATCGACCAGAGTTTCGGCTTCGCCACCGCCGTGATGGAAGCCGAAAAAGTCATTTCCTGCGCCCACGTCGAAGCCAAAGGCGCCTACAACGGCGTCGGCCTCGTCAAAGTGATGGGGCGCGATTCCGGCTGGATCGCCGCATTCACGACGCTCGCCAATCCATTTGTCAACTATTGCCTCGTCCCCGAAGAGGATTTTCAGCTCGAAAAGGGTTCCCACGCCCTGTTGCCCAACCTCGTTGAACGGCTCGCAAAAAAGCACCACGCGGTCATCCTCGTCGCCGAAGGCGCCGGACAGGAACTTTTCAAGAAAAAATCCATACGCCGCGACGCTTCTGGCAACATCCTGAAAGACGATATCGGCGTTCTCCTCAAATCGGAAATCACCCGGTATATGAAGAAAAACGGCATCGACGTCACGGTCAAATATTTTGATCCCGGCTATGAGATCCGCAGCGTCTGCGCCGTCGGGGAAGACGCCGTTTTCTGCAACCTTCTGGCGAACGCCGCCGTTCAGGCGGCGATGGCGGGACGTACCGATATGATCGTCGGTCATTGGGCGGGAAATTTCACCCACGTTCCGATTCCGCTGGCGACGAGTGCGCGCAAAAAGATCCCCCTCGACAGTACGCTGTGGAGTTGCGTCAAGACCACGGTCTGCTTCTGACGGAAAATTTGCCCATGACACCCGACGAATATTTTCGCGCGTTGCGTTTCGGAATGTTCATCCACTGGGGGCTTTACGCGATCCCCGGCGGCGTTTGGCATGGGAAAAAGATTTCCTACATCGGGGAATGGCTTCAAGCGCATTGCCGCATCCCGCATCAAGAATACGCGAAACTCGCCGGTGATTTCAACCCGCGCCGTTTCGACGCCGATGAATGGATTTCTCTGGCGAAAGCCGCCGGATTCAACTACATCGTTTTCACCGCCAAACACCACGACGGCTTTGCGATGTACAAGTCAAACGTTTCAGCGTGGAACGTCGTCGATGCGACTCCTTTCAAACGCGACATCCTCGCGGAACTTGCCGCAGCATGCCGCAAACACGGCGTCGCCCTCGGCATCTATTACAGCCATTACCTCGACTGGAGCGATCCCGACGGGGGCGACCCGGCTCCTGAACACCCGAAAAATTATGACGGGATGTCCTGGGGAAACGATTGGGATTTTCCCGACCGATCCCGGAAAAATTTCAGCCGCTATTTTGAAAACAAAGCGTTGCCGCAAATCGAAGAATTGCTCACGAATTACGGCGAAGTCGTCGAATTGTGGTGCGATTGCCCCCTGGACATCGAAAAAAAATACAGCGAAAAATTACGCGACACCGTCCGTAAATTTCAACCGGATTGCCGCATCAACAGCCGCATCGGCAACGGGTGCGGCGATTTCGACAGTCTCGGCGATAACCAGATCATGACCTGCCGGCAAACACGCCCCTGCGAATCGCCGATCACGCTGAATCATACCTGGGGATTCAAATACGACGACGAAGACTGGAAAAGTGCCGCGCTCATCGCCGAAAGAATGGCGGCGCTCGCTTCACGCGATGCCAATCTGCTCGTCAACGTCGGCCCCCGCCCCGACGGGAAATTCCCCGACGGCACACTCCGGATCCTGAATGAACTCGCCGCGTGGCATAAAAATTTGCCGCCCAACGTGCTCGCCGGAAGTTCCCCCGGATGCTTCACGCAAAATTTCGATTGGGGATATGCGACGACAACGGGAAACATCGTAAATTTTTTCCTCAAAAAGAAAAACGGTCCCATCACCGTGACCGGGATCCGCAATCGCGTCATCGCCGCCGACGGAATTTTTTCTCAAAAAGACAAAATGCTGACGCTTGATCTGCAAAATATCCCTGATTCTTTGCTGCCGTTGATACGGGTCACACTCGACGGGAAACCCGATGTCGCCCCCGGATTTTTCCCCCAAAACGGAGTCTTGACATTGACGCCCGCATCCGGAAAAATCTTTGCGGCTCCAAGCAAGATCATCCACGAAAAAATCGGTGTCGACGGCGTCCGCCATACCGACAACGATCATATGAGATGCGCCCCCGACGGCACCTTGACCGCCTGGCATATTCCGGAAGACCGTATCGAATGGGAAATCTCTTTCCCGTACGAAGGAAACTTCCGAATCGAAATCATAACGTTTATGTCCTTCCACGCCCGCCCATGGTACGGCGACCGCGAAGTGGAAATCCTTTTCAACGAACAAAGTATCGCCAAATCTTTGCTCGTCGCCGATCGCGAAATCGAAAGCGGTACCCACCCCGCCGCCGTCAGCATCATCGGAGAAATCTCATTTTCCCCCGAAACCAACGGCAAGATCTCACTCCACACAACACGCCTCCTTTCCGATAACGCCAAAATGATGAACCTCGTCGAAATACGTTTCGCCGAAATCAAATGACTTTCAATGATGCAAGCGTCTGTCGCGGTACGATCGCACCCTGACGGACAAAAACGGACTCGGACGGACTCGAACGGACGGTAACGGACAACCTCGCCCTCGTTTGTGGTTTGGGGAAATGCGATATGCCCGGCGTTTTGCACGGCGACCGACGCCGTCAAACCCCAAATTGTGGACGCTGTCCGTTAATGTCCGTAAAAGTCCGTTAATGTCCGTTTCCGGGGGAGGACAACGCAGTTGCCGGACAACTCACCGCGTTTGTCGCGATACTCGCGGACGAGCCCCTCAAACGGGGCGAGTGTCATTAGGGGAATCAACAACTACCTTTCGCGAAGCCGGGAGTACCGGAGCGGAGCGAGGAACGGACACGCGGGAGCGCGGGGGTCCCCCCGAAAAAGAACCGTCAGCCGCGAAGCGGACGAGCCCCTCAAACGGGGCGAGTGTTCTTTTTTGGGGGAAAAGAAACGGCCCGATCTGTGCGAAAGATCGAGCCGTAAGAAAAAATTCCCGGCGCCGTGCTACTCTCCCATAGTCAAATGTACAGTACCATCGCCGCTGGAGTCCTTAACGAACGTGTTCGGGAAGGGAACGTGTGTTTCTACTCCGCTATGAGCACCGGAAAAAACAATTTGCAATTAAGAAAAGGTCTTGAGAAAATCGAGTTCGATTGCCTGAAGCAAGCGTATGCTGAAAAAATGAGAGAGAAACGATTTTTTTCTCGGGTGTTCCGAATGGAGCACGGGAGAAAAAAAGTGGTTAAGCCTCACGGGCGATTAGTAATGGTAAGCTGAATACATTGCTGCACTTACACTTCCATCCTATCAAGGTCGTAGTCTTCGACCGCCCTTCAGCCCCTTACGGGGAGGGATATCTCGTCTTTGGGTTGGCTTGGCGCTTAGATGCTTTCAGCGCTTATCCTGTCCCGACATAGCTACCCGGCGATGCAGCTGACGCCACAACCGGAACACCAGAGGTCGGTCATTCCCGGTCCTCTCGTACTAAGGAATGATCCCATCAAATATCCTGCGCCTGCGGAGGATAAGGACCGAACTGTCTTACGACGTTCTGAACCCAACTCGCGTACCTCTTTAACCGGCGAACAGCCGGACCCTTGGGACCTTCTACAGCCCCAGGATGAGATGAGTCGACATCGAGGTGCCAAACAGCGCCGTCGCTATGGACGCTTGGGCGCTATCAGCCTGTTATCCCCAGAGTACCTTTTATCCGTTGAGCAACGACGATTCCACATTCCATCGCTGGATCACTAGGCCCTGCTTTCGCAACTGCTCGAGATGTCTCTCTTACAGTAAAGCACACTTCTACCCTTACGCTCTACACACGATTGCCAACCGTGTTGAGTGTACCTTCGGGCTCCTCCGTTACAATTTAGGAGGAAACCGCCCCAGTCAAACTGACCCTCTGACACTGTCCGGTGACCGGATTCACGGACACCCGTTAGATATCTAATTGCGCCAGGGTGGTATTTCACCGATGGCTCCGCCGGTACTGACGTAGCGGTTTCACAGCCTCCCACCTATGCTACACAGGCGCAATCAAATAGCAATATCAGATTACAGTAAAGGTTCATGGGGTCTTTCCGTCCTTCCGCAGGTATCCGGCATTTTCACCGGAACTACAACTTCGCCGAGATCCACGTTGAGACAGTGCCGGCATCGTTACACGATTCGTGCAGGTCGGAACTTACCCGACAAGGAATTTCGCTACCT
>JAKSOG010000073.1 GCA_024405715.1 Victivallaceae bacterium | reverse complement strand
CATCTCGACGAGCTGAACGCCCGGGATAGCCTTGATGACGTTGCGCGGAGCGTCCGGCGAAAACTCGCCGACTTCGGCGCGGTCGAAATCGATCCGGGTCCGCCAACCGGGACCTTCCGTCAGGATCCTCCGGGCATAATAAAGACCGTTTTTGCGGGCGAAACCGGAAACTTCCACGCGCCGGAACGGTTCGTTTTCCCCGGCGCGGAAAAATTCCGCACGCAACGGGAACGCTTCTTCGCGGGCAAAAGCGACGCACACCGATTCGCCGGGGCGTTCCGGCACGGAAAAACGGATCATCCGGCAGGGAACGAACCCGCCGATCGTCTGCGGCGCTTCCTCTTTCAGCACGGGATAATAGACGAAACCGAGCGTCAAGTCCGAAATCTGCAGACCGACCCGGTCGAAAAGTTCCGTCGATGCGCTTTGCGGAACGCTCGACGATGCGCCGTTTTCGCGCGACTGTCCGACGAGAAAACCTTCGCGTCCGTCAAGAATCAATTGGCCGCTGGTTTTCCGCGGCCGCACGATCACACCGAAATAAATCGGCATTTCCAGCGCATCGCTTCCGCGGCGGCGGTGCAACAGCGTCCCGTCCAGTTCGGCGTAGGTCGACGCCGCACCGCCCCGGCGGGCGCGGTCGAGGAAGGCGTCGAGCGTTTCCTCTCCGGCGCAAAGACCGCAGAAAATCAGCGACGCGAGTACGGCGGCGGCGGGAAATCTCATTTCGTTTCTCCTCCGGCAAAAACTTTTTTCAATGCGTCGCGGTAATCCGAAATGAAAAAGAATTTCAGTTTGCCGCGCACTTCTTCCGGAAGTTCCTCGTAATCCTTGCGGTTTTCGGCGGGCATCAGGACGGTGCGGATGCCCGCGCGCAAAGCGGCGACGGTCTTTTCACGGATGCCGCCGACGGCGGTGACCCGTCCGTGCAAGGTGATCTCTCCGGTCATCGCCAGATCGGATCTCAACGGTTTGCCCAGCGCAAGCGAAAGCATCGCCGTCGTCATCGTGATCCCCGCGGAAGGACCGTCTTTCGGCGTCGCGCCGTCCGGCACATGCAAATGGAAATCGTGTCCGGTGAAATAATCGGGGGAAATCCCGAAATCGGCGGCGGCGGCGCGCACGACGGAAAAGGCGGTTTCAGCGGATTCCTGCATCACTTTGCCCAAAGATCCGGTCAGTTTGAGGTTGCCTTTGCCGCCGGGGAGTGCGACGAATTCGACCGGCAGGATCGCGCCGCCCGCGCCCGTCCACGCCAACCCGACCGCCCTGCCCGGTTCCGGGAAGCGTACTGCCTTGTCCAGCAACACCTTGCGGCTTCCGAGCAATTCGCCGACCATGGCTTTGTCGATCCGAACCGTTTCCGAAGCGGAAATTTCGCCGCCGACGATCTTTCCCGCGATCCGGCGGCAAAGCTGGGCGATGGTGCGTTCGAGGTTGCGCACGCCCGCTTCCAGCGTGTAATGATTGATGATCTCGTCGATCGCCGGGAGCAGAAAATGAATGCGTTTGAAATCAAGTCCGTTGGCTTCGATCTGGCGCGGCGCGAGAAAACGCCGTGCGATCTCGCGTTTTTCCAGCACCGTGTAACCGGGCAGACGGATCACTTCCATGCGGTCGAGCAACGGAGCGGGGATATCTTCCGCCACGTTGGCGGTCGCGATGAAAAAGATTTTGGACAGATCGTATCCGATCTCAAGATAGTTGTCGTTGAAGGAATTGTTCTGCGCGGGATCGAGCACTTCCAACAGCGCGGAAGCCGGATCGCCGCGAAAGTCGTGCGCGAGTTTGTCGACTTCGTCGAGCATAAAAACGGGATTGTTGCTCCCCGCGCGTTTGAGGTTCTGCAAAATCCGTCCGGGCATCGCGCCGACGTAGGTGCGGCGGTGGCCGCGGATCTCCGCTTCGTCGCGGACGCCGCCGAGCGACATCCGGATGAATTTGCGGTTCATCGCCCGGGCGATCGATTTGCCGAGCGACGTCTTGCCTACGCCGGGCGGTCCGACGAGACAGAGGATCGGCGCCTTTTGATCCGGTCCTTTGCCGCGCAGTTGAAGCACCGCGAGAAATTCAAGGATCCGTTTCTTGACGTCCTCCAGCCCGAAATGGTCTTCGTCGAGCACCCGTCGCGCGGTCGCGCAGTCGAGCCGATCTTCGGTGAAAACGCGCCATGGCAGATCCAAAAGCCAGGAAATATAAGTGTAACTGATGTGATATTCCGGCGACGAAGTCGGCAACAGCGCGAGCCGCGAAAGTTCTTTTTCCGCGACTTTGGCGGTTTCCTCGGGCAATTCGCTTTTTTTGAGGCGGTCTTCGATCTCGGCGATGTCGGGATTGCGGGTGTCTTCTCCGAGTTCCTGCTGGATCGTACGCAGCTGCTCGCGCAGATAAAATTCCCGCTGCTGCTCGCCGACCGCTTCGTGGACGTCGTTCTGGATCTTGATGCCGAGGCGGGTCGTTTCAAGTTCCCGGTTGAGCAGGATCGTCAGAAACGAAAGCCGTTTTTTGACCGACGGTGTCAGCATCAGAAAAAACTTTTCCGCGAGGCGGAAATTCAATTCATCGGCGAGCTGGTCGGCGGCGCGTCCCGCATCGGTCGCGGAAAGGATGGAATTCTGCAATTCTTCGGGCGCGCCGGCACCGAGCGAAATCAGTTGCTGAAAAAGCGATTGCACGCTTTTGAGATGACCGCCGGACTCTTCGGGGGATTCGTCCGTTACGTCGGGAGTGCGTTTGTAACGGACCCGCAACAACCCCTCGCGGTCGCGGAACATGCTTTCAAACGCGATCCGGCAGATCCCCCGCAGCACGGCGCGGGTCGTCCCGTCGGGGAAATCCATTTTTTTGACGATACGCGCCAGCACGCCGTTCGCCGCGTGCGCCTTGCCTGAAAATTCAAAAACGCGGAATTCATAGCGATCCGGCAATGCGTCCAGTTGCGGACGCGGTGGAAGTTCGGGGAATACCGCCAGCAACCGGTCTTCGGTCAGGGCGCGGCCGATCACCGCGCGCGTTTCCTCGTTTTCGACGGGGATCGGCGTCAATCCGTGGGGAAAAATGATCGGATCGCCCAAATCGAAATAAATCGCACTGCCGCCGTCGTTCGGCATATTGCCGATGGTGATCGAAGAAGAATCCGCCATATCGTCCTGTCCCGCGTGTCCTTGATTGTTCCCGTAAAAAAAACTCTCTCTGTAATATACTCTTTCCCATAGGGAAAATCAATCGTTCCGGCATAAAAAAACGTCCCGGCGTTTCCGTCGGGACGAAACGGTGCGGAAAAATTCAGAACTTCACCGGAGGCATCGGTCCAAATTCGCACGTTTTCAGGAAATCCATCATCTTTTCGAGCGAAACGGCGCCGCCCGACGCCGTCGCGTCGCGAAGGTTGAAATTGCTCGACGCGGCGCCGAGTTTCAACGCTTCGTCGAGCGGCCAGTCCTGGTGCAAAGCATACATCACTCCGGCGCAGAAAGCGTCCCCCGCTCCGGTGCTGCCGACGATCTCGGATTTCCGGATCGCGCAACTGGGCGCATAGACGAACGCTCCGTCTTTCGTCCGCCCCGCCGCACCTTCGGGGAAGTGGATGACCGCCGTTTCGCCGACGCCTTTGGAGAAAAGGAAATCGACCGCTTCGGGCAAACGCGCATACTCCAACGCACCGTCCTTGCACCGCAGATCAAATCCGCAACAGGCGCCCGCCTCGACTTCGTTGACGATGAGAATGTCGATGAAAGGCAACGAGGGGAAGACGATCCGGCGGAATTTTTCCGGCGCTTCGGAAACGAAATCGACGACCGTACGATATCCTTTGTCTTTCAAGGATTTAAGCAATCCGGCGGCACGGGTCCCGAAACGTTCGTCCGGCGCATCCAGCGCATCCAGAAGCAACAGATATCCGAGATAGAAAAACTTGGCGGGCACGTCAACTTTTTCCAGCGTTTTGCGATCCAGCAGGGCATTGGCGCCGCGGCAATGGAAAAAGGTCCTTTTGCCCTCCCCCGACATCGCGTCGGTGAAACTCGTCGCGGCGGAACGGGTTTTGCCCATAAACGACGCGTCGATGCGGCGCGAAGCGATTTCGCCGAGAAGATATTCACCGTCTTCGTCGTCGCCGAGAAGTCCCGCGGCGTAAAGCGGCAGATTTCCGTCCATCGCCGCCAGATCGAAAAGCACGTTGGCGGGACCGCCGCCCGGTGCCGCGATCTGCGACAAAATGTTGCACAAGTTCCCTTCGCCCGGCCAGCGGTCGATCGTCTTCACATGATCGACGATCCAGTTGCCCGCCCCGATGATGCCGTTTCTTTCCATAAAAAACCTCCGTTGTTGAAATGCTCCCCTTCCTTTTTAAAGTACAGCGGAAAAACCGCTTTTGCAAGCGTGGAAAAATAAAAGAAAAAACGCCCGGAACACGGTTGAAACCGCGCGCGCAAGCGTGTATATTATACGCTCGCATATGCAAACGGCAGATCCGTCCTGATTTTTAGATAAGGAGCAATTCACGATGAAAGATCCGAAAAATCCTCCGCCGGAACCGGAAAAAGTCCCGGTCCCGGACGCGGAAAAAGAACCGGAAAAAACGCCGGAAAAAGAGACCGTCCCCCCCGAATCCCCGAAAACGGAAAAGGAAACGGCGCCGAAAGAACCGACGACCGAGGAAAAACTTGCGGCGCTGGCCAATCAGTATTTGTATTTGCAGGCGGAGTATCAGAACTACCGCAAACGCGTCGCCAAAGACCTCGCCGACGCACGGCAGAATGCGATTGCCGACACGCTGACGCCTTTTCTCACGGTATTCGACTATCTGTCGATGGCGGACAACGCCGCCGTCAAATCGGACAATGTCGAATCGATCCGGCAGGGTTTGAAAATGATCATCGACCAGTTTTTCCGCGCGTTCGGGGAAATCGGCGTTGCGCCGGTGGAAAGCGTCGGGCAGGCATTCGACCCGCAACTTCACGACGCCGTCGCGAAAGAAGCGTCGGAAAGCATCCCGGAAGGGACGGTCATCCGCGAATGGAGCCGCGCTTTCAAACTCGGCGACAAAGTGTTGCGCCCCGCCCGCGTCGTCGTTTCGTCCGGAGCACCGAAACCGGAAACGGATCCGGCAGAAGAAAACGCGCCCTCCCCCGGTGAAAACGGGGAAAATCCGGCACCGGAAAATGCGGAGGCAAAGTAAACAATGGCAAAAGATTATTACGAAACGCTCGGCGTAGCGCACGGCGCCTCCGCCGACGAGATCAAAAAAGCATACCGCAAACTCGCGCTCAAGTATCACCCCGACCGAAATCCCGGGAACAAACAGGCGGAAGAACGCTTCAAGGAAATCTCGCGCGCTTACGAAGTGCTGGGCGACGCCGACAAACGCCGCACCTACGATCAACTGGGGCACGACGCCTATACCAGTTCGGGAAACGGAACCGCCGGAAAAGGCGTCCGTCCGGAAGACATTTTCGAGCAGGTTTTCGGCGGCGGACGCGGCGGCTTTTCGTTCGAGGACTTTTTCGGCGGCGGGCGGCGGCGCAACCCCGGAGCCCCCGTGCCCGGAGACGATCTGCGTTACGATCTTGACATTGATTTCGAGGATGCGATGTACGGCGCCGAAAAAACGATCTCGATCCCCCATCTCTCCGCCTGCGATGACTGCGGCGGTTCCGGCTGTGAAAAAGGCACGGGCAAAAAACGGTGTCCGCACTGCGGCGGGACGGGGTCGCAGACGATCTCCCAGGCGTTTTTCAGCGTCCGTCAGCCTTGTTCGGCGTGCGGCGGGAGCGGTCAGGTGATCGAAAAACCCTGCCGCAAGTGCCGCGGTTCCGGCAGGATCAACGTCCGCGATTCCTTCCCGTTGCGCATCCGCCCCGGCGTCGCCACCGGTTCGCAACTGCGCGTGCCCGGCAAGGGCAACGCCGGAGCGAACGGCGGTCCGAACGGCGATCTTTACGTTTTCATCCGCGTCCGGACAAATGACGTTTTCGAGCGCAGCGGCGACGATCTTCTGTGCGTCGTCCCCGTGCCGTTGAGCGTCGCCGTCAACGGCGGCGTGATCGACGTGCCCACGATTTCCGGCAGGGCGAAAATGAAGATCCCCGCCGGGACCCAAAGCGGCACGGTCCTGCGCATCAAAGGCAAAGGCGCCCCGTCGCTTCGCGGAGGAGCGCGCGGCGATTTGCATGTGCGCGTCGACATTGAAAGCCCCGTCAAACTGGATCCCGCCCAGCAGAAAATGCTCGACGATTTCAACGCTTCGCTCGGCGCCGCCAATCAGCCGCGCCAGAGGGAATTCCGCGCCCGCGCGGCGAAATTTCTGCGCGAGGAGTGACGATGCCGCGCCGACAGGATCAGACAGACCCTTTGCTCGCAAGCAATCGGAAAGCGTTCCGGGATTACGAGATCCTCGAACGCTTCGAAGCGGGCATCCGTCTGGTCGGCACCGAAGTGAAAAGCTGCCGGGCGCGGGCGATCCAGCTCGCCGACGGATACGCCTATGTCAAAAACGGGCGTCTTTTTCTCGCCAACGTGCATATCGCGCCGTATGAATTCGGCAATGTCTACAACCACGCGGCGAAGCAGGAACGCGAACTTTTGATGCACAAGCGCGAGATCCTCAAACTCGCCCAATGGCTCGCCGTCAAAGGCGGCACGATCGTGCCGCTTCGCTTTTATCTGAAAAACGCTCTGGTCAAAGTCGAGATCGCCTACTGCCGCGGGAAAACGCACGCCGATCAGCGGGAAGACCTCAAAAAACGCGAAAGCGACCGGGAAATACGGCGGGCATTGAAAAAATGACGAATCTTTTTCCCGTCCTGGAACGGATTTCCGGCGCCCGTCCGTTGGTTCAGTGCATCACCAATTATGTGAGCGCGGCGTTTTGCGCCGACGCGCTTCTGGCGCTGGGCGCTTCGCCCGTGATGACCGGCGACGATCCCCGCGACGCCGCCGAAATGAGCGAAAACGCCGATGCGCTTTATCTCAACATCGGCACGTTGCAAAGTTCGACGCTTTCCGTGATGACCGCCGCCGCGGAAACGGCGAAAAAGCGGAGGATCCCGATCGTTTTCGACCCCGTCGGCGCCGGAGCGACGCGCGTCCGCACCGAAGCGGCGGAAAAAATCCTCGCTCTCCGCCCCGACGTGGTCAAAGGCAATCTTTCGGAAATGCTTTTTCTCGCCGGCGCGGAAAAATTCCGTTGCCGCGGCGTCGATCGCACCGGGGACGACGTCGTCCTCGCCGACGCCGCCGATGCGCTCGAAAAATTCGCCCGCCGGTACGGTTGCACCGCGATCGCCACGGGGGCGGCGGACATCCTTTCCGACGGCAAAGATTCCGCCGTCGTGCGAAACGGAAACGCGCGGCTCGAAGCGCTTTCCGGCACGGGGTGCGCGCTCGGAGCCGCCTGCGCGGCGGCCGCCGCGACGGGAGGGAAAGGTCTTTCCGTCCAGACGGCGATCGTCGCCGCGATGGCGCTCGCCGGAGAAAAGGCGGCGCGAAAAACGCCGGGATGCGGCGCATTCCGGGCGGCGTTGCTTGACGCATACGGCGAGATCGGCGACGGCGACATACAACAGGAGGGGCGTTATGAGTTCCTTGCGTGACGCATTGCGGCTTTACGCCGTTACCGACCGCGCGGCGATCGGTGAACGCGATTTCGACACGATCGTCGAAGAGGCGCTTTCCAACGGGGCGACGATGCTTCAGTTGCGGGAAAAACGGCTGTCCGGGAGCGATTTTTCCCGGACGGCGGAAAAAATACGGAAACTGTGTCTGCATTACCACGTTCCGCTGATCGTCAACGACGATGCGGCACTCGCCGTCGATTGCGACGCCGTCGGCGTTCACATCGGACAGGACGACGGCGACGTCCGTCAGATCCGCGCCTTTCTCGGACCGGACAAGATTCTGGGGGTGTCGGCGTGTACCGTCGAAGAAGCAATCGCCGCCGAAAAAGCGGGCGCGGACTACCTCGGCGTCGGCGCGATGTTTCCGACGGCGACCAAACGCGACGCCCGCATCGTGCCGATGGAGGAACTGGAAAAAATCGTCGCCGCCGTCGCCATCCCCGTCGTCGCGATCGGCGGCATCACGGCGCAAAACCTCGCCCTTCTGGAAGGGAAACATCTCGCCGGCGCGGCGTTCGTTTCGGCGATTTTCGGAGCGGGGGACGTCGGTGCGGCGACCCGCGAACTCGACGGACTGACGCGCCGGATCTTCGGCGCCGGAGGCGACGTATGACACCCGATACGGATTTCGACGTCATCGTCGTCGGCGCCGGACACGCCGGTTGCGAAGCGGCGCTCGCCGCCGCGCGCGCGGGCGCAAAAACGCTGTTGATGACGCTCAACTGCGACCACATCGCGCAGATGAGCTGCAACCCGTGCATCGGCGGGATCGCCAAAGGTCAGGTCGTGCGCGAGATCGACGCGATGGGCGGAGCGCAGGGCATCGTCGCCGAAGCGGCGGCGATCCAATTCCGGATGCTCAACCGGACCAAAGGCCCCGCCGTTTACAGCCCGCGCGCGCAGTGCGACAAAGCGGTCTATCAGCGGGCGATGAAATTTCTGCTCGACCAGACCGGAAATCTTTCTCTTTTTCAGGCGGAAGCCGTTGATTTCGTCGTTGAAAACGATGCGATTTCCGCGGTCGTCACGCATCTCGGGGAAAAAATTTCCTGTCGCGCCGCCGTGTTGACGACGGGAACCTTTCTCAACGGACTTCTGCACTACGGGCTGGAACATTATCCCGGCGGACGGGCGGGGGATTTCCCCTCCAACGCGCTTTCCCGCGCGCTGGCGGAAAGACTTCATCTGCGCCTCGGGAGATTGAAAACCGGCACGCCGCCGCGGCTGTCGGCGAATTCGATCGACTTCTCGAAAATGGAACTTCAACCTTCCGAAACGGGAAGCGAAAAATTTTCATTCTGGGACAAATCGCTCTCTCCGGAGCTTCCGCAGGCGGCGCACCGGGATCTGCCCTGCCATATGGTCTATACGACCGACGAAACGGCGAGGATCGTGCGCGAACATCTCGGCGAATCGCCGATGTACCGGGGCGTCATCAAAGGGATCGGCACACGTTACTGTCCCTCTTTCGAAGACAAGATCGTGCGTTTCCCCGACCATTTGCATCATCTGCTCTACCTTGAACCGGAAGGCGCGCAGACCAACGAATATTATCTCAACGGGCTTTCCACCAGTCTGCCGATCGCCGTGCAACGGGAAATGGTCCATTCGATCCCCGGTCTGGAAAAAGCGCAGATCATGCGGTACGCCTACGCCATCGAATACGATTTTATTTTCCCCGACCAACTGGAAACAACATTGCGCAACAAGCGCATCCACAACCTTTTCACCGCCGGGCAGATCAACGGCACCAGCGGCTACGAGGAAGCGGCGGGGCAAGGGTTGATCGCGGGCGTGAACGCCGCTCGGCACGCTGCGGGCCATGACGCGCTCGCGCCGGGCCGCGACACGAGTTACATCGGAGTGATGCTCGACGCTCTGGCGACCAAAGAGATCGTCGAACCTTACCGGCTTTTCACCAGCCGCGCCGAATACCGGCTGTCGATCCGGCAGGACAACGCGGATCTGCGGTTGTGCGAATTTGCGCACGATGCGGGGATCCTGCCGGAAGCCAAATACCGCGATTTTTCGGCGTTCAAAACCCAATTCGACGAAGCCGTGCGCCTTGCGCACGAACGGCGTCACGCAGGGAAAACGTTATGGGATCTGCTCAAAACGGCGGCTCTGCCGGACCGGCTGCCCTTCCCCGATGCGGCGTTGCCGGAAATCGAAGGCCGCTTCCGCGACCGGATCGTCCGTTCGCTGGCGATCGAAGCGCATTACGACGGTTACCTGCAACGGGAGATCGTCCAGATCCGGCGGATGAAAAAACTTGAGGAGATCGAGATCCCCGCCGATTTTGATTACCGATCGCTGGCGGGGTTAAGCAACGAATCGCGTCAGAAACTGCTCAAAGTCCGTCCGCATACGATCGCGCAGGCGGGACGAATCGACGGCGTGACGCCGTCGGATGCGGCATTGCTGCAGGTGGCGCTCCGTAAACGGCAAAAGGAGATCGTATGACAAGATCGCGCAATCGTTTCGTCCGTCCTTTGAAACGTCCGGCGGGCGCCGGTTCGTCCGCGGTCGTCGTC
>JAKSOG010000072.1 GCA_024405715.1 Victivallaceae bacterium | reverse complement strand
GCGAAACGCCGGGTCATATCTCATTTGCCAAACCACGACGGGGGGCGGTGTCCGTATTTCGCCGCGAAGGCGGCGAAATGTCCGTTTGAGTCCGTTTGAGTCCGTTTGAGTCCGTTTGAGTCCGTCAGGGGAAGTCAGTCGTACAACCGCAACCGCCCGATCAGGCAACTGCGCTGTCACCCCGAAACGGACATTTACGGACAAAACGGACATTTACGGACAAAAACGGACAGCGTCCACTTTTTGTGGTTTGACGGCGTCGGTCGCCGTGCGAAACGCCGGGGCATATCTCATTTGCCAAACCACGACGGGGGGCGAGGTCCGTATTTCGCCGCGAAAGCGGCGAAATGTCCGTTTGAGTCCGTCAGGGGTGTCGGTCGTACTGCGACTTACGCCCAGACGATCTCGATTTTTCCGGCATCGGCGGCGGAAAACGTCGTCTTGTAGTTTTCCCCGTTGTCGCGGCAGACGGATCTCACTTTTTTGCCGTTGATGCGGATCCCGGCGATACGGGACGAAGTGATGATTTCAGCGTTCGCGGGATAATCAAGGAAAAGATCTTTCCCTTTCACAACGATGCGGACGTTGGCGTCGAGGATCTCGCAGTCCCCCGCGGCGGATACGGCGAAAAGCCGACTCCCGTGAGGACCCAATTCAAGGGACGATTTCCCCTGCCAGAAGAAACTTTTGCCGCTCCACACGTCGGTGAGCATATAGAGTTTCCGGCGGGGCAAACCGAAATTTTCCGGCGCGAAATCCACGACGACGGTATCATCGTCGGTGTTGAAAAATCCAACGGTGCGCAACGGCAGATGCGCCGCGTTTTCCGCCGTCGAAAAATGGGGCGTTTTGAAATAAAGAATGCGCGGAATCTGATTTTTGTGATCGCGGTAATCGAAATTCGCCGTATAGACGTCCTGCCCGTTGTTCGGGTTGCAGACGGCTTTTTCAAGCATCGCAAAACGCGGATGTTTCCGGTTTTTGGAAAGCAGTCCGGCGATTTCGACCATCGAATGGGTGACAAGACAATAGTTGACGCAAAAGGCGGCGTCGATGTCGTTCAGCCCGGGAAAAAGCCCGATCGAATCGCTGTTCGGCACGAAAAGGTCTCCCGTATGCGTGGCGAAGCACGCCGCGCCCCACAGAAAATTGATCTTGACGTTTTCCCATTTGCCGCTGCCGATGTCAATGCCGTAACGGTAATTGGAAAAATACTGCCCGAGGAAGGGATTGCCCATACAAATGTCGCACCCCGTCTGAAAATACCCGTCGGGGGCGAGGCGTTTGCGGAATTCCGTGAGCCACCAGTTCCTCCATTCGTAACCGCTTTTTTCGCGGTTTTTGAGGAGCGGAGAACTGTCCTCGTAGGCGTAACTCCAAAAGTCGTGTTTCACGGCGTCGAAGCCGCCTTTTTCGACCATTTCGTCGAGTGCCGACAATTGATATTCGCGCACTTCGGGGATGCTGATGTCCAGCGGTGCGGTGTCGGGCACGCGGTAGGAGTAGTCGATAAAGTATTCGGGATGATCCTGATAAAGTTTGCATTCCTTGGGAATGAAACCGCCGATCCACAGCGCCGGACGCAGACCCGTCGCGCGGATCTTGTCGGTCAAGCCGCGGAAGCCGCCGGGGAACTTCTTGTAATCGAAGCCCTTTTCTTTTTCATAGGGCATTCCGATCCCGTGCGCCGATTTCGTATAGGTCGCGTAACCGTCGTCCAACTGGATCCAGCGGCAGGTCGGAAAGTTTCCGGCGAGAAACTTCGCTTCGTCGAGGATCATTTTTTCCGAAACGTCGCGGAAGATCCCGTCGTTCCAAGTCCCCCAGACGACGTTGTCGCGGTTGATTTTCGTCGCGCCGTACATCGGCGGCAATTCCTTGCGGAGCACTGCGGTGTAACCGGCAAAGATCCGGTCGAAATCCCCCGCTTCGTCCGTCGCGCCGAGATACCAGACGTCGGTCAGCGTTTCATGCGGCGAAACGATGCGCGCGGAAATCGCCTTGAATCCCGAAAGGATCTCCCATTCGATCTTTTCCGTTTTGCCGTGACGCAACAGATAACTGTGGAAAAAGACTTTCTGCGACAGCGTCCCGTGGACGACGCCCCGTCCGCTGTGAAAATTGCTCACCAAAATCGCGGGGAAGGGCTGATAGGGACTGCGGCCGATGCGTTCGTGGACGACGCCGGGGTCCGCCCAGCGGTTGCCCGCCTGAAAATCAAATCCGCTGTCGCGCATCGACCCCGCATTTTTCACGCGGTCGTAGTCGATCGGCATCGCCAAAATTTCATAAACGCGCGGGTTTTCGACGTGATAGAAATAATCGTCCTTGGCTTTGCCGCCGAAATCAAGTCCGGAAATCAATGTCCGCAATTCGACGAGATCCAGTTTTTTTGCGCCGTTGACGAACGTGCGGCGGCAGACGATGCCGTCGTTTCCCGCCTTTTCAAAGAAAAGCGTTTCCCGCACGCCGGAAGCGTATTCCAACGTCAGCAACGCACCGTTTTTCGTCGCGGCGAGGGAACTCTTTTCCGGTTCGACGGATTTTTGTTTCAAAGTGCGGTAGCCGAAGTCGATCTGCAGTTTCCCGAAACCCAGAAAATCGGTCAAGTCGGTGCGTTTCATCGTCGCGTTTCCTTTCTCGTTGGTTTTTCGCGTTTCGTCACGGTGTTAAAATAGATGCACCCGGTGCGTTTTTCAACGCGCGCGCCCTGTAAAAACGACAAAAAAACAGCGGGCTCTCATCAAGTCCGCCGTCGGAAGAACTCCGGGATCCCTACTTGATGACATTGAATTTTTCGTCGAGGAAGCCGTCCAGCTGGCAGGCGCCGTTTTTCAAATCCTCCCGGCTCGCCGCCGTGGCATGCCCGTCCGCGTAACCGACGGTCGTTGACCCCTGGTGAAGCATCGCGATGCGCCCCACCGAGTTGTCGCTGCCGTCGCAACAAAACGTATGGTAACTGTTTTCCAGCGGATTCCCGGTGTTGCCCACCTTGAAACTGTCGGCGAAAAGCACGAGCAGCGACGGCGCCTGAAGCGTGCGGAAAGAATAAAGCACGGTACTGGACGGCAGTGTTGAAAGAACACCGTGATCAATGCGGAATTTCCCGAAGCGATCTTCTATTTTCAACGAACCGCTGCCCGTTTTCGACCACCAGGAACTTCCTGTCGCCCCCGTGTCGAATATGCCGGAAACGTTTTCCCATTCGTCGCTGTTCCGGACGGGAGGGATCAGCGAACAACGCATCGCCGGATAACTCAAATAAATCTTTTCCTCCGGCGGATCGTCCGGATCCTGATTGGGGGAATGACCGCTCAATACCCAGGAATACGGTTTGCTCCCGCCGCCGTCGAAAACCAGGATCTTTTTGTCGTTGTTGAGCGCGTAACTGTTGACCGCCTGGGCGAGGTTGCGCTTGTTGTTGATGCATTGCGTTTTTTTGGCGGACGCGCGGGCGCTGCTCAAAGACGGGAAAAGCAATCCCGCCAGGATCCCGATGATCGCGATGACGACGAGCAGTTCGACCAGAGTGAAACGATGCGAACGAAACATACGATCCTTTCTCCGCCCCTGCGGACGGTACCGTGAGTGAACCTTTGCTTTCCTTAATGTATGCCGGAACGGATTTTTTTCAAGTTTTCTTTCGGCCGCGGGAAAAATTTTTTGAAAAAAAACGCGCGGAGGGATTGACAAATCGGAAAATCTTTATATAGTACACGCGTGTAACAACTTGGAGCAGATGAAGTTTTTCAGGAAGGAGATCATCATGTCCACGGTTTGCCCGTATTGCAACATCGAAGTCAGCGAGAGCGCCATCGAAGCGGAAGACGGTTGCTGCCCCGAATGCGGCGCGGAAATCGGCGCTCCGAGTTCCCTTATGGACGAAGGCGATTTCGACGACGGCGAACTGGAAGAACAGGACGTTTTCAGCGAATTCGACGACGATTTCGACGACGACGAAAACGACGATTTTGAAGGCACCTACGATGACGACGATTTCAATCTCGGCGACGATTTCGACGAAAACGAATTCAGCGACGACGAATTTGCCGACGAGGACGATTTCGACGACGATTTCGACGCGGATGACGACGACGACGCCCCCGCCGCCAAAGCCCCCGCGCCTGCCGCGAAAAAATCTTCGCGCCGTTCATCCAAATAACGCCGCGGTCCCGCTTTTCCGGACGCCGGATGCGGTTTTATCCCCTTCCGGCGTCTTTTTATGCGTCTTTCCGTAAAAATTTTTGCGGGCACTATTGACTAATACGCATTCCGGTGGCATATTATACAACAACTTTACGCAGAATAAGCGAAAAAAACAAGTTTTTCAAGGGGATTTTTTTATGACGAAACGTGATCTGGTGGTGCGCATCGCCGCCGAAACCAATATCATCCAAAGCGACGTAGCGGAAGTTTTTCAGCATGCGCTTGATGCGCTTTCCGCCGAACTGAAAGCCGGACACAGCATCGAGTTGCGCAATTTCGGCGTTTTCGAGATCAAAGTCCGCAAAAGCCGCAAAGGCCGCAATCCCAACGCCCCCGAACACGAAGTGGTCATCCCCCCGCGCGCCGTGGTCAAATTCCGCGCCGGAAAAGAATTGAAAGACGCCGTGGAAAAACTCAATCCCGCCGATTTCAAATAATCCCCCGGGGAATCCTCGGAAATGACGAAACGCGCGCGCCTGACGAAGATTTTTCTTGCGTCGGGCGTGTTTGCTTTTTAAAGGAGTGCACGATGGCTACGTTTGCGCCTCCGCCCGGAACGGCGGATATTTTTGAAAACGAAGCGCGCGACTGGCGTTTCCTCGAATCCGCCGCGCGCGAAACGTTCGCCCGCTACGGCTACGGTGAACTGCGCACCCCAATCTTCGAGTATACCGAAGTTTTCCAGAAAGGCCTCGGCGACGAAACCGAAGTCGTCCAAAAGGAAATGTACACTTTCCTCGACCGCGGCGGACGCAGCCTGACGCTCCGACCCGAAGGGACCGCCGGCGTGATGCGGGCGCTTTCCTCCACCGACGTGATGAACGGCGTCGAACAGCGCGTTTTCTATCTCGGACCGATGTTCCGCGGCGAACGGCCCGCCGCCGGACGCCGCCGCCAGTTCCATCAGATCGGCGTCGAAAACGTCGGCCGTTGCGCGCCGCTACTTGACGCGGAATGTATCGCCATGCTCGCGAATTTCCTGCGCGCCGTCGGACTCGACGGATTTTCCATCGCCGTCAATACCCGCGGCGCGGTCGCCGACCGTCCCGGCGCCGCCGCTTTGCTCCACGATTATTTCGCACCGCATATTTCCGGAATGTGCGACGACTGCCGCGCCCGGCTCGAACGCAACGTCTGGCGCATCCTCGATTGCAAACAGGAAAAATGCCGCGGGATCGTCGCCGGAGCGCCCGATTACGTCGGCAGTTTCGGCGAAGCGTCGCGGCTCTATTTCGACGAAGTCCGCCGCGCCCTCGACCGCCTCGGCGTACCCTATCACGTCGACCGCAATCTCGTGCGCGGACTTGATTATTATGTGCATACCGTCTTTGAAGTGACCCACCCCGCGCTCGGAAGTCAGACGGCGATTTCCGGCGGCGGCCGTTACGAACTTTATCTGCCCGGCGAAAAACGCCCCGTGCCCGGAGTCGGTTTCGCCGCCGGAGCGGAACGTCTGCTGCTCTGCCGCGAAGCCGCCGGAATCCGGGCGGAAGGCGATTTCAACGCCAAAGTCTATCTCGTCGGTCTCGGCGCCGACGCGCGTCTCGCCAATCTGGAACTCGCCGAAAAACTCCGCACCGCGGGCGTCAAGGTCGAACTGGAACTTGAAGACCGTTCCTTCAAGGCGCAACTTCGCTCCGCCAACCGCTCCGGCGCGCCGATCGCCGTCGTCCGCGGAGAAACCGAAATCGCCAACCGTTGCGCGATCGTCAAAAACATGAAGGACGGTTCCCAGACGACCGTACCCGAAGATCAACTGGAAAATTTCATCGTCCGACAATAAATCGAAAGGAGCCGGATCATGACGCTTACCAAAAAGAATCTGATTTTTCTCGGAGCCCCCGGCGCAGGCAAAGGTACGGTTTCCAATCTGTTGCTCAAAAGCGTGAAACTCGCGCATATTTCGACCGGAGATCTTCTCCGGGCGGAAGTCGCCGCCAAAACCGAACTGGGCGTCGCCGCCGCCAAGATCATGGCATCCGGAAATCTCGTCCCCGACGAGATCGTCGCCGGTATGGTGCGCGCCCGGCTGGCGCAGGACGACTGCAAGGACGGCTTCATCCTCGACGGGTTCCCCCGGACGCTCGCCCAGGCGGATCTGCTCGATGCCGCCCTCAAAGACATTTCGTCGCAAATCGACGCGGTCGTCTATCTGCACGTCGATGAGGAAATTCTCATCCAACGCCTGACTTCCCGGCTCAACTGCCGCGGATGCGACGCCATCTACAACAAAGTCTTTATGCCGCCCAAAGTCGAGGGCGTCTGCGACAAGTGCGGTTCCGCGCTCTATCAGCGTCCCGACGATTCCGTCGAGACGGCAAAGTCGCGGCTCGATGTTTTCGCCCGTCAGACCGAGCCGCTCATCCAATACTACCGCGACCGGGATCTTCTGCTCACGATCGAACAGACCGACGCCGCGACGACCGTCGCGAAAATGCTCGAAAAACTCCGGTAAAAATCAGGCACTCTATGGCCGGACGCACCAGACCTCACAATCCCGAAGAAATCAACCGGATCCGCCGCGCGGGCATCGTCACCGGACAGGTGCGCGACGCGATCGCCGCGGAAGTCCGCGCCGGAATGACGACGTCCGACCTCGATCAAGTCGCGGGCGAGATCATCCGTGCGACCGGCGGCAAAAGCGCCTTCCTCGGTTACGGAGGTTTCCCCGGAAACATCTGCATTTCGGTCAACGACACCGTTATCCACGGCATCGGTTCACCCCGGACGGTGATTGCCGAAGGAGATATTGTCAGCATCGACGTCGGCGTCGAGATCGGCGGCGCGCTCGGCGATTGCGCCACGACCGTGCCGGTCGGAACGGTTTCCCGCGACGCGATCCGTTTGCTCGAAGGCACGAAAAACGCCCTTTACGCCGGCATCTCCGCCGCGCATCCGGGCGTGCCCGTGCGCAACGTTTCCGCCGCCGTCGAAGCGGTCGGCCGCCGTTACGACCTCGGCATCGTCCGCGATTACGTCGGTCACGGTTGCGGCATCGAACTGCACGAGCCGCCCGAAGTACCCAATTACACCGGATGGGGCAGCGGACCTTTGCTGATGCCCGGAATGGTCATCTGCATCGAACCGATGTTCACGCTCGGCGGGCATGCGGTCAAAGTCGACCGCCGGGACAAATGGACGGTACGTACGCGCGACGGCTCTTTGAGCGCGCATTTCGAACATATGATCCTGATAACCGAAAAAGAAGCGGAGATTCTGACGTGGCAAAAGACGATGTGATCCGAGTGGAAGGCGTGGTCAAGGAGTTGCTCCCGAACACGATGTTCAAAGTGGAGATCCAGACCGGGCATGTGGTGAGCGCCCATATTTCCGGCAAAATGCGGATGAATTTCATCCGTATTCTGCCCGGAGATCAGGTGACGCTGGAAATGTCCCCCTACGATCTGACCAAGGGACGGATCGTTTTCCGCAAGAAATAAACCGTTTTCACCCAAGAAAAGAGGAAAAAAATGAAAATTCTCGTCATCAACGCCGGCAGCAGTTCGATGAAATTCACGCTGTTTGCGATGGAAAACGAAACCGTGCTGGCGAAAGGCGTTTTCGAACGCCTCGGCACCGACGCTCCCAACCTTGTGTACAAACGCCCCGACGGCTTCAAATGCGAAAACGTCATCCCCGTCAAGGATCAGGTCGAAGCCGTGCGCGAGATCTGCGCCAAACTCGTCGATCCCGAAATCGGCGTCATCAAAAGTCTTGCCGAGATCGGCGCGATCGGGCACCGCGTGCTTCACGGCGGCGAAAAGATCACTTCCCCGATGATCGTCGATGAAAACGTCAAGGCGATCATCAGGGAATGCTTCCCGCTCGGACCGCTTCACAATCCCGCCAATCTCGCCGGGATCGAAGCGTGCGAAGCGTCGATGCCGGGCGTGCCCAACGTCGCCGTTTTCGACACGGAATTCCACCAGACGATGGCGCCGGAAGCGTATCTTTACGCGATCCCCTATGAATACTATGAAAAATACGGCATCCGCAAATACGGTTTCCACGGTACCAGCCACCGCTATGTGACGCAGGCGACCGCGAAATTCCTCGGCAAAGCCGTCGATGAAGTCAATCTGATCACCTGCCACCTCGGCAACGGGTGCAGCATGGCGGCGATCCGCAACGGCAAAGTCGTCGATACGACGATGGGGTTGACGCCGCTTGAAGGACTGATGATGGGCGGACGTTCCGGCGATATGGACCCCGCGGCGGTCATCCGGATGATCGAACTGGGCAAGACTCCGCGTGAAGTCGATACCATATTGAACAAAAAATCCGGTCTTTACGGGATGGGCGGGATCGAGTCCGGCGATATGCGCGATCTTGAAGCCGCCGCTGAAAAAGGCAACAAACGCGCGCAACTGGCGCTGGATATGTTCGTCCGGCGCATCGTCAAATACATCGGCGCCTATTTCGTGCTGGTGCCGAATCTCGACGCGCTGGTTTTCACCGGCGGGATCGGCGAATTTTCACCTTATGCCCGGACGCACATCCTCAACAGTCTCGGCGCGCTCGGCGCGACTTGCAACGAGCCCGTCAATGCCGCATGCCGCGGCAAAGTCTGCGTGATCTCCGGAAACGACAGCAAGATCAAAGCGATCGTGATGCCCACCGACGAAGAACTGATGATCGCCCGCACCACGCTGAAACTGACCGATAAATAAACCCAACAGGAGATTTTGAAAATGGCCGCAATCGAAAAATTCGCCGAACGCGCCCGTTCCGTCGCGCGTACCATCGTGCTTCCCGAAGGACAGGACGCGCGCGTCGTCGCAGCCGCCAACAAAGCGATCGCCGAAAAAGTCGTGAAAAAGATCATCGTACTCGGTTCGGAAGCGGAAATTTCCGCCGCCTGCGCCAAAGCGGGGATCGCCGAACGCGCTTTCGAGTGTCTCGACTACGTCAACAGCCCGCTGATGCGGCAATACGCCGACGAGATGTATGAAATGCGCAAAGCCAAAGGCTGTACGCCCGAAAAGGCGGCGGCGATGCTTTCCAGCCGCATTTATTTCGGCGCGATGATGTGCCGTCACGGTCTTGCCGACGGTCTCGTCGCCGGCAGTATCGCTTCGACGGCGGATATGCTCCGCGCCGCGTTTCACTGCATCGGCACCGCGCCCGGGATCAAGAGCGCCAGCAGTACGTTCGTGATGGATCTCGCCACGCCCAGTCCCGCCGGCGACGACGTGTTGCTTTTCGCCGACTGCGGCGTCAATCCGAATCCCGACGCCGATCAGCTGGTCGACATCGCGATGGCGACGTCCGGCACCTACCGCGCGCTTTTCGGCAAGACGCCGAAAGTGGCGTTCCTCTCGTTTTCGACCAAAGGCAGCGCCAGCAACGACATCCTCGTAAAAATCACCGAGGCGGCGGACAAATTCGCCCGCCGCGTCGCGGAAGAAAAACTGGACATCGTTTGCGACGGGGAATTGCAGGCGGACGCCGCGCTCGTGCCCGCCGTCGCCGCCCAGAAAGCGCCGGGAAGTCCGCTCGCGGGCGGTGCGAACGTGCTGATTTTCCCCGATCTCAACGCCGGAAACATCGCTTACAAACTGGTTCAGCGTCTCGCGCACGCCGATGCTTACGGTCCCGTTTTGCAGGGACTGGCGAAGCCGCTCAACGATCTTTCGCGCGGTTGCAGCGCCGACGACATCTACGGAGAAATCGTCATCACCGTCTGTCAGTCGATCCGTTAGGGGACGCAATGGCGAATCTCGGTCGGCTGCGGGAAAAACTGGGGTTTCGTTCCGAAACCCCGGCGTACCTCGCGGAGGCGTTGACGCATCGCAGTTATGCGGTCGAACACGGGACCCGTTGCGACAATCAGCGGCTGGAATTTTTGGGCGACGCGGTACTTGAGATCGTCTTGAGCGAGTATCTTTTTTCGCTTTACCCCGATGCTCCGGAAGGCGAATTGACCAAAATGCGTTCCGCGCTGGCACGGGAATCGACGCTGGCGCAGATCGCCGCGGAAATGGAACTCGGTTCGTTTCTGAAAGTCGGCCGCGGCGAAGCGGAAAGCGGCGGAGAACGCCGCGCATCGACGCTTGCCGACCTTTTTGAAGCGGTGCTCGGAGCGTTGTATCTCGACGCGGGATTCGACGCGGCGCGCCGCTTCATCCTG
>JAKSOG010000071.1 GCA_024405715.1 Victivallaceae bacterium | reverse complement strand
GACGATGTTTCAGGCGTTCCGCACCACCAGATCCGGCGGCAACGGCATCGGCACGATGATCGTCGAACGCGTCTGCCGCGAGCACGGAGCCGAATTCGGATTGATCTCGCGCCCCGGAAAAGGGACGCTCTTTCAGATCCGCTTCCCCCTCGGCCGCAAACGGATGCGTCTGCTGCCCAACCTGCAGGATTGATGCTTGACTTATGATGATCCTGCTCGACCGTATCGACTCGACCAACGCTTTTCTCAAAACGCATTGCGACGAATACCCCGACGGCACGATGGTCGCCGCACGGGAACAGACCGCGGGGCGCGGACGTCAGGGACGCATCTGGCGCCAGTCGAAAGACGACGGCATCGCCGCAAGCGTCCTTTTCCGCAACCTGGAAACGGGATTTCACGCCGGAGTCATCGCGGGGCTGGCGACGCTCGAAGTCGTCCGGCAATGCCTGCCCGAAAAAGATTTTTTCTTCAAGTGGCCCAACGACATTTACTCTTCCGACAAAAAAATCGCCGGGATCCTTTCCGAAGGCATCTGGCGAAGCGGGAAACTCGCCGCCGTCGTCTGCGGGATCGGACTCAACGTCAACGACGGGAATGAAACGCTGGAAAAGATCGGTCGCCCCGCCGCCTCCCTTTTCACGCTTTCCGGAAAAAAATTCGAGATAAAAAAACTCCTTTTTTTACTGGAAAAATCCATCGCCGCGCATTATATTAGGTATGATTTTGAACGCGCACAGCTGATCGGCGAATGGAAAAAGGAAAACCGCCTGATCGGCAGAACGGTCGAATTGATCCAGCCCGACGGGAAACGCTTCCCGGCGGAAATATCGGGGATCGACGATGACGGTTCGCTCGTCGCTTCCCGCGGAAAGGAAACGTTGCATTTCCGTTGCGGAGACGTCCGGATCGCCCGACAGGAAACGTAAACGGTCACGCGGTGCGCTTTTCGCACCGCTTTTTTTATGGAGCAATACGGAAAAATCAACCGATAAAACAGGGGTTTTTTATGAGCAATGCGGAACTTTTGACGGCGGGGATCAAACTGATGGTATGCGGGATGGGGATCGTTTTCGTTTTCCTCGTCCTGATGGTCGGAGCGATGAACCTTCTGCGCGTCGCGCTGGCGCCTCTCGCCGCCCGTCTCGAAGAAAATCAGAAACAATCCGGCGCAAACGGCAAAAAAGCGGACGATGCGGCGCTGATCGCCGCCGCGGTCGCCGCCGTCGATCTTGAGATCAGAAACAAGTAACGACTTTTACGATATAAATCAAGGAGAATTTCGCGATGAAAAAAATCAAATTCATGGATTGTTCGTTCCGCGACGGCTTCCAGTCCTGTCTGGGCGCCCGCGTCAAGACCGACGATTTTCTGCCCGCGCTCGAAGCGGCGGTCAAAGCGGGGATCGACTATATCGAGATCGGCGGCGGCGCCCGGTTCCAAAGTCTCTTTTTCTACACGCAGGAAAACGCCTTCGAGGAAATGGACCGCTGGCGCAGTTGCGTCGATTCGGTCAAAAGCGGCGTCAATCTCCAGACGCTTTCGCGCGGCGTCAACGTCGTCGGGCTTTCCTCGCAATCGAGCGACATCATCGATCTGCACGCGAAACTTTTCAAGAAGCACGGCATCACCACGATCCGCAACTTCGACGCGCTGAACGACGTCCGCAATCTCGACGTTTCCGGGCGCGCGATCGCCAAATACGGGTTGAAGCACCAGATCACCATCACGATGATGGGGCTGGCGCCCAATCTTCACGAAAAATACGCGCATACGCCGAAATTTTACATGGACCGTCTGCAGGAGATCATCGCTTCCGGAATCCCCTTCGACAGTCTCGCTTTCAAGGACGCTTCCGGAACCAGCACGCCCGAAACCGTGCGCGCCACGATCAAGGCGGCGCGCGAACTGCTTGATTCCACCTACGGCAAAGGCGCCAAGGAGATCCAGTTCCACACGCACGACACTGCGGGGATGGCGGTCAGTTGCAATATGGCGGCGATCGAATCCGGCGCGGACGTGATCGACCTGGCGATGAGTCCGCTTTCCGGCGGCACCTGCGAAGCGGACATCCTCGTGATGTACCACCGCTTGCGCGGCACCGACTATACGCTCGACGTCGATCCCGAAAAGATCATGGCGGTCGAAAAAGTCTTCGAAAAGTGCATGGACAAATACTTTATGCCGCCCGAATCGATGCAGGTTTCGCCCAAAATCATTTTCAGCCCGATGCCCGGCGGCGCGCTGACCGCCAACACGCAGATGATGCGCGACAACAACTGCCTCGACAAGTACGACGACTGCATCGACGCGATGCGCGAAGTCGTCGCCAAAGGCGGTTTCGGCACGTCGGTGACCCCGGTGAGCCAGTTCTACTTCCAGCAGAGTTTCCGCAACGCGATGCAGGGCAAAAATCCCGACGGCTCGTGGAAACTCGATCCCAAGGGCTACGGGAAAATGGTCCTCGGCTACTTCGGCAAGACTCCCGTGGCGCCCGACCCGCAGGTGGTCGAATGGGCGAGCAAACAGTTGAACCTTGCGCCGACCACGAAATCGGTGGTCGAGATCAACGACGCCGATCCGAAACTCGGCGTCAAATACAACACGAAACTTCTGGAAGACGCGGGCTTGCCCGTGACCGAGGAAAATATTTTCATCGCCGCCGCCTGCGGCGAAAAGGGGATCAAATTCCTGCAGGGCGAACGTCCCTTCGGGATCCGCTATAAACAAGCGGCGAAACCCGCCGCCTCCGGCAAAGCCGTCTACACCGCGACGATCGACGGCAAAAGCGTCGTCGTCGAAGCCGACGGCAAAGGCGGCGAATACACCGCAAAAGTCGGCGGCAAAAGTTATCGCGTCGCACTCGCCGAAGGCGCCGCGAAAGTCGAATCCGCCGCTCCGGCGGCTTCCGGGGCCGGTTCCACGATCTGCGCGCCGCTGCCGGGCACGGTGCTCAAAGTCCTCGTCGGAAAAGGCGACAAAGTTTCCGCCGGCGACACGCTGCTGATCCTCGAAGCGGTCAAAATGGAAAACGAGATCAAGGCGGACAAGGACGGCACGGTCGACGAGATCGCCGTTTCCAACGGCGCCGTGGTTTCCGCCGGCGACACGCTGGTCACGCTCAAATAAAAAGGTGCCGACGATGCTGAAAAAATTCTTCTTTTTCGCGATGCTGTGCGTCGGTGCGGCGCTTCAGGCGGCGACGTTGCAACTGCCTTCCGACGCCCGGGAGATCCGGACCGACACCAAAAATCCCGAACCGCTTTTCCGCTGGTACCGGGGTGCGGACGATATGCGTTACCTCGTCTACAACGGCAAAAAAGCGGCGACCGTCTTTTCAAGCGCGATGGCGGTGAACCAGATCGTTTCCCCCGGACGGGAACTGATGGTCGTCAAAGCGCAGGATTGGAGCAAAGGCAAAGTCAAAGCCGAAACGTCGATGAAAGTCATTTCCCTCATCGACGGGTTCGGCGGCGCGAAAATGCTGGCTCCGGGCGATGTCGTCGGATGCTTCATGCCCGTGGAGATCGCCTGCGATGCGGTCAACGAAACGGTCGCTTCCGACAAAAAACTCAATCAGACGTGGGGCGAAACGTTCCGCGGATTGTGGCAGACCACCGGTATTTGCGACATCATCGGACAGACCCGGTCGAATTTCTCCTCGACGTGGATCCTCGGACTCGGCCGCGTGCTGATGATCGCGGTGGCGTTGCTTCTGATTTATCTCGCCGTCGCCAAAGGATTCGAGCCGTTGCTGTTGCTGCCGATCGGTTTCGGCGCATTGCTCGCCAACATTCCGCTGGCGGGCATTTCCGGTCCCGACGGGTTGCAGGGGATGGTCTACAACGTCGGCATCGAAAGCGGCGTTTTCCCGCTCCTGATTTTCCTCGGCGTCGGAGCGATGACCGATTTCGGACCGCTGATCGCCAATCCCAAAACGGCGTTGCTCGGCGGCGCCGCCCAGTTCGGGATCTTCACGGCACTGCTCGGTGCGCTCGCGCTTTCCGCGTGTGTGCCGGGGATCTCGTTCGATCTTAAAGACGCCGCTTCCATCGGCATCATCGGCGGCGCCGACGGTCCGACGTCGATCTGGCTGACGAGCAAACTGTCGCCGAAACTCCTCGGCGCGATCGCCGTCGCCGCATACAGTTATATGGCGCTCGTGCCGATCATTCAGCCGCCGATCATGAAACTTCTGACGACGGAAGCCGAACGCAAAATCAAGATGAAACAGCTCCGCCCCGTGAGCAAAGTCGAAAAAATCTGCTTCCCGATCCTCATCACGCTGCTCTGCGCCTTTTTGCTGCCCGACGCCGCGCCGCTGATCGGGATGCTCATGTTCGGGAACCTCCTCCGGGAATGCGGCGTCACCGAACGCCTCAACCAGACGGCGCAGAACGCGCTGATGAACACCGTCACGATCTTCCTCGGCATCGCCGTCGGCTCGAAACTTTCGGCGGACCAGTTCCTGAGTCTGCAGACGCTCGGCATTCTGCTGATGGGATGCGTCGCTTTCTGCGTCGGGACCGCCGCGGGCGTGCTTTTCGCCAAGATCATGAATTGTTTCAGCAAAAACAAGATCAATCCGCTCATCGGCTCCGCCGGTGTTTCCGCGGTGCCGATGGCGGCGCGCGTGGCGAACAAAGTCGGACTGGAAGCGGATCCGTCCAATTATCTTTTGATGCACGCGATGGGACCCAACGTCGCCGGAGTGATCGGCTCGGCGGTCGCCGCCGGCGTCCTGCTCAATATGCTCAAAAGTCTGATCTGATTTTCCTGAAAGGCGCGCGATGAAACCCGACGTTGCCGCAAAAAACGCTCCGGCGCACGGACGCTGTTCCGTCGCGCTGGCGCTTTGCAACGGCGAGCGTTTCATCGGCGAATTGCTGGAATCGCTTTTCCGCCAGACCGTGCCGCCGGACGAAATCGTCATCACCGACGACGATTCGTCCGATGCCGGATACCGGATCATTTCCGATTTCATCGCCGCGCATCCCGGCGTGATCCGGTACGAACGCAATCTCGCCCGTCTCGGCGTGACGAAAAATTTTGAAAAAGCGATCTCGCTCGCCAACGGAGACATCATCTTTCTGGCGGATCAGGACGACATCTGGCTGCCCGACAAGATCGCGCGTCTGCGCGACAAAATCGAAGCGGAATCGGCTCCTTGCGGGGCGTTCTGCGACAGCATCCTCACCGACGCGCAACTCACCCCGTTGCCGTTCACCCATTGGGAACTGCGGAAGTTTTCGGAGCCGGAGGCATTTTGCGGCAAAGAACAATTTTTCCGCTGCTGCGTCACCGCGCCGATGGCGGGACACAACATCGCCTTTTCTTCCGAATGGAAATCGGCGCTGCTCCCCTTCCCCGATCTCGCCGACGCGCACGACAACTGGATCGGGCTCGTGCTTTCCGCATTCGGGGCGTGGCGCATCGTGCCGGACATTCTCACGCTTTACCGCCAGCACGACCAAAACCGTTCCGGAATGGCGAAATGGCGCAACGATTACGCTCGCGCCTGCATGGCGTTGCGCGAAAACCGCGACGAATGGAATTACCGGCTCTATCAGACGCTCGTCGACCGGTTGCAGAAACTGCCGCAAAATTGCGGCGACGACGTTCTGCTTTTCGGAGCGGGACGGCGCGACTATTCGCTCAGCCGGAAAAATCTGTCGCGCTTTTTTCTGAAACGCTTTTTCCCGGTCATGCGGTTGTGGTTCCGCGGGGACTACACCCGGTACGGTCACGGATGGCCGAACGTGTTTCAGGATCTTTTTTTGCGGTCGGTCTTTCTGCCGCAGGAGCCCCGTCGTGAGTGAAGTGAACTGGAAAAAAAACCTCTGGTTTCTCTGGCTTTCGCAACTCCTCGGTCTCGCCGGATTCGCGGGTATTATGCCTTTCATCCCCCTTTTCATCCATCAGAAATTCGGTCTTGACGGGCGCGAACTCGGCGACTGGGTGTCGGCATTCAATTTTTTCGGGATGGCGAGTTTCTGTCTGAGCAATCCCTTTTGGGGGATGCTTTCCGACCGTTACGGCAGGAAAGTCATGCTCCTGAGATCCAGTTTCTGCAACGCCGTCTGTTTTCCGCTTTTCGTTGTGATGCCCAACTGCGCGATGCTGGTATTGATGCGCTTCATCGCTTCGGCTTTTTCCGGTACGACGGCGGCGGCGCAGACCTTGATCGCGACGAGCGTTCCCGACGAGAAACAGGGGTTCGCGCTCGGACTGCTTTCCAGCGCGATCTGGAGCGGCACGATGCTCGGATATCTTTTCGGCACGGTCGTGGTATCGCATTTTGATTATCTCGGCGGTTTTCTGCTCTGCGGGACGCTCTATGCGTTGAGCGGTTTCATTGTCCTCTTTTTCGTCCGGGAAAATTTCGTCCCGGTCGTTTCCGTCCGTCAAAAACCGTTGCGGGAACGGCTCCGTTTTTTTTCCGGAGCGGTTCTTTTGCTTCTGACGTTTTTCGCCTTGCTCGGCTTTGCGCGCCGCTTCGACGAGCCGTATCTCTCTTTGATGGTCAGGGAACTTGCCGCCGGACGAAGCGAAGATTTCGTCGTGCGCTGGACGGGATATATCAGTGCGGCGGCGGCGGCGGGAGGGATCCTTTCCGGCGTCGTCATCGGGAAATTATGCGACCGTTTCCCGCCTTATTTCGTCGCGCTTCCGATGTTGCCGCTCGCCGGTTTCGCGCTGGTCGGCCAAGGGATTTCCAACAGCACCGCGATGCTCGGCGCGGCGCGTTTTGTCACCTACTTCGCGGCAGGCGGACTGGAACCGGCTTTTCTCAAACTTCTCGCGGGTGCGACGCCGCCGGAACAGCGCGGCACAGCATTCGGGTTGTCGATGAGCGCGCGTATGTTCGGGATCCTTTCCGCGGCGGGCGTCAGCGGTTTCGTGCTTCACTATCTGGGATTGTCCGCGGTCTATTTCACTGCGGCGGCATTGATGCTTGCACTTCTGCCGCTTATATTGTCCGTGCAAAAACACGTCGCGCGCTGAAAATCAATTTATTTGCAGAGTATTTCCTTCGACGCGCACCGTTTCGCCGTGACGGACCGGGAAAAAAGTCCCCTCTTCGTGTCCGTAGCGCAAATTCATCCGCACGCCGCCGGGGACGCGGCGGCAGACGCGCGCCAGCGTTTCTTCCAGTGCGCCGTCGGGATATCCGGCGCCGGAAATCTCGCCGAACACCACCCCGGCGCAGGCACGGAGCGCACCGCATTGGTCCAGTTGCGTGAGCATCCGGTCGATCCGGTAAAGCGGTTCGCCGACTTCCTCAAGGATGAGCACCCGACCCCGGCAATCGGGAAAATAAGGCGTACCGGCAAGCGAAGCGGCGACGGCGAGATTGCCGGGCAGCGCGCTTCCGGAAAAATCCCCTTCCCGGATGACGGCAAGATTTTCCGCGCGGCGCGTTTTTCCGGCGGCCATTTCGCGGAGGAAATTTTTCGTCGTTTCATCATACGCGCCGAATTTCGCCGCCATCGGCAATGCGGCGGGGCGTCCCTTGCCCTGCGCGTCGAGAGTCCAAAGCAAAGCGGTCAGGTCGCTGAAGCCGCCGACGATCTTGCCGGTATCGGGAAGCGAAGAAACTTTTTCCAGCAAATGGGCGCATCCGAAACCGCCCCGCGCGGCGAGCAACACATCGACGCTGGGATCGAGCCAGAGGTCGCAAAAATCCGCGAAACGCTCTTCTTCCGTGCCGGAAAAATAGCCGTTTTTCCCGGCGGCGTGCGGCGCGACGACAACGGAAAAACCTTCGGCGCGCAACGCCGCGACGCCTTCGTCGAGACGCCGCGGATCGACCGCGCCTGCGGGGGAAAAGACTCCGATCGTGCGTACAGCGGCCCCGATCATGTTACAGCAAATGCCCCATCCGTTCCTTTTTCGTCTGCAAATAACGGGCGTTGTCCTTGCCCGGAGCGACGACGATGGGGATCCTTTCGGAAATTTCCAAGCCGTAGCCGCTCAATCCGACGAGTTTGCTCGGATTGTTGGTCAACAGCCGGACCGATTTGACGCCGAGGTCGAGCAGGATCTGCACGCCGATGCCGTATTCGCGCAGATCGCCGGGGAAACCGAGTTTTTCATTGGCTTCAAGCGTATCGCATCCTTCATCCTGAAGTTTGTAGGCGTGGATTTTGTTGAAGATCCCGATGCCGCGCCCTTCCTGACGCAGATAGACGAGCACACCCGAACCGTTTTCGACGATCAGCCGCATCGCGCGGTGAAGTTGTTCGCCGCAATCGCAACGGGTGGAACCGAAAACGTCCCCGGTCATACATTCGCTGTGAACGCGCACCAGTACGTCCTTTTTGCCGCGCACATCGCCGTGGATCAGGGCAAGATGCTCAAGCCCGTCGACTTTCGTGCGGTAGGCGATCACCTTGAAATCGCCGAAAACCGTCGGCAGATTCGCTTCGGTGCCACGGACGATGAGTTTTTCGTGATGGCGGCGGTAGGCGATGAGATCGGCGACCGTACCCCATTTAAGATGATGCTTTTTCCGGAATTCGTCGAGTTCCGGCATCCGCGCCATATGACCGTCGCCTTTCATGATCTCGCAGATCACTCCGGCGGGGGCAAGTCCCGCGAGGCGCGCGAGATCGACCGCGGCTTCGGTATGCCCCGCGCGGCGCAGGACGCCGCCCGGACGCGCGATCAACGGGAAAAGATGTCCCGGCGAAGAAAAATCCCGGTTCGTCGAAGCGGGATCGATGAGTTTATGCACGGTAACGCACCGGTCGAAGGCGCTGATCCCGGTGGTCGTGCCGTCGATCGCATCGACGCTCTGGGTGAACGCCGTGCCGAAATGGTCGCGGTGCGCTTCGGGGGCGTCAAGACCGAGCGCGGCGGCGCGTTCCGCGTCCAGAGGACAGCAGACCAGTCCGCACGCGTTCGTCGCCATGAAGGCGATCGTTTCGGGCGTGATCTTTTCGGCGGCGGCGACGAGATCGCCTTCGTTTTCGCGGTTGGCGTCGTCGGTGATGATGACCATATGCCCCGCGCGGATTTCGGCGATCAGTTCTTCGGGCGGATCAAAGTGAAATTCGGCCATCGTTTATACCTCCGTTGTCCGGGAAAAAGTTTCGATCGCGGACGCTTTGCCGGTGACGGCATCGTAGGAAATGACCGCCGCGTCCAACCGGATGATCCCCGTTTCCACGACGGGGAGCCGGACCGGCATCCCGCCGGTGAATTTTTTCAGCACGTCGGGGATCGCGCGTCCGAGAATGCTCATTTCGGCGCCGACCATCCCCGTGTCGGAAAGCATCGCCGTTCCCGAAGCGGAAACGCGCGCATCGGCAGTCTGGACGTGCGTATGCGTGCCGACGACGGCGGTAACGCGGCCGTCGAGGTAATGCTGCATCGCCAGTTTTTCGCTGGTCGCCTCGGCGTGAAAATCAACCAGTACGCTTTTGACCGTCGGCGGCAAGGTTTTGAGGATGCGGTCGGCCGTTTCGAACGGGCAGTAGGCGCAGTCGCGCATAAAGACTTTGCCCTGCAATGCGATGACCGCGACTTCCCCGCCCGCCGGATTGCTGAAAACGCCGAAACCGCGTCCCGGCTGGCCCGCCGCGTAATTCGCCGGACGGATGACGTTTTTGAACTGCGCGATCTCGGCGTCGAAACCTTTCTGATCCCAGGCGTGGTCGCCGAGGGTGATGACGTCCGCCGCTTCCAGAAGCTCGCGTGCGCAACTCGCCGAAATACCGCTGCCCGCCGCGGAATTTTCCCCGTTGACGATCACCAGCTGGGCGTTGAATTCGCGCCGCAAGTCCGGCACCAGCCGGCGCACGGCTTCGCGTCCGCCTTTGCCCACGACGTCGCCGATAAAAAGTATTTTCATAGATTTTTCACTTCCTTGCCGGATACCGGAGCAACCGTTTTGCATAATATACACCCTCCGTCGCGGGAAAACAACCGCGGCGGGGGATTTCACGTTTCGAGAAATTCCCGATAAATCGAAATCGGCGCGAGCGCCGACCAGCCGCAGAAATCACGATTGGCGTTTTTGCCCGGCACATCGCAACGCGTCGGCAGATAATTTTCCCAGATCGTGCCGGTCGATTCAAAAAGTGAAGCGACCGCGTCGTAAAAGCGCGCCGCCAGTTGACGCGCGAATTTTTCTTCGCCGTATTTCCGCAGACCGTGCAAAATCATATACATCGTCGGACACCATACGGGACCGCGCCAGTAGCCCTTTTCCAGATCGAACGCGGGATCGTCCGCCGCGATGCCGGGAACTCCGCAGGGCAAGCCGAAGCGGCGGGGATTTTTCAATTCCGAAACAAGAGCCGCCGCGCGTTCTTCGTCGGCGACGCGCGAGATCAGCGCCCAAAAAGCGCCGATATGACGACGCGAAAGCAAGCGATCCCCGAGCCGGTCGAAGTAGAAA